>JAFSJO010000111.1 GCA_017449415.1 Synergistaceae bacterium
CCTACGACTAAAGTCGAGGGCTTTACGGCTGATTTTGGTAATATTTCTCGTTCGGGTTCTCTTTGCCGACAATGAAGACCGTCGCACGCGCGATATACTGCTCGTAGGACATGTAAAAATATCCTTCGTTGCCCCAGTCCTCTCCCCACGAGTTGCGGACAAGCCACGCGCCGTCAGTGGTCGGTTGGTTCGCGAAGTTGGTCTTTGAATAGGTGTCGTCCCAGCCGACGATGCAGACAGCGTGATTGGTGTACGTGCTGTAGTTGTTGAAGTATGCGTATGTCCCGTTGCCCTCGGGCGAATAAGCTCCCGCGCCAGCCCAATATGAAATCTGAATGGCTCCGTGTTTCATCAGCATCTCTTTGACGAGATCCCGGTTGGAGCTGTCGACATCGCCGAGGTCGTAACGCTCTCGAAGCTTCATTGCTGGCGAGCCGAAATCCCGAGGCTTCCTCCCGTTGACATATGACTCCGTCGTCGCGTCGCTGCCCCATGTGCTGACGTTGCCCGCGGCGGTGTACGGCATGGCAGTCTCCTTCACCGGCCCGGATCCGCGCCCGAGGTAAGCCGTGCTCATCGTTACGTTGCCGCCCTGATCCAGAATATTCTTGTGATCATCATCGAATGCAAAGTTGTACGAGTGTCCCGGATCCGGGTCTTTGTAGGTGAACCACGCCATGTGAAGCTCCGACAGATCCGGCGCAGCCCCCGCGAACGTCAAGCCCTGAGTCAGGTAGTTCGACTCCATCGCCGCGAATGTCGCGTGAGCCTGTTCGCGTCCCTAAGGCTGAACTTCTCCGGCAGAGACGGCCCCATATCTTTCATCAAGAAGCTGCCTTGGGGCTTGGGAGGGTTCTTCTTCAAATGCGAGAGATCCTGAGGGTCTGGAATGTAACCTCCGAGTATCTTGTTAGGTGCGTCCGTCCCTTTTGAGCTTGAATCTTTTTGAAGATTTGGATTTTTTTGCCTCTGTTGTTCCTGTTGCCACTGTATGAATGACGGAGACAACGGAGCCGCTTGAGCCGCTAGATTATCTTTCGCCGACTCTTTGGGGGGGGGGTAACGGCACCCGCGGAAGTTGCGCACAACGATAGCGTCAACGCAACACACAATAAAGCAAACCGAAATTTCTTCAGCTTGTACATGCAAAAACCTCCTTACTTAGATAAATGGTTGAATCGCTTGCAATTATATTATAATTTGAGCGAACAATCACATTTCACGAAAAGGCAGGCAAAATTTCAGCGATGCTTTATTTAGTAATAGGTCTGTTCGTTGTTGTGGCGGTCGGCGCGTTCTTCCGTCAACAGTCGAAACAGGCTCACACCGAAAGCGAAGTTCATGATGCTCCGCCAACTGATCCCGCCTCGTTGGATCTCCCGGACAGCGAAGACGAAGCCGAAGCTCAGGATTTCGTCCTCTCGGCCAGACCCGTAACGTCTCCCGAACTCGCTTCAGGCGCAACGTACTCGGCTCACGCTCCGGCGGGCGAGGAGTCTCCCTACGGACTTTCAACAGAGCCGAAAAAGAAATCTCAAGCGCAGGTCAACTTGCTCCGATGGTGCGGACGCTCCGGAAATATTCAGCTCGATAACATCACCGTGCCCGGCGCAGTGGCTTACTGGTCGAACGGCGAGTGTGCGACCCCCGAACCGTCTTGCGTAGATGTTACGTTGCCTGTCGAGTTCCCAAAGCCCGGCGACGAGTTGCCAGCTGACGGCGCAGAGTCCTACGCAGCTATGACACCTCTACAGCGCGGAATATATCTGACGTGGCTCGCGGGCGCGAGGATCCAGCCGCCGTTACACATTTGCTACCCGACAATATGGCTCTACGGGATCGAACGTCGAACGATCGTTGACAAGTTGGATCTTGGCCTTTGCATCAACGAGGCTTTCAGGCTGATCCCGCTGATGCGGTGGGACGTGCTGAGCGACAACCTCATCAACTTCATAACGTGGCTCGCGATAAAAGTCTGGCTGCCTGATGAAGATCTCCTCGGGCTGTGCAGGAGGCTCAACAAAGTCCCCGAAGGGTTGCTCGATATCTTGCTGAACTCGTACGCCAATTCGATGTTGCCGTTGCCGTCGGCTGTCGCGTTCACTGTCATTCGGACATGCGAGAAGCTTCATCGCGAGGGCGAGCCTCAAATCTCACACTCCGACGAAGCTCTAGCGACATTCACGCCGATATACAAAGACTTGTGCAAGGGAGGACTGATCCTCGCCAAGCCGTCGAAGACTCTCAAGATCGACTACAAACCCGCTAACCCGTCAATAACCCTCGGCAAGAAAGATAACGACCCCGTCGAGATCCCGGACTTCTTCGAGAGGTTGGACATCTTCAAGCCGCTTTTGGACTCGTGGGAAGTCTTCCTGACCGCTCACAAGCCGCCTGAGCCTGAAGTCAACCTCGCGAACATCGAAGACCGTCCCGACATTGAAGGCTTCGTAGCGACATTGCGCCCTGAAGGCAGCGATCTTCCATTAATAACGACGCTCGGCAAGCTCGGCGAGGTCATGAAGTTCGACACGTCCCGCAACGCGAAGCTCTCCGGCAAGGAACGCAAAGCCATCGTTGACACTGCGCAGGTCGAGGGTTGGCAGATTTTGCCGGACTTGGGGATATCGGGCCGCGAATACAATTGGGAAGATAAAATTTTGTTCGTGGAGCTTGCGCCGGGGACACAGCTCTCGCTGAATTACAGGGTGGCTTCGTTCATCTTGGAATTTACTTGCGCGTCGATCGCCGCCGACGAGGATAGAGTGTTCGAGCCGCTACGACAGCGAATGAATGATTTCTTCGTGTTGAGCGACGAGGACAACATCAGGCTCGAAGCTCAAAGGCTGCTCGACCTCCCGACGCAGTACGGCCCAGATTATTACGGCGAGTTCATGTGCGCATGGCTGTCGGAGAATGAGCGAAAGAGCGTGAAATATTTGGTGCTGGATATCGTGAGCTTTATGCCGGAGTTCGGCAACAATCCCGAAGTTAATTCGATCCTTTGCGAGTTTCTGAAGCTCGACGAGGACGAACAGACCCCGCCCGAAGAGATCATGAAGAAGCCCGGCGATCGAGGCAGTGAAGTTCTGAAGCTGATGGGAATGTTGTTCAAAAATGCTTAACGTGAAGAGATTTTTACTTGCGATTTTAATTTTATCTGCCGCGAGCTGCGCTGAAGCTTTCCCGGCTCGTTATGATCTCCGAGACTACGGACGGATCACGAGCGTGAAAAATCAAGGTATCCCCGGCCCGTGCTGGGCGTTCGCGTCGATTGCGGCCATGGAGTCGAACTGGCTGACACAGAAGCTCGGCAAGACACCCGACCTTTCGGAGATGCACCTCGCTTTCTTCTCTTACATGCACCCCACGAGGTCGATGACTTTCACGTCGAAGAAGAACATCGGAACTCTTGGCCTCGAGGGCAATGCTTTCATGTCAGTGGCGTTCATGTCGCGGCTGTCCGGCCCCGTCAATGATAACCTCCTGCGCTACACCACCAGCATGAGCTATCTTGAACGAAGAGCTTTGCTGAAAAAATTTCCCGAGAGCTTCAAACGTTCAATGAGACTTCGCGAAGCGTTCTTCATGCCCGCCAACGTCGACCCCGGCCAAGATATCCGCAAGGACTTGATCATGAACCACGGCGCGATCGTCGTGAACATGTACAGCGATCCAATGAGATATCACACGAAAGGCAAATATTATACATACTTCAACAATGACCACGGCGATGAAGTCAATCATATCGTCGCGATTGCCGGCTGGGACGACAATTTCTCACGCGAGAACTTCTCACCGAAGCCCTCGAAGAATGGCGCGTGGCTCGTGAAAAACTCTTGGGGCACGACCCGAGGCACGAACGGCGGATATTTTTGGCTCTCTTACGAGCAAAAGACTTTCGGCGGTACGGCTTTCATCGTCGAGAAGAGCAACGCGAAGCTCAAACATTACGGCTATGACGACTTGGGCTGGTGCAGCTCCGTTCGATACTCGTGGGGCGCGAACGTCTTCAAGGCTGACGGATCTGGAGAGAAGCTCATCGAAGCCGCATTCTACACGCCATCGAACAATCTCGACTACGAAGTCTACGCTTACGTCAACGGCAAAAAATTCCCGGCCTCGCCGACCTCCGGGAGCTTAGTCGCAAGCTCGAAAGGCAGAGCCAAATACGCGGGCTATCACACAATAACGCTGCCTGAGAAAATCTCACTGAACAGCGGCGAATATTTCTCGATCGTCGTAAAGCTTGGCGGGAGTTACATGCCTGTCGAGAGCGTCGTTGCGAAATATTCTGAGAATGTCGCAGTGAACCAGCGCGAAAGCTACTTCTCAAACGACGGCAAGAAATGGACGGACGGCCACACACTCAGAGCCAACGCCTGCGTGAAAGCCTTTACATTAAAGAATTAGGAGCTGACGATATGAAAGCAAAAGCTATTTCCTTATGTTTGTGTGCAATGTTGCTAACGATCTTCGCCGCCCCCTGCGCCTGCGCTTCTGACCTCAATAGCGGATTCTCTAAAGATGAGTTCATGGCAATCTACAATTCCGAGTGGAAGCTCTTCAACCTCAACTATCGACTGTTCGCGGCCATCAACAGCGACTTCGAGACCTACACAGCCACAATGATGCCCGGCACGAAAAGTTTTCAGCTCGCGTTCAACCACGACGACGTGATCCGAAAAATTCTCGCGAGCATATTCCGAAAGTTTCACGCCGGTTATGTCGTGTTCCTGCGGGCGTTCCTGCGAAGCCTCGACGAGGCCGTCCAACGAAAAAATCAAAACTTCTCGCCTCAACAGACAAGCCGAAGCATGGCTTTCAACGACTTCATCGGGCTTTATTACAAGTGCGAAGAGAGAATGTTAGCCAACGTCTGGGACAAGCTCCACGAGAGGATCAAGTCGCGGCTGTCGACTCCGTTCCTGAGCTTCGCGTGTCTGATAATCGGCGCGGTGATCTTCATGCTGCGGGGTCGTGCGGCGAAGATGCTTGGCAAGGCTTCGAGCGAGACGAAAGTCAAGACCGTCAAAAACGCCGTCGGAGTCGCCGGGATAATTTGCTTCATTGCGGGAGTCATATTCGTGTCGCGTGGTCTGTTCTTCACTCAGCTGACCGTTCGCGAGTTCATCAACGAACAAACGAAGCTCTTTTACACGTCGGAGCTTCCCGAACTCTATTGGGAGGCCGTGGGTGAACACCTAGAACAGCGATAATATATTATAATCTGTCTATTCCGAATTTATCACAGGGAGGACTCTGAGTATGAAAACAAAATTTTTTTGCACAGCCGCGATTTTCTGCTGTCTTCTTGTCTTGTTTGCCACTCCAGCAGTCTGCGCCGACCGGGGAAGCGACCCGGAGACCTTGAAGCGAGGCTTCTTGACGCTCTACATGTCCGAATGGAGATCGCTGAATTTCAATTTCATTCTGTTCTCGGCGATCAATCGTGAGTTCGATGCGACCGTCGAAGCGATGTTGCCGGGGACAAGCGGGTTTCAGCTCGCAACCAACCACGACGGAGTTATAGGCCAGATACTCGATAACGCTTTGGCGGAGTTTGGGCCTGAGTACGAACTTTTCTTCAAGAACTTCTATGACAGATATTTCACATTCCTTGACGCGAACTCGATGATGTTTTCCCACGAAAAACTGAAAGATCTCTACCTCTACGAAGATCTCGCCGCGTGTGAGCCTCCCGTCCTCCAGAATAAACTCGACAACTCCGGCGCGATGTTCGCACGAAGACTCTACGAGTCGCTCCCTACACCTTACGTCTCAGTAACGTCTCTGGTGTTGGGGCTTGCGCTTCTCATCTTCATGGGGGTCTTGGCTCGGCTCATAGGACGCGAGGGCAAAGGCGTGAAGATCGCGATCAGCTTGCTTGGTGTGGCCTTGATGGCGTTCGGGAGCTACCTGCTGTTCCGATGGCTCTTCTATTCAAAGGGGATCGCGCGTGATTTCCTGTTCGAGCAGGCCAAGGAGCTTTATACGATCGAGCTGCCCGAAAGGTTTTGGGTATTCCTTGAGCCTTACGTCATGAGCGCGCTGAAATAGTATAATAGTCGGGCTAAGGCATCTTAAAATTCAAGAGGAGATTAGATTTTCGTGAAAATGTGCAGAAAGAAAATCTTGTGTGCGTTTTTGTTGGTGATGTTGTGTGTCGCTGTCGCAGATGCAAGCCCGACCGGCAATTCCAAAGGGGAGTTCATGTCCCTGTATGCCTCCGAGTGGAGGCTGTTCAATCTCAATTACAGGCTGTTCACGCTGATCGACAAGGAGTTCGACACGCACGTTAAATCAATGACATTTGGAGCAAAGGGGCTGCCTTTCATCGTGAATAAAGGAGCCTTTGTCGAAGAAATCTTTTCAGGAGTATTAACAAAATTTCACAAGGACTACGAAGAATTTCTAAAACATTTCAACGCTCAATATCTGAAAGTTTTGCAGGCAAGCAACAAGAGCATCTCAGAGAAACTCAGCAAAGCTCCAACGCTCGCGGACGTTCTGGCGATCCAGCGCGAGGGCGAACGTAACATGCTCGACGTTATCGGCGCGAAATTCAGCGAGAGGCTGGACAACAGGCTCATGACTCCTTACACTGCGGGTGCGCTTCTGATCATTGGGCTGGCTCTGATTATCCTGCGACACCCTATAGCGGCCTCCGTGGCCTCGGGGACTCCTGTCATCAAGCGCATCAAGGCTGTGATCGTGATAGCCGGGCTCGTGATTATCGCGTTTGGGACTTATCAATTCTCGCGGATCCTCTTCATGACCACCAATATAACGCGCGAGTTCCTCAACGAACAGGTCAGAGCTTTGTACGTATCCGACCTCCCGAACTCGTTGTGGAATGTCGTTGAGCCTTATATCTGATTTGCCAAATTAATTCAAACTATGATATAAAATACGTTACTTACAAATAAATTTTTCGTGAAAGGAATTGATTCAAAGTATGGAGATGTATTTGACGGCGTTAAAAGACCTGTTGATGCAGTCGGGCTTCTTCGCGCTAACGCAGGGCAACATAATAATGATTATCGTGTCGTTCGTGCTGTTATATCTCGCGATCGGCAAGGGCTTCGAGCCGCTGTTGCTTGTTCCTATAGCGTTCGGCTGCTTGCTCGTGAACTTGCCGCTGTCGGGGATTTGGGACGAGTTCAACGAGACGACCCACACAATAGGCTTCCTGCGTTCACTGTATTACGGCGCGGAGTTTGAGATTTACCCGATATTAATCTTCCTTGGGATCGGAGCCATGACGGACTTCGCACCTCTTATCGCCAACCCGATAACGTTTTTGCTCGGAGCGGCGGCGCAGTTCGGCGTGTTCGTAGCTTTCATTGGCGCGAATTGGCTCGGGACACTTACAAACGGCCTTGTCTCGTTCAACATCAAGGAAGCGGCGAGTATCGCCATCATCGGAGGAGCTGACGGCCCCACGAGCATTTATTTAACGGTCATGCTTGGCCAGACGCAAATACTCGGAGCGGTCGCTGTTGCGGCGTATAGCTACATGTCGCTCGTCCCGATGATCCAGCCGCCTGTCATCAAGCTCATGACCTCCAAGAAAGACAGAGGAATAATCATGGGGCAGCTTCGCCCGGTCAGCAAGCGCGAGAAGATTTTGTTCCCGATCATCTGCACGGTCGTTTCGGGCTTGATCCTTCCGGCGTGCGTGCCTCTTGTAGGGACTTTGATGTTTGGAAACCTGCTTCGTGAGTGCGGAGTTACTGAGCGACTCAGCAACACGGCTCAGAATGAACTGATGAATATCGTAACGATCTTCCTTGCTCTTTCGGTCGGTTCGACGATGGCAGCGGATAAATTCCTGACGGTCGGAACGCTCGCGATAATCTGCTTAGGTCTTGTGGCGTTCGCGTTCAGTACGTTCGGCGGAGTTGTCTTCGGTCAAATTATGAAAGTTCTTTCGGGCGGCAAGATCAACCCGATGATCGGAGCGGCTGGAGTGTCGGCGGTGCCTATGGCTGCGCGAGTTGTTCAGAAGATGGTTCAGCAGGAATATCCGGGACATTTCCTCCTGATGCACGCGATGGGGCCGAACGTTGCGGGAGTTATTGGAACGGCGGTTGCGGCGGGTGTCATGCTGACGCTGTTGTCGCGTTAAGAGATTTTACGAGAGATATCGGCACCGATGGACTTGGCTCTGTCGGTGCTTTTTTTATTGGGCGTGAGCGTAACAAAGAAACTTGCTACAGCTACAATCACCGTCAACAGGAGAGTTGCGAGAGCGAAGCCCCAATAGATAGAGTGCTGTATATGAGCCGTTTCGCCCTGAACGAATCTGATCTCCGTTGCCAGCTCCCTCATGTCGTGATGGACTTCTTCAAATCTCTTGTCCATTTCCTGACGAACCTCGCCGACTTCTTGACGAACCTC
>JAFSJO010000112.1 GCA_017449415.1 Synergistaceae bacterium
CCGAGAGCTCGGACGAACTTTGCAAACTCCGTGTCGCTCATGCTGATGATGGGCTTGCGCAGGAGGTCGGTGGTGGGGAGAGAGTTTTCCCAGTTAATCGTGGTGTATGGCTGGTAACGGACAGGCTCTGTCTCATAGACAATAAATTTCCTTGAAGATAAGTTCCAGACGAAAGAAAAACGCCAAAAAACCTGCATCTGTTGCGTGCTTCGAAATTTGATTTATGATCAACAAAATGTCTTACCTTTTATTTTTCCTATTTTTTCCCTTATTGGTTCATTGCCGTGAAAGTGCCCTTATCGCACCGGAATTTATATACACCAATCGTTAAGGTATAGCAAACTTTTTCTAACATTTTATTTGTTGTAATTTGTTTCTCTGTGGGATCATGTTTTCAAAGATAAATAAGTTGACTAAATGAGGGAAAAAAGAGGTCTAGACCCAGCAAATAAATCAAATTTATAATTTTTAAATTAATTTTATAAAATTTGATGATGACATGGAAATTTTGATGATTTTGTAGCTGAAAATATAGGCGAAGAAACACAGCTTTCTCCCAATTCTATGGCGAGGAAGCAACATTTTTATTATTATATCTATAGAAAAATTTTTGCGAAAGATAAAATGTATCTAGATAGTGTCGTCAGAAAATAAGAATTTGAAGTCAGAGAATCAGGCAGGCTATCTGTACTGATTCCATATATGAGGAGGCCTTTTTAGCATATCTGGTTGCTATTCCTTGCCACCGCTTCAATTTCAAAAATGTATTCTCAATTTGATGCCAGTTTTCATATATTGCATGATTATATTCTCGTTGAATCTTCCGATTCCTCTTCGGCGGGATTACTGTTTCCATTTTCGCTTCTCTGACCTTTTCAATAACACCGTCGGTATCGTATCCTCTGCCAGCCAAAAGATAATCAGCGTCAATTCCATTGATAAGTTCACCTGTCTTGGAACAGTCGGCAACGGTTCCATCAGTAATAATTGCTCGGACAGGCATTCCAAATGAATCTACAGCAAGGTGAAGCTTTGTGTTGAGCCCTCCTTTGTGCGACTCATCGTTTGGTGGCCTCACATTGCTCCTGCCGCATGGGGATGGACTTTGATATACGAAGTATCTGTCATAAGCCATTCGAAATCAGGGTCTTGGACAAATAAATTAAACAGCATTTCCCATATTCCCTTATCACGCCAGCGATAAAAACTCCTGTCGGTATTTTTCCAGTCCCCATATTCTGGGAGTAAATCTCTCCAAGGAGCACCAGTTATTAAAATCCAAATTATATGGCACTACCGATAATTTGTTTCCCGTAGATTTGCGCAATGTATTCAGTGTTTGCTATACTTAGCGTGTTTGTTATAGGGAGAGGGGAAAGTGTTTTATGACGAAAAAATTTTTAATTGCGGTCGTGTTGGCCTTGTTTGTGCTGGCGGACATAGGCGAGGGGTATGGTTATACTGACATTCAAGACTTGGCAGGCAAACAAATCGCTGTCGTAACAGGATCGACACACCCAGACATCACGCTGAAATTCATACCTACTGCAAAGCTCGTGTATTTCGACTCAATCCCCGATACTTTCACAGCACTCAGGGCGGGAAAAGTTGATGCTGTATGTACAGGCATTCCGATGGCAAAATTAGTCATGGCTGAAGATGACAGCATAGCTTTTCTGGGTGAACAGCTCACATATACGGAATGCGCGCCGATATTCACGAAAGCTGAAGCGGGTCAAAAACTCTGCGACGAGTTCAGCGAGTTTCTCAAAGCTCAGTGGGATAACGGAACGATCCATGAACTTGACTCGATATGGTTCGGCAGTGATGAGAGCAGGAAAGTCGTGAAGGATTATTCGAAGCTCCCGGCTCCTAACGGCACGCTCCGAATGGCCGCAGATGTTTCAATAGCACCATGCACGTACGTTAAGGATAACGTGATTGTCGGCTATGATGTCGACTGCGCTGTGAGATTTTGCGAGGCTTACGGCTACGGGCTCGAAATTGTCCCGATGAACTTCAACGGAGTGATCCCTGCAGTTCAGACAGGCAAATGCGATTTCGGAATGGGCGGAATAACTCGCACCCCCGAGCGAGAAGAAAATGTCTTGTTCTCTTATCCCAACATCAAAACCGGAAATGCGTTCGTCGTGAGAAAATCTGACATAGCTACTAAAGCGAGCCTTCATGAACTCGAAGGGAAGAAAATCGGAGTTCAAGCAGGAACAAGAAGCCCCGAGGTAGCTAAGAAGTTCGTTCCGACCGCAAAACTTGTATATTACGACACGCCAGCTGATAATCTCATCGCGCTCAGAATTGGGAAGATTGATGCTTCGTGTATGCCATACCCCACCGCAAGGCTTATGATGCATGATGGTGATGATATCGTTGCTCTAGGCGGGAAACTTACCAATACAAAAATCGCCTCAATCTTTTCCAAGACCGAAAAGGGCAAAAAACTCTGTAAAGAATACGAAGAGTTCCTTAAATCCTTGTGGGACGACGGCACAATAAGCAAAATTGACTCTGTGTGGCTTGGCAGCGATGAGAGCAAGCGAGTTCTGAGAGATTATACTAAACTTCCAGCAACCAATGGAACTTTGAAAATGGCTGTTGACGCGTCATCAGCACCGTTCGTTTATGTAAAGAATAGTGCGATAGTCGGCTATGATATAGACATTGCTGTGAGGTTCTGCGAGGCCAAAGGTTATGCGCTGGAAGTTGTTCCTATGTCATTCGCTGCTGTTATTCCGGCGGTACATTCAGAGAAGTGTGATTTTTCATGCGGCATGACCTACACCCCGGAACGTGCTGAGAGCGTGCTATTCTCGTCTACTCCCAACGCTGAAGTCGGAAGCGTGATGCTCGTAAAGAAATCGGACATGCAAGTTTCAAGTTCAGGGCAATACACGAAAATCCAAGACTTAGCTGGTAAGAAGATCGGAATTATTTTGGGAGCAAACCACGATATTTTCGTCGCTGAAAAAATCCCCGATGCCAAGATCGAATACTTCAATGATATCGGTGCTATAACGCTTGCTCTACAGACGGGCAAAATCGCTGCTTTCACAAACACTCTTCCTACAGCAATATACATGACACATGAGCATAAAGACATGTCTTATGTACCAGAACCGCTCGAAACTCCGTACACTTACTCGGCGTTTACTAATTCCGATAAAGGACATAAAGTTTGTGCTGAATATGCTGAGTTTGTAAAATCTTTGTGGGATAATGGAACTATTAAGCAGCTTGCGGAAAAATGGATCTACAGTGAAGACGAGCAACTCCGAACAACGGAGGACTACTCTAAACTTCCTGCAGACAATGGCACTCTCAGAATGGCAATAGACACAGGCCGTATGCCGTTCGCTTATGTCAAAGATAATAAGATTACGGGCTATGACATAGATATAGCAACAATGTTCTGCAAATCCAAAGGTTACGGGCTTGAAGTCCAATCTATGAATTTTGCAGGAATTTTAGGCTCAATCAAAACTGGAAAATGTGATTTAACCGGCAGCATAACGTGGACTGAAGAACGCGCTGAAACTATGTTGTTCTCGCCTGTCCCTAATGCAGAAACTCCAATAGTGCTGCTTGTAATGAAATCCACAGAGACCGAGACAAATACTTTCCTTGATGAACTGAAAGCCAGCTTTGAGCGTACGTTTATCCGTGAAGACAGGTGGAAGCTCTTTGCTGACGGGATAATCAGCACAATGATTATTACTGTATTGTCGATTGTATTTGGCACAATTCTGGGCTTCGTTGTGTATCTTTCATGCAGAGGCGGAAACATAATCGCTAACCTCACTACTCGTTTCTGCATATGGCTGATCCAGGGTATGCCTATGGTGGTGCTTTTGATGATCCTGTACTACATAGTATTCGGAAAAGTCGACATAGCAGGAATATGGGTGGCTGTGATTGCATTCTCGCTGACGTTTGGAGCAAGCGTCTACGGAATGATTCTATCTGGTGTGAACGCATTGGACAAAGGACAGCTCGAAGCAGCTTACGCATTGGGCTTCACTGACCGGCGAGCATTCTTCACGATTATACTTCCTCAGGCAGCACTGCACTTCATGCCGTCATACAAGGCCACAGTTGTCGCGCTCATCAAGGCTACTGCGATTGTGGGCTACATTGCTGTGCAGGACTTGACGAAGATGGGCGACATAGTGAGGAGCAGAACGTATGAAGCATTTTTCCCGCTGATAGCTGTTGCAGTGATATATTTTGTTCTTGCTGGAATGCTTAATGCCATTGTCAGAATTGTTCACAATCGGATCACGCCAGAAAAAAGGACGAGAAGAGATATATTAAGGGGGATTGATATCCATGATTAAGTTGGAGCATGTCAAGAAAGTTTATCCGAACGTTACGCCGCTCTCAGATGTCAGCACAGAGATCCATGACGGCGATGTAATATCCGTGATCGGGCCTTCCGGGACTGGCAAAAGCACGCTGTTACGCTG
Source organism: Synergistaceae bacterium (assembly GCA_017449415.1). Classification (GTDB taxonomy): domain Bacteria; phylum Synergistota; class Synergistia; order Synergistales; family Aminobacteriaceae; genus JAFUXM01. The sequence continues at coordinate 4,482 of JAFSJO010000112.1, forward strand.
CATCAATCTTCTTGAACGTCCTGACGGTGGCCGAATATTTCTTGACAATGAAGAAATAACTTCACCAAAATGCAATGTCCCCAAGGTCAGACAGAAAATGGGAATGGTGTTTCAGTCGTTCAATTTGTTCGGGCATCTTACGGTTATCGAAAACATCATGCTCTCACCCGTGAAGCTGAAAGGAGTGAGCAGGCAATCAGCGTTCGATGAAGGAATGAAACTTCTGCGTCAGGTCGGACTTGCCGACAAGATGCTGAATTATCCTCATGAGCTTTCGGGCGGCCAGAAGCAGAGAATAGCAATCGCCCGCGCGTTGGCAATGAACCCAACTGTCATACTCTTTGACGAGCCTACAAGTGCGCTTGATCCTACAATGGTGGGTGAAGTTCAGGCCGTCATCAGGGACTTGGCAAAGATCGGGAAAACGATGATGATCGTAACGCACGAGATGAATTTTGCGCGTACTGTCAGCAACAGAGTTTTCTACATGGACGAAGGCGGAATTTACGAGGACGGAAGCCCCGAACAAATTTTCAGCTCACCGACGCGAGATAAGACACGAAGATTTATTCAAAGGCTCAAAGTTCTTGAAATCGAGATCAACGGCAGAGATTATGATTTTCCCGCCGCCGTCGCGAGCATTGAGAATTACTGCAGGAAAAATCTTGTTGCTCATCGTACGTGCAACAGGCTTCAGCTTGCCTTTGAAGAGCTTGTGCAGCAGACATTGCTTCCAAGACTCGATGATCCTGACGTCAATGTCGTGATTGAGTATTCGGAGGAAAAGAACGAGGCCGCAATGAACGTTAATTGCAACCTGAAGAGCGTAAATCTTTTGGAGACGGCTGACGAACTCTCCCTAACTGTCTTGAAAGGCATTACGTCAAACATTGAGTATTCCGACGAAGACGGAATTATAAGACTGATCGTTTCATAAAAACAAAAGGCCGCCTTGCTGGCGGTCTCTTATATTCAAACGGCGTATGCCGATTACGCTCTGGTGGAGCTGAGGAGATTCGAACTCCCGGCCTCGACAATGCGAATGTCGCGCGCTCCCAACTGCGCTACAGCCCCATTAACAAACTCAAAACAGGGCGTATTTTATTCCTTTCGGATATTTCTGTCAAGGAAAATTTTCCCACGCTTCACACACATGACAAGCGACGCAAAAATCCCGACGGCCAAAAATCCCGCGCCTGCGTTGCAGCCACCACCGCCGCCACCAGTTGAGAAGCTGTTGTTCTGGTAATAATCAAGATCCTCAACCCTCGACACCGTATAGTTGGCGTAGTCGTCGTATTCCGAAGCTGCAGGCTCGGCTGACAGATCCGCTGCGTTGTCTTTCATGTAGGTATTGGCACCAGAAAGACTGAACTTTTTCTCACCGGCGCTCGTCTCAACTTTCTCAGACCCGGACACTGACGCAGTACTCCCTCCGAGTATCGCCTGCTTCAGCTGGTAAGCCGTTATATCAGAACTTATTGAGGCAAGCAACGCCGCCGCTCCAGATACAAAAGGAGCTGCCATTGATGTCCCTTGATCTTCTTTTAGTGCGACCTCGCTGGTTGTCCCGGTCTGAAGCCAAGTGCTCAAAATAGCAACGCCCGGCGCGGCAACATCTGCTCCCTTATTGCTGAAGCTCGCCAAAGATCCGTCCTTGTTCAAAGCTCCTACCGTTATCATGTTATCGAGGCCCGCAAACGAAGCCGGATATACATACTTACCCTCCGTGTTGGGCTGTCCGACAGTCTGCGCACTGTTACCAGCCGCGACAACCATCACAGCTTTATTCAGTTCGCTCAAATCTTTTAACGCCCTCCAAAAAGGATCTTTCACAAAATTGTCATGACCCGGCACAAGCTTTATGTATGTCTCGAGCGACATGTTGACGGCCTTGATATTCACGCCATTATTTAGAAGCCCTGTAACGTAGTTTATTCCCTTGATCACGTCCTTGACCGTGCCAGCTGGCTGTCCATTGCCATCAGTACCAGTCAGAACACGCACCGAAATTAACTGAACGTCCCAATTAACTCCGGCGATCCCTTTGCCGTTATTCCCGCGAGCTCCGATCACCCCGGCTACGTGTGTACCGTGCCCGTGAGTGTCCTTCAAATTCGTATCCGTTGAGTACGAGTATTCAGTGCTTACGTTGTCCAGATCCGGGTTAGAAGAGTCAATGCCTGTGTCGATAACAGCTACGTATATGTCGTGGCTCCCCGTGCTTGTGTCCCAGACCGCTGGCGCATCGATGTCAAACAGTCCCCATGTGTCAGTCGTGTTCACTTCGGGGTCATTGGGAGTCTTGGCCGCGTAAACTTTATAATTGGGCGAAGCGGCGAGAACCTCGGGGTTACTCTTCAGCTCTTCGGCAAATTCTTGCGCGTCTCTCGTGTCTGAATGAATGACCGCGTAGATACCGCTCCCCTTTGAAAGCTCGGGATACGTCTCCTTGACCCAAGCTCCCTCCGCCGCAGCGAACGAAGCAACACGAAGAGCTGACGAAGCGACACCGCCGCTCGAAGCCTCCGAGGGTCTCAGCACGACGATGACGTCGCCCTCCTCGTACTCTGAAGCCGAGGCCGAAAACGCCAGCGCAGCGGACAGCAACAAAGCAAAAACCAAAACGACTTTCCTACTCAAGTCCTTCACGATCCTTTCCTTATATATTTATCTTTCTGCGCTTCACATACATGACGAATGGCGCAAAAATTCCGACAGCAAAAAATCCTGATCCCGCGTTACAGCCGCCACCGCCACCACCTGAGGAACTGTCGCTGCCGCCGTCGCCATTCTTGTATTCTTCATAATAGCTGGGCTTCGATATCACTGCATGAGCGGTGTAGTCGCTGTATTCCGTGTTCGTGGGAGGGGTCGCAGGCATGAGCGTCGCATTACCCGCGTATGTCTTCTGATAATCATAGGCATCAGAAAGGTTGAAGATGCTTTCGCCGGAGCTTGCCTCAACTTGTTCAGAGCTGGAGGCTCGACTCCCGCCGAGGATCGCTCGCTTCAACTGGTAAGCCGTAAGGTCAGGTTTGATTGACGCAAGCAACGCCGCCGCCCCTGAGACGAAAGGTGCCGCCATTGATGTACCGCTTATAGTGTGAAGAGATACCCCGTCGGCCTTGACGCAGCTCGTCCGAGATTGTAGGTAGGTGCTGAGAATGCTGACCCCCGGCGCAGCAATGTTCGCTCCTTTGTTGCTGAAATTCGCAAGCGAGCCATCACTGTTCAAAGCTCCGACCGTTATCATGTTGTCAATTCCCTCGAACGAAGCCGGATAAACATAATATCCAGCCCCGGGGATCATGTTCCCTTGCTTCTTCGTGGTCGGCTGTCCGACGGTCTGCGAGTAATTCCCGGCCGCGACGACTATCACAGCTTTATTCAACACGTCCAAATCTTTCAACGCCCGCCAAAAAGGATCCTTCACGAAGTTATCATGACTTGGCACGAGGCTTATATATGTCTCGAATGACATGTTGACGGCCTTGATATTCACGCCCTTGTTAGCGATCAGATCCGTAACGTAGTTAATGCCATTGATAACGTCCGCGATCGTACCGCCGCCATTATCAGCAAGCGCACGCACCCCGATCAGCTGAACCCTCCAATTGACCCCCGCGACCCCTACGCCGTTGTTGCCGTAAGCTCCGATTATTCCGGCTACGTGCGTTCCGTGTCCGTGAGTGTCCGTCCCCGTCGAGTACGCGAAGTTTATGTTATCCGCGAGATCAGGATTAGAGTAATCAATGCCCGTGTCAATGACAGCTACGTATATGTTGCGGCTCCCGGTGCTCGTGTCCCATACGGAGGGCGCGTCAATCGAGAACAGCCCCCACGTGTCCGTAGCGTTCACTGTTGGCTCGGTGGGAGTTGTCGTCGCGTAGACCCTGTAGTTGGGAGAGGCGGCAAGGACTTCGGGATTATTCTTCAGCTCCTCGGCAAACTCTTTCGCGTCCCTCGTGTCTGAGTGAATGACCGTGTAGAGGCCGCTGCCAGACTCCGAAAGCTCAGGATACGTCTCTTTGACCCAAGCTCCCTCCGACGCGGCGAACGAAGCAGCTCGAAACGCCGACGAAGCTACAGTGCCGCCCGAAACTTCCGCAGGTCTCAGCACGACAATGACATCACCATCTTCATATTCAGAAGCTGAAGCCGAGAAACTCAGCGCGGCGGACATCATCAGAGTAAAGATCAAAATTATTTTTCTGTTCAAATTTTTCACAGCCCTCTCCTTATTCGTTTTGATACGCTGAAATTATATAACACGCGCTTGAATTTTTTGTGAATTTCTTGCCCAGTGTCTAGATTAAATTACCGTAATGAATATCGTGTATAATACTTACGCTTGGAAAATTTTTTTTATTCTCAGGGAGGGGAAATTTGTGGGCTTATTCAAGTGCAGATTATGCGGACGAGTTTACAGTACTGACGCTATGTCAACGAGGAAAAATCTTTGCTGCGAATGTTTCATGCGGCTTGAAGACATGTACGCCGTCTCGGGCATTCATGATTATATAAGAGATTACGGGCTGTCGGAAGACTTCGACAAGGAAGAACTCGCGCGCAAGCTCAAAATGAACCCCCGAAGTATTCAGCTTCTCTACGAGATGGGATTTTTCGATAGAGATATTCAAGTCTACAGCCACGAGGACAAAGAGAGGCGCAGAGCTTTATCCGAAGATCTCCTGCGTGAAATCGAAATACTCAAACGAGCGCAACACCCCGAGCCGGAAATAAAAATTACGCCGAAAAAAATCTCGTATGGCGGGCGAGCTTACCGACGACGGAGAAGATTTTGACCTCGCCGGGTCGTGGGTTACGAAGTTCAAAAAATTTTTCGACCTTTCAAACAGCGAAGCTCGTAAAATCTCGTCGATTTATTTTTGGCGATTGCGACATGGCAGCTCACGAGGTCTGAGAAATTTCGGGATTTTTGTAGTTGCAAATGTAGTTGTAAAAAAACAGCTCTCGCCATTCACGAAAGCTGTCTAAGCTGTATTATATCACAAACTTTCAAAGTTAGGAATTTTTAGCCCTCTCACGAAGAACTCTTCTCAAAATTTTTCCGGTCGCCGAGACAGGAAACTCCGTCACAAATTCAACGCTCCTCGGGACTTTGAAGTGAGCCATCTTGGCCTTCGCAAATTTTACGATGTCGCGCTCCGTCGCTTGTGAGCCGTCTTCGAGCTGTATGTACGCCTTGGGGATCTCGCCGTTAATGTCATGATGAACGCCAACGACGACAGCCCCGCGAACTCCGGGATACTCGCACAGAACTTTCTCGACCTCCTGAGGGTAAACGTTGAAGCCTCCCACTATGATGATGTCCGTAACGCGGTCAAGGATACTCACGTAGCCATCGTCATCAAAGCGAACGTAATCGCCCGTGTTGAAGAAGCCTTCGCTGTCAAATCTCTCGGCTGTGATCTCAGGCGCATGAAGATAGCCCGGCGTGATTGACGGCCCTTTAGCCCACAAAACGCCCTCGCGCTCGCCCTTGGGAAGCTCTTCGCCGTCGCGTGTCTTCAATTTATATTCGTAGCCCGGAATGATTGGCCCTGAAGTCCCCGGGTGCTGAGTTTCGCAGTCGTGGTTCATGCACAAGACCGGCGATGTCTCCGTCAAGCCGTAACCCTCCATAACGTCGCGACCCAAAAGGTTCAGAGCTTGCTTGTGAACGTTGGGGCTTAACCTGTCTCCGCCCGTGCAGATGACGCTCTGACGCGCAAGGACTTCGGGCTTCAGCTTCCCTTTCTCGACCGACATAAGCAAGAACGAGAGCATAGCCGGGACAATATACATAACGCTCGTGGGAGCTTCGACTATCGCGCGGATTGACTGCTGAGGTGGCAAGAACGACGGAACAATCGCTATCTTCGCACCTATCGACAGCGGCAACATTGTCGCGCACGTGTAGCCGAATGAATGAAAATTCGGCAGCACCGTCAAGAACACGTCATGCTCGTTCAGCGGGTAGACGGTCTCTTTAGTGGCTTCGCAGTTGCTGATCAGATTTCCATGTGTGAGCGGCACGGCCTTGGGGTTGCCTGATGTTCCCGAGGTCGAGAAGATCACGGCGTAGTCCTCCGGCTCGGGCGGTTGAGTCTTCCCCGTGAAAGGCTTCAATGTTCTGTCGCTGATGCTGGCGGTGATACACGGCCATAAATTTTCAAGCTCAGGTAGCTCATGCTCGGAGATCACGGCGAAAGGCTTTATCAAATCCAACGTCCCTTTGAGGGATATCGACCCGGCTTTCTCGTTGAGGGGGCAGAAAATCCCGCCGAGCTTCCAAACCGCCAACGACAGCGCGGGGATCAGCGGAGAGTTCTTCAACATTACAACGAGCCTTTGACCTCGCGAAAATCCGGCGGCTTTCAAGACGCTTTCGCAGTTGTCGATGATTTCGAGGAAGTCCCTGCCCGTGTTCCACTCGCCGTTAAACCAAAAACTTTTCTTATCATAACGGGCTTGAAGTTTCGGGATTATGATGTTTTCAAGTCTGTCCATTACTTTTTCTCACGCTCTTTCTGACGCAGCACGCGCCTCAAAATTTTCCCGGTCGCTGACAGCGGCAACGAGTCGACGAACTCGATACTCCGCGGGACTTTATAGTGGGAGAGTCTCGCCTTGCAGAAATTCACAAGCTCCCTCTCGCTGACTTCCGCGTCCTTGTTGCGAACGATGAAGGCCTTCGGAACTTCGCCGCTGATGTCGTTCGGCATTCCCACGACGACGGGGGTAGCGACTGCGGGGTGTTCGGCCAAGATCGCTTCGACCTCCTGCGGATAGACGTTGAAGCCCCCGACGATGATAATGTCAGTAACGCGGTCGAGAATTTTAATGTAACCGTCTTCGTCGATCTGAACGTAGTCGCCCGTGTTGAACCAGCCATCTTGAAATCTCTCGTGATTAAGTTCATCAGCGTGATAGTAGCCGGGAGTTACTGACGGCCCTTTGCACCACAACACGCCCTCGCCGGGCATCGGTAGGATCTCGCCGCTCTCGCTCCTAAGCTGAAGCTCAAACCGTGGAAGAGCCGGGCCGACAGTTCCGAGTTTCCTCACTGCCGGGGTCGGATTGACCGAAAGGACAGGCGAACACTCCGTGATCCCGTAGCCCTCAATGACCGGGACTCCGAACGCCGCCGTAACTCTGTCGTCCATCTTGATGTTGTACTTGTCTCCGCCGGCTATCAAAATTTTTATGCCCGTCAGCTTCTTGCCCTGACGTTCGAGCATTGACACAGCGAAGCCCATCATCGTGGGAACGAGCAGCAGTACGTCGGGCTTGGCCTCCTCGATCGCTTTGAGGGTGTTCGACGGCGGCATGAAGCTCGTTACGAGGACTTGCGAAGCTCCCAGCACGAACGGCAGCACGCAGCAGACAGTGAAGCCGAACGCATGGAAATTCGGGAGGACGTTCAACAAAGAATTTTCCGGCGTTAAGTCAACGAGAGTTTCAAGACAGGCTTTGACGTTGTCCAAAATATTTTCGTGGGTCAGCGGCACGGCCTTGGGGTCTCCTGTCGTCCCGGACGTTGAGAATATCACGGCTAATGTCTTGTCGAAGTCGTCCGCCGGAGCTGTCTCGCCCGTCAGATTTTCATTCCCCGTGATCCTCTCGAAGTTGAACCTCGCGCAATGCCAGCCGGAATTTTTTAGTGCGTCCTCGAGTTCCTGCTTCACGCCCTCCGACAACGCGACCGCGAAAGGCTTCAACAGGCCAAGAGTCTTTATCAGCGATATCTCGCCCGTCTTCTCATTCAACGGACAATACACGCCACCGAGCCGCCACACCGCGAGCATCAGAGCCAGCGACATCGGACTATTGGGAACCAGCACGGCGAGTTTCTGACCAGCCGAGAAGCCCGAAGCCCTCAGAACGTCCGTGCAACGGTCAGCAAGCTCCCCGAACTCACGAGCCGTCCACCATCTTCCATTAAACCAACAGCAATTCTTATCAGGTCGCGAGCTTATGTAATCATCGAATACCTTGTCGAGCATGAAAAATTTTTACCTCCCTGACGATATCAAAAATTTTGTTTATTTTATTGTATTCTACGAGATTTTTGTAGTAGAATAGGCGAAACACTGATTTTTAATTATTTTTTATTTTTATGAGGGAGGGTTTTTCTTTCATGGCATTCAAAAGAAATTGGAAGACCATGGACGGCAACGAAGCAGTCGCCCATGTCGCGTACGCCTTTTCCGAGATGGCTACGATTTACCCGATCACGCCTTCTTCGCCTATGCCCGAGCATATTGACGAGTGGGCAGCACACGGACGCAAAAATATTTTCGGGCACACCGTCAAGGTAACTGAAATGCAGTCCGAAGCAGGAGCAGCAGGAGCCTGCCACGGAGCGTTGTCAGCCGGAGCCTTGGCCAGCACCTACACAGCCTCGCAGGGACTTCTTCTCATGATCCCCAACATGTACAAGATCGCGGGCGAATTGCTTCCCGGCGTCTTCCATGTTACAGCGAGAGCTATCGCCATGCACGCGCTTTCAATCTTCGGAGATCACAGCGACGTTATGTCAACGAGAATGACCGGCTTCACGATGATCGCGGGCGGTTCCGTTCAGGAAGCTCACGACATGGCCGCAGTCGCTCACCTTACGGCGATTAAATCGAGCGTTCCCGTATTGAACTTCTTCGACGGTTTCAGAACTTCACACGAAATTCAGAAAGTTGACGCTTTCGACTATGCTGACCTCGCGAAACTCGTTGACTATGACGCTATCGCGGCGTTCAGAGATCGCTCAATGAGACCCGAGAAGCCTTACACGAAGGGCACAGCTCAGAACCCGGATATCTTCTTCCAGGCCAAGGAAGCTGCTCAGCCGTTCGTTGACGCGGTGCCGGACATCGTCGCTAAATATATGAAGGACATCAAGGGCATCTGCGGACGCGAATATCACCCGTTCAACTACTACGGTGCGCCGGACGCTGACAGGGTCATCATCGCCATGGGCTCAGTGTGCCAGGCAATCGAAGAGACGGTTGACTACCTCAACGCACGCGGCGAAAAGGTCGGAGTTGTTGAAGTTCACCTCTACAGACCGTTCTCACCGAAATATTTCTTCAGAGCATTGCCCGCAACCGTTAAGGCCGTCGCAGTCCTTGACAGAGTTAAGGAAGTCGGCGCACTCGGTGGCCCGCTTTACGAAGATGTCTGCTCACTGTTCGTTGGCAACGACAAAGCCCCGAAGATCGTTGGCGGACGCTACGGCCTCGGCTCAAAAGACACGACCCCGAGCGACATCAAGGCAACGTTCGACAATCTGAAATTATTCGAGCCTCGCAACAACTTCACACTCGGAATTATCGACGACGTGAACGACAGCTCACTGATCCCCGACGAACACATCAACGCCGCCGCGGAAGGGACAGTCTGCTGCAAATTCTGGGGTCTTGGCTCTGACGGTACCGTCGGCGCAAACAAGAACTCAATCAAGATCATCGGCGACCACACTGACATGTACGCGCAGGGCTATTTCGATTATGACTCGAAGAAGTCCGGCGGTATCACGATGTCGCACCTTCGTTTCGGCAAATCGCCGATTAAGTCAACATATCTCATTGACCACGCCGACTTCATCGCCTGCCACAAACAGGAATACGTCAATCAGTATGATCTTCTTCAGGGCATGAAAGAGGGCGGAACGTTCCTGCTCAACACTCAGTGGATGACCCTGGAAGCGTTGGAGGAGCATCTTCCCGCAAGCCTGAAGCGCAAGCTCGCCAACCTCAACTGCAAATTCTACGTCATCAACGCTGTTGACGAAGCTCAGAAACTCGGCTTAGGTTCGAGAACAAATACGATCATGCAGTCAGCGTTCTTCAAGCTCGCGAACGTCATTCCGATCGACGACGCAGTGAAATTCATGAAGGAAGCTATCGTGAAGTCGTACGGGCGCAAGGGCGAGAAAGTCGTCAACATGAACTACGCCGCCGTTGATGCCGGACTTGCGGGGATCGTTGAGATCAAAGTCCCCGAGTCATGGAAGACCGCCGAGGACGTGAAGAAAGTCAAGCCCGGTATGCCGTCAGAAGTTCCGGAGTTCATCAGCTACCAGGTCGAGACGATCAACGCTCAGAAAGGCAACACGCTCCCGTCAAGCGCATTCGTGAACGGCTACGAGGATGGCCACTTCCCGGCAGGCACAGCGAAGTATGAGAAGCGCGGAGTTGCTGTCATGGTCCCTGAGTGGAACAGCGCGAAGTGTATCCAGTGCAACCAGTGTTCAATGGTTTGCCCGCACGCCGCCATTCGTCCGTTCTTGCTCAACGCTGACGAGCAGGCCGCTGCCCCGGCGAACTTCGGAGCTGTTGATGTTAAGGCACCGAAGCTCAAAGAGAAAGGCTACAAATATAAGATGCAGGTTGACACGCTCGACTGCCTTGGGTGCGGAAACTGCGCCGATATCTGCCCGGTCAAAGCTCTCGAAATGAAGCCGACAGCTTCACAGACCGATCAGATCGACAACTGGACATTCGCAGTCGAGGAAGTTGCGGACAAGACCGACGCGGGCGACAAGTTCACCGTACAGGGTTCGCAGTTCCAGAGACCGTTATTCGAGTTCAGCGGAGCTTGCGCGGGTTGCGGCGAAACTCCTTACGCGAAGTTGATCACACAGCTTTTCGGCTCACGAATGATCATCGCCAACGCCACCGGCTGTTCGTCAATTTGGGGCGGCTCGGCTCCGTCGATGCCTTACACGGTTGACGCGAACGGACACGGCCCGGCTTGGGGCAACTCGTTATTCGAGGACGCGGCTGAGTACGGCATGGGCATGAAACTTTCGGTCAATGTCATGGTCAACTACCTCACGACAGCGGCTGAGAATTTAATCAAGATGGACGAGATCCCGGCCGAGGACAAGGCAGTATTGCAGGGCTGGCTTGATGCTCACCTTGACGGCGAGGCTTCAGTGGCGGCTGCGGCGAAGGTCGAAGAGCTGCTTGAAAAAGTCTTCTGCGGCTGTGGCTGCGAGGAGCACAAACACGCGACACTCAGCGACGCGGCGATGAAAGAGTTCTGCACGATCTGCCAGTATCATGACTACCTCGTCAAGAAATCCGTATGGATCATCGGCGGCGACGGCTGGGGCTACGATATCGGCTACGGCGGACTTGATCACGTACTCGGCAGCGGCGAAGATGTGAACGTCCTCGTCCTTGACACGGAAGTTTACTCCAACACCGGCGGTCAGTCATCGAAGTCAACTCCGACGGCGGCAATCGCTCAGTTCGCGGCAAGCGGCAAGAGAACCCGCAAGAAGGATCTCGGACGCATGGCCATGACTTACGGGACTGTCTACGTTGCTCAGGTCGGCATGGGAGCTGACAAGAACCAGCTTATGAAGGCTCTCAAAGAGGCTGAGGCTCACAAAGGCCCGTCGTTAATCATCGCTTACGCGCCTTGCATCAACCACGGCATCAGAGCCGGAATGGGCAAGACTCAGGAGCGCACGAAACTCGCAGTCGAGGCCGGCTACTGGCATCTGTACCGCTACAACCCGGATCTCATTGCGGAGGGCAAGAACCCGTTCATTCTCGACAGCAAAGCCCCGAAGAGCGACTACAAAGAGTTCCTGCTCGGCGAAGTCCGCTACTCGTCGCTGAAGCTCGGGTTCCCGGATATCGCTGACGCGCTGTTTGACAAGAACGCCGCCGAGGCGAAAGAGCGTTACGAGACCTACAAGGCTCTCTCAGAGATGGCCGCGATGCCTGTCGAAGCGAAGTAATTTATTCAGGTAGGAGTTAGGAGTGAGGAGGTAGGAAGTTTCCGAAGCCGTCGCTCCCAACGAGATAGAAATTTTCAGCCGGGTGTTTGATGAAATGCCCGGCTTTTGCTATATAATTGAAGAAATTCACTTCGAGGAGGGTTCATTATGACGAAAAATTTCAGACACAGAGGCTTCACCCTGATCGAGCTGCTTATTGTCGTGGCTGTTCTCGGTCTCTTGTCGGGCGCGATGATGCTGTCGGGGGTCGGCATGTTGTCCTCGTCTGACGCTACGAAGATATTCAGCGACATGTCGAACGTCAAGGAAGCTATGTTGGCGTGGTACATCAATAATTACGACAGAGTCAGAAAGGACGGCGACGAGTTCAAAATCTATTACAGGAGCAACGGCGACAAGAAGGACATGAACGGATTTTTCGGCGAAAGCGAGGGAGCCAAGGAGATCATAAAATATCTTGACACTAGCAACTCAGTGAAGCTTGCAAATAAAAACAAAACCAAAAACGAAGAATATTACATATTGAGATCCGTAGAGAAAGGCAAGACGTGGTATGTCGCTTATTATGTCGGCAAGGCACTCCCCGCCCTCAAAGAGAAGCTCGAAGCTCGCGCGCATGGCCTCGGACTGTTCGGGACTGATGACCTCAACGGCGACAGCCGACTCACGGAATATTACAAGGGACATAATTACGTAAATCTTCTCGTAACATCACTGGAATAACTTCAAAGGAGAGATTTCTATGAAAAAATTTTCAATGCGCAAGGGCTTCACTCTCGTAGAGTTGACGATAATATTCGCTGTGATCAGCGTGTTGGCGGCCGCGATGATGCTGTCGAGTACGGAGGCAGTTACCACCGCGAAAGCGGCGAAAATCATAAGCGACATGAATTTGATCAAGCGAGCCACAATGTCGTGGTATATGGAAAATCGCAAGCTGTTGAAATTCGCCGGCGGCACCAGTGGATATAAAGTTAATGGCAACACAGAGCTTCATGAGTATCTCAAAGAAAATTCAGACGAACTGAAAGATTATTTCAGCGGCAACGCGTTAGCCATAAATACAGGAGTCGGCGATTATAAAGACACGAAGAACAACAACAAATATTACGCGCCATTAGGTGGCTACGCCGTGTACATGGGCAAGAGCAACACCGTCTGTTACGTTGTCTATAAAATTTCTGAGAACAACAAAGCCTCAGAAGAAACGAGACTGAAAGAGAAATTGCAGGCCAAGGCCAAGCAAGCCGGGCTGATATCGTATAAGTATGCAGGCGGCCTCAAATCGACCGCTACGGAATACAACGGCGTAGATGCGAATGTCTTTATGGAAGTCTTCAAGCTCGATGAGTACGCCGGCGATAAGGCTCAATAACACACAACACGAAAAGGAGAAATATTTTCACAATGTGGAAGGGAAGATTTAAGCAGGATATGTCGGCCATCGTCAAAGATTTCACTCAATCCCTTGACATAGATTGGCGAATGGCGGAATGCGACATACAGGGTAGCTTGGCTCACGTGAAGATGTTGGGCGCGGCGGGCTTGCTGAAAGCTGACGAGGCTGAAAAAATTGAGCTTGGCCTCCGAAAAGTTCTCGAAGAGATCAAGGCCGGAAAATTCACACCATCGAAAGATTTAGAAGACGTTCACATGAATATCGAAGCTCGGCTCACGGAGATCGAACCGCTCGGCGCGAAGCTCCACACGGCACGCAGCCGCAATGATCAAGTCGCGACCACGACGAGATTATATCTGCGTGAGAGATTAAAAGTTCTCGCGGGTGAGTTGAAAGAGCTGTTGAAAATTCTCGTCGACAACGCACAGCGACACGTCAGCGTGATCATTCCGGGCTACACTCACATGCAGCAGGCTCAACCTGTCTCGATGGGGCATTACTGGCTCGCGTGGTTCGAGGCGTTCTATCGCGATCATGAGCGGCTGGAGTTCGCTTTGAAGTCTCTTAATGAGTGTCCGCTCGGCGCAGGAGCTTTGGCAGGTTCGACGCTTCCGGTTGACCGCGAGATGACCTCGGAGCTTTTGGGCTTCGACTGTCCGACGCGCAACAGTCTCGACACAGTGGCAAATCGCGATTACATGACGGACTATCACTACTTCGCGAGTGTCTTAATGATCCACGTGTCGCGGCTCTGCAACGATCTCATAACATGGAACACTCAGGAATTTGCGTTCATCGTCCTGCCTGATGAATTTTGCACCGGGTCGAGCATGATGCCGCAAAAGAAAAATCCCGACGTTCTCGAACTCGCTCGCGGAAAGACAGGCCAAGTGATCGGGAATTTAATCGACCTCCTCGTAACCCTAAAAGGCTTGCCGATGACGTACGACCGCGATTTACAGGAAGACAAGCGCGGACTTTGGAACAGCCTCGACACTGTCGAAAGCGTCGTAACGATCCTCACGGCTCTGCTTGCGAAAGTTGATGTTGATGAGAAGCTCGCTCTCGCGGGTCTTGAAAAAGGCTACTCACTCGCCACTGACATCGCCGAGTATTTGGTGCTGAAAGGAGTTCCGTTCCGTGAAGCTCATTTGAAGGTCGGGAAGCTGACTGGCTGGTGTATCGAGAACAATTTAGCTTTCGGCGATCTGACTTTATCTCAATGGAAAGAACATATCCCGGAGGCTGACGAGGATGTCATGAAAATCCTTTCGCCGCGCGACAGCGTGAACAGACGAAACACTTACGGCGGCACGGGCTTTGCTCAGGTTGAAAGGCAGATAGAGGACGCGAGGAAGAAATTATAAATGCCGTTTACCATCAGCGAGATAGAAGAAAAAGTAATTCCCGTTGCCAAGTTGTATGGAGTAGCGCGAGTCAGCGTATTCGGCTCATATGCCAGAGGAGAAGCTGACGACGCAAGTGACGTCGATATCCTCATTCATAAGGGCAATTTGAATGGCCTCATTGATTATTTTTCGTTTGTTCAAGAACTTGAGAAAATTTTTGGCTGTCATGTCGATGTTGTTACGAGTGGGATAGATGACAAAAAATTTCTTGATAAAATCGAGCGCGAGGAGATTTTATTGTATGCCACTGAATGAAAGAGACAGAACTGTTATCGAAAAAATCATAAAGTACTGTGATGACATTGACGCGCTGATGACTCAATATGGAAGAAGTTACCAAAGATATGTTACCGACATTTCGTTTCAATATTCCTGCGGAATGTGTTTGATACAGATTGGAGAGCTTGCAGGGCGCGTGTCAGAAGAGACAACTGTTCGCAATTCACACATAGCGTGGCGCGCAATAAAGGCTATGAGAAATATACACGCTCACGACTACAACAACATAGATTATTCTATCGTATGGGCTTCCCTCGAAGAGGACATACCAGCACTGAAACAGGCTTTGTTGGAAATTCTGGCTGTGTAGCAATCACAACAGAAAATTAGGAGTGAGAAGCTAACCTCTCACCCCTCAATCCTTAAAATAATCTCTCGACCTTGTATTTGCTCTCCAGTTCCTTGGATTTTTCCTGCAACGCTTCCTGAGTTTTCTGCTCCCTAAGCTCTTCGACTATATGCGCCTTAACTTGCTCAAAGGGCATCGCGCTTTCGGGGATATGTTCACCGAGTTTGATTATGTGCCAGCCGAATTGCGACTTGACAGGCTCGGACACGTCCCCCGGCTCTTTGAGGTCGAAAGCCGCCTTTTCAAATTCCGGCACCATTACGCCTTTCGGGAACTCGCCCAAATCTCCGCCATTGGCCGCGCTGCCCGGGTCAGTTGAAAATTCTTTCGCGACAACATCAAAAGATTTCCCGGCTTTAAGCTCCGCTTGAACTTTCGCGAGGCTCTCATCGTCGCTGACAAGAATATGACTTGCGCGGACTCTTTCGGGCTGTGTGAATAATTTTGTGTTCTCGTCATAAAATTTCTTCGCCTCTTCGTCCGTGATCGCAAGATCCTTTATAACCTCGCGCATTGCCGCCTGAGCCAGCATCGTCCTTTTCAAGTTCGCGAGTGTCTCTTGAAACTCCGTTGTCTGGTCGAGCTTGGCTTCCTCAGCGTAGAGCGCGTAGAGCCTCATTGAGATCACGTCATCAACGATCATCTTCTTGCCTTGCTCCGATCCGTAGAGCATCACGGCCTGCTGTCCGAAAGGCTTTATAAATTCGAGAACTTCGCTCTCTGTGATGTCATGACTGCCGACGCGAGCGAGAACCTTATCAGCCTCAGCCTCAGCCCCGAACGCCAGCGACGCGAACAGAAACGTAACAATCAAAGCCGCCGAAAATTTCTTTGCCATAGATACAAACTCCTCCTAAATGAAAACTGTTATAAAAGTGTATCACACGCGAAAATATAACGTATAATAACGCAAGAATTTTTTATGGAGCTGATTTTTTTGCGTATAGTGAACACTCAGATTGTGCTTGGCCTTTCGATATGGATTTCGGGGTTTGCTTTCATGGTGATGGGGTGGCTCGTCGGTGAGCTGTCGGACAGGTGGGGCAAGCTCCCCGGGAAAATCTTGTATCGCATCGGCGCGGTGATCGTTGCGGTGCCCGTGATAGCTTTGCTCTGGAAGACTTCGGCGTGGCTCTACTTCAACCGCTTTCACATTGCGACATACATCAACAACACAATTCAATTTATAAGTGATGCTGTCAAAGTTCTCTAGCGCGCTCGTCGGTCTGGCGGTCGCGTCGTTCATGCTCTACTTTCCGTACGAATGGTGCAAGCGTCGGCATGAGGACGAGAAAGCTTACGGGCTTGCGTGGTTTCTGACGAGGGAGTCGAAACGCGACGTTATAATCGCGCTGGCGGTTACGCTGATCCCGCTGACGTTCATAACCTTTCATTGGCCCGTCGAGTGGGGAGGCCGTGGCTTGAAGCACCCGTCATTCCTGAACGCTCTCGACTCTTTGGGCGGAGGGATAGCGGCGGCTTTCATCGAGGAAACTTTTTTCCGGGGCTGGCTGCAGACCTTAACGGTCAGGAAGTTCGGAGTTTATGTCGGAATTTTCCTCGCGACCTTGCTATTCGCGTTGAGCCACTTAATCGTGTTGGCGGGGTGGCTGCGTGTTGCGACGTTTTTCCCCGGGCTTGTCATGGGAGTGTTGCGCCATCGCGGCGGCTCTGTGTTGCCGTCAATAATCTATCACGCCGTGTGCAATGTGTGGGCTGTGTGGCTCGCGCCGATACCGTAATCTCGCGAGTGTGTTATAATTCTTCGCGTTGTAATTTTTTAATCATGTAGAGAGGAGCATCTTCACTTAAATGAAAAAGGGAACTTATCAGCCCCATGTAATACCCAGAAGACGCAAGATAGGATTTTTAGCACGTTCGGCCTCGCCGTCGGGACGCAAGGTTCTTCGCAACAGAAGACGCAAGGGACGCAAGTACCTGACTCGTGTCTGATATAGTCAGGCTTCGGAAGACTTGGGAATTTGATTTGATATTCCGCACCGGTGTTCGTGTCAACGGCGATCTGGTGCGGTTGTTGTATCTCAGGAGCGGGGACTCGGACGAAATAAAATTCGGCTGCGCTGTCAGCAAACGGCTCGGAAAGGCTCACGTCAGGAGCCGGGGTCGGAGGATCTTGCGTGCGGCGTTCGGTCAATTTTCACAGAGGTTGCTCCCCGGCCTTCAGATCATTCTCAGCCTTCGAGAGAGAGGACTTGACTCAAAGACGCAGGACATCACGAGGGATATTGAAAGACTATTCAGGCGCAAGAAACTATTCAAAGTGTAACCATGCTTTCCCGTCTCGCAGTTATATTGATACGAGCTTACCAGATTTTTATCTCGCCTTATCTTGGCAGAAACTGCCGCTTCTATCCGACATGTTCAAGCTATGCCATTCAGGTTTATCAGGAGTGGGGATTTTGGCGCGGCTCGTGGCTGACGATGAAGCGGCTCGCGAAGTGCGGGGCATGGAACCCCGGAGGCTACGACCCTCCGCCAAAAAATAACAAGAGGTGAAAAGAAAATCATGTGGGAACAGGCAAAACATTTACTGCTCAGTCTGTTACAGCTCATTCACAACACGATAACCGGCATCGGGATCGGCAGCAACTTCGCGTGGGGGCTTGCGATAATCATTCTCACGCTGCTCGTACGCGCCGCCATGCACCCGCTGACGCAAAAACAAATGGTCAGTATGCAGAAGATGCAAAAGCTCCAGCCGATGCTGAAAGTATTGCAGGACAAGTACGGCGATGACAAAGACGCTCTCAACCGCGAGACGATGGCTCTTTACAAGGAAAATAAGGTCAACCCCGCGAGCGGCTGTCTTCCGTTGCTGATCCAGCTCCCGATCTTCATTTTGCTCTACGGAGTTCTCTATGACCTTACGAAGACAGAAGTTTTTACGAACGTTACGTTCTTGGGCGTGAACTTGGGCGGCAGTGTCCTAACGACCGTCGCGGACGCGCTCAACCTCGTTGACGAGGCCGGAGTCCGAATCCCTAACGAACAGCTGGGCTTCGTGATGGTGTTCCTGTCGTCGTTCACGAACTTGAGCTTACTGTTCTCGAACATCGGCATGTGGATTTTCAATTTCATTCTGTTGATCGTGATAGCGTGGCTCACGTGGTACCAGCAGCATATCTCCAGCGCGGGCAATCCCCAAATGGCCATGATGAGCTGGTTTATGCCGCTGTTCCTTACGTTCATATGCTTCGGACTGCCGGGCGGGGTGCTTCTATATTGGGGCGTGTCGTCGCTGATGGGCATCGTGCATCAGGTTCGAGTGTCGCGCAAGACGAGCGAGGAAATGAAGACAAAGCCGGCTCTGTATCAGGAGAAGCCTAAGAAACAATGAGGAGTGATGTATAAGTTGGAAAAGAAAATAACTGTCGAGGCCGCAAGCCTTGATGAAGCGTTGCAAAACGTCGCGAGCCAATGGGGGCTTCCTGTCGAGGAGCTTCGCGCTGAAGTCGTGAGCGAGGAGCGCAAGGGCTTCCTTGGGTTCGGCGGAAAAATTTTGAAGATCGAAGTTACGGCTATCGAGGAGGAGAAACCCAAACCCGAACGAGCCGAGAAGACTCAGGACAGCCGCAAGAGTTTATTAGCGTGCGGAGTTAATTTCGTCAACGAGACATTGAAGCTCATGGACTTCAAGGCCGAGGCCGTGATCTCCGAGACGAGCAAGAACACGCTGGACATTCAAGGCGAAGACGCTTCCGACTACGTCGTAGGACGCTACGGGGACGCTCTGCGCGGCATGGAGTATCTTGTCAATCTCGCACTCCGTGACCCCAAGGCCGAGCCTAGGATCAAGATCGACAGTTGCGGATATCGTGAGCGCAGGACAAAGAGTCTTGAAAGGCTCGCGGAAGCTACTGCAAGGCAAGCTGTCAAGTATGGCCGCTCGGTGAGGCTCGAACCTATGGCGAGCTGGGAGCGTTGGGTCATTCACACGACCTTGAAGGACAGGAACGACATCACGACCGAGTCAGTCGGTGAGCCGCCGTTCAGAAAAGTCGTCATTATGCCGAAGTTCGACCCGGAGCGTGAGGGAGCAGCCGGCCCCGCAACCATGAGAATACGCGCAAGACGCGAGAGGACAGTCCGACCGTCTCACCCGCGTAGATCTTCGAGACGTTCCGACCGATAACTCGCAAACCAACCTTGCAAAAATATTTTGATGTCCGGGCTTAACGTCCGGGCATTTTTTATGGTGCTACAATATCGCCGGAGGGGAAATTTTATGAAACAGTTTATAATCGTTACCGGCATGAGCGGAGCCGGGAAGACAATGACATTAAAAGTTCTCGAAGATTTCGGCTTCATTACGATCGACAACCTGCCGCCCGCGCTTCTGCCTCAGCTGTTCACTTTGATATCCGAACGTCCGGAGGCCGCGAAGAGCCGCGGAGTCGTCGCGACCGTCGACATACGAAACGTCAGCAGAAATTTTGTGAAGGTCATCGACGATATCTCAGCAGCTTGGGAGGGTGTCGTGAAGGTCGTCTTCCTCACAGCTTCGGACGAAGAACTCTTGCGACGCTACGAACGCACGAGACGAGTTCACCCGCTGAGTCACGGACGCTCAACGCTCGAGGGCATCACGGCGGAGAGAGAGCTGTTGGCTCCCGTCCTCGATAGAGCCGACATCATAATAGACACTTCCATGATGGATCTTCATCAGCACCGCGAGCGATTGCTCAAAGAATTTTTCAACGGCAGCGAAGACGGCGGCATCTCGATATTAATCAGCTCATTCGGATACAAATACGGCGTTCCTCAGGACAGCAGCTTCGTCATGGACGTGCGGGGTCTTCCCAATCCGTATTACGTTGACGAACTCAAAAACCTAACCGGCGAGGACAAGCCCGTCAAAGATTTCCTGTTGCAGTTCCCGGAGACCCACAAGTGTCTCGAACTTACGAAAAATTTTTTGGATTTCTTTATCCCGCAGTTCCTTAACAACGTCCGAGGGCAGCTTCATATCTCAGTGGGCTGCACGGGAGGCCGTCATCGCTCAGTGGCTATGGCGGAGTGGCTCGGCGAGATTTACTCGAAAATTTACAGCGGTGTCTGCGTCATTCACAGAGACAAGGGGCACGGTCATCAATGAATTTTGCGCTGGGAGTTTTAACGACGCTGTTGATTTTATTTCTGTTCGGGCGATTGAAATTCAAGTCCGGCAGGCCGGTGATCGAGCGTGCCATCACTCAGAGACTCTCGAACGGCCCTTATATCGTCGCGGTCGGAGGAGGTACGGGGCTGTCGACGCTGCTGCGCGGGATCAAGGCTTTCACGCGAAACATCACCGCCGTTGTCGCTGTAACTGACGAGGGCGGAAGCTCGGGACGTATCCGCAACGAGTGGGGCATGTTGCCGCCCGGCGATGTCCGAAACTGCATAGCGGCCTTGGCCGAGAACGATAACGAACTGAAAAAAATTTTGGACTTTCGATTCGATCGTGGCGAACTCTCCGGGCACAGTCTCGGGAATTTATTGCTGCTCGCTGTAACGGAGATGAGCGGAGACTTCAGCACGGCCGTCGAGAAGATGAATCACTTGCTCTCGATCCGTGGGCGCGTCCTGCCCGTAACCACCGAGCCGATAACTCTCATGGGCAAGACCAAAGGCGGCCTCGAAGTCAAAGGCGAGCTTTCGATCTCCGAACATGGCCACGAGCTTGACGAAGTTTGGATCGAACCAATGAACGCCCAGCCGCTGCCCGAAGTTCTGAGCGCGGTTGATGAAGCTGACGTGATACTCCTCGGCCCGGGGAGCTTATTCACGAGCGTGATCCCGAACTTGCTCCTGCCGGACTTCGCTGACAAGCTGAAAGACGCTCAAATCCCCAAAATTTACATATGCAACCTCATGACCCAACCCGACGAGACCCAAGGAATGAACATCGTACAGCACATCGAGTGGGTGAGTGTCGCGCTCGGCTGTCCTCCGGATTTCGTGATAGCGAACAGCGAGCCGATACCCGAAGACATCATCGAGGCTTACAAGGAGAAAGGCGCGTCCCCGCTGTATCTCGACTATCACCAAAGGGAAGCCATCAAAGACATGGGCTGTATATGCGTCGAAGCTCCGATTATGTCAGTGTTCGAGAGCGAGAAAGAGGGTCGAGTTATGCGTCATGACTCGCAGAAGTTGGCTTCGGTGATCTTCAGGCTGGTGAGGCGGCTTGACGAATGACAGGCAACGAAATTAATTTGGCTCAGATGCTGGCGCGACGTGAGAAGAGAGCCTGCGAACAGAAAAATTTTTTGGAAAGATATAACTCGCCGCTCGTGTCGTTCACTCTCAACATTCCCGGCCCCGTGAAGACCAACGAAGCTATACGCAGGGTCTTCGAGACCGGAAAAATTTTGATCTTCGAGAGCCTCGAAGCCGTTGGCGTGGTCATCAACGACTCGAGCGAGCTTCACGAGGATACAGGCGACGAGCTTTTATTGTCTGTGTCGGGCTCAAGCCCCGAGACCCTGAAAGAGATCGCCGTCAAGATCGAAAACGAAAACAAATTCGGGCGGCTGTTCGACATCGACGTTATCGACGCTGACGGTAAGAAATTATCTCGCGGAGAGTTTCGGAAGTGTCTTATCTGTGGCAAGCAAGCTCAGGAGTGCGCACGATCCCGGGCTCATTCAGTCGAGGAGATGCAGCAGGCCGTCGAGAGATTGCTTGTTACAGCTTCCAGAACGGAAAATATATCCGCAAGTGCGTAACGTCCCTCAGCGCATCGTCAACACGCCCGGAGGTCGCCGGAAGCCTCTCCCACTCGCCGCCATCACGCCGACATAATATTAAAGATTTTCGCCCGTACTGGCTCCACACGTCAGGCAGCTTGTCGCCTAGCTGAGTTCCCGGGACAAAAGAATTTTTGAACAGCGGCTCACGTCCCTCCAAGTCCGGCATGTCCGGGAGCGGTGAGACTATCAGCCACTGCGTCAGCAGCCACGCATTTATCATCTCTTTCGATATCAGGGCATGTTTCAGCGGCATGATCTGTATCCCGCCAATGTCGCCGCGCTTTGAGGTCGATATGTCAATAACTCCCGAATGAGACGCACGAAGCCTCCCGACGCTCTGAAATTTCGTTCCCTCGAAGCGTCCGATCCCCGAGACTTTACGAACAACCCGCGCTATGACTTTCGAGCCTCCGACCCCGTGAGCTATGACGCGGCCGCCGGGTCTGTTCTCAATGTCGAGCATGAAGATTTTGGGATTTTCCGGGAGCCTCGTCCTTATGATCAAGATATCGCCGTCCTTTGGAGTGTCGGACAGCGGAGCTTCAACCCCGTCATGCTCTATCGCTACCCTCGACCCCGTGAGCGGAGCAAAGCCCCCGAATATCCCCGTCCCAGCGGGCGCGTCAATCGCGAAGAAAGCACCAGCCACCGCCGCCGGCGCAATCGTTACAGACGGAACGAGGCTAATGATCCGGCCTCTGCCCTCCTCGACGTTCAACAGAATATGAATGGCGTTGACGGCTGTCGCGCAGACGGTTGAAGGTTCGCTCCATTTGCTCGCGGTGTAGGCGGGCCAGTTCGTCTTTGAGGGTGTCATGATGACCTTTCCAAGCGAAACTCTCTCGCCGCCGGGCAACGTCGCAGTTACCTCGGAATTTTCGGCGCACGGTACTCGAAGCTCAATGAAGTCCTCGGCGCACGCGCATGACGCGAACATCAACAGAAAGATTAAAATTTTCTTCATTGTCTGTAACGCTCCCGCAGCTTATCGAACACGACAGGCGGCACAACGTCCCGGACTGTCCCTCCGAAATGAAAGACTTCACGAACGCTTGAGCTTGAAACATACGAATACTTCGGATCCGTTACGATAAAGAAAGTTTCGATCTCGGGAGCAAGCTGCCTGTTCATCAAGGCCATTTGAAATTCGTACTCGAAATCCGACATTGCCCGAAGTCCGCGGATTATGACGCTCGCACCCTGTTGCTTGACGTAATCGACGAGGAGCCCGTTGAAGCTGTCGACTGTGATGTTGCTGACGTGGCTCAGAGACTTTCGTGCCATTTCACAGCGTTCCGAGACCGAGAAAGCCGCGCTCTTGCGTTCGTTGACGAGGACGCTGACGACAACCTCATCGAAGATCGCCGCCGCTCGTTCAGCTATATAGATGTGCCCGTTGGTTATCGGATCGAATGACCCGGGATATACAGCTCTGACTTTCATTGAGATTTCTTCCTCATCACAAAAATTTTTGGCTCATAAACGATCTTGCCATACATCAACACCGTCTGAAGCAGCGACAGA
Organism: Synergistaceae bacterium; assembly: GCA_017449415.1. Classification (GTDB taxonomy): domain Bacteria; phylum Synergistota; class Synergistia; order Synergistales; family Aminobacteriaceae; genus JAFUXM01. Next base: position 27,955 of record JAFSJO010000112.1, read on the forward strand.
AGCTCCGCCATCGGCAACGCCCACACGAGGCCGTAAAGTCCCATGAAGTGATTCATGATGAAGAGCAGCGGCACGTAAAGCACGCACTGACGGCAGAAGCTCAACACGAACGAAGCCTTCGCCGCCCCCATAGCCTGCAATGCGTTCACGAAGATGAAGAAGATCGTGAAGAAGACGCTGCTTGTGAGCTTCATTCTCAGGAAGTCAACGGCGTAAGCGAAAGCCTCCGGGTTAATCAGGAACACTCGGACGATGCTATTCGTGAACAGATAGCACATCGCGACCATGAAGAGGCTCACCGACACCGCGACTTTCAAAGAATACTTCAATATGCCCCTGTACCTGTCCCAATCTTTCGCGCCGACACAGAAGCCGAGCAAAGGCTGAACGCCCTGCCCGCAGCCCATAGCTATGATCCCGGCTATGTGTTCGATCTTCATTGAGACACCCGCCGCCGCGACGGCCATATCTCCGTAAGCTGACATCAAGGAGTTCATTATCATCTGCGAGATGCTCATCAGACACGGATCAAGAGCCGCGGGGATCCCTATCACGAACACGCCCAAAGCTATCCCGCCTTGAAGTCTGAATTTCTTTATGTTGATGCTCAACGACGACTGACCGGCGAGAAAATATCCAATGTAATACGCCGCGCCTATCACCGTCCCCAACAACGTAGCCACCGCCGCGCCTGTTATTCCCATCTTCATGTATATAATCATTATGGGGTCGAGGATTATATTCACGACGTTGCCGATTATCTGACCGTTCATAGCGATCGAAGCTTTGTTCTGCGCCCTCATGATGCCCGAACACGCCATGCTGAAAAGCACGAACGGAGCCGAAGCCATCACGATAGAAAGATACGCGTACGTCGGCAGGAATGTATTCACGCTCGCGCCAATCGCGATTATGATCTTGCGAATGAACAACATGAATACGAACGTCATCAGCACGCCCACGGCGATACTTGCCCATATGCAGAACGAAGCTATGCTGTCGGCGCGTTCCTTGTTGCCGGCTCCGAGCGCTCGCGATATGCACGACATGCCGCCCGCCATGAAGATTATTCCCATCGTTATCAGCATCATGAACACGGGAAAGGCTAACGACACCGCCGCAATCTGATACGGGTCATTGGTCTGAGCAATAAAAAAAGTGTCGGCCAAGTTGTAGATCAGGATCATTATCTCGACTATGATGGCCGGAATTATATTTGAAATTACCTGTCTATGTATCGATTTCGCTTCTGCGTTCAAAATAATCGTCCTTTCGTCTTAGGAATGTCAAGCACGTCTCGCCGTAGTCTCTTTGCGAAACGATTTCAAAATTATTTTTGGGAGTTAAAGGCTCGCGCCGCGAGTGTTCAATGACAAAGACGCAATCATCAGGGTCAAAAATTTTTTCGAGGTTCGGGACTTCAAAAATCTCATCGCACCAGCCACAGCTATACGGAGGGTCGGCGAAGATGATGTTGAACTTCATTTCGCGCTTCACGAGCCACGAGACAGCCCGCCGAACTTCGAGCGAGAGTATCAAAGACCCGGGCGAAAAATTTTTTATGGAGTCGGCTCGCGCCTTGACACTCTCGACGAAGACACACGACCCCGCGCCCCGTTCGAGAGCTTCAAGTCCGACGCGCCCGGTCCCGGCGAAGAGATCGAGAAACCTCGCGCCGCTGATGTCCCCGAGAATGTTGAACAGAGCCGACAGCACGCGCCCCGAGGTCGGCCTTACGTCTTTCATTGTTGCGAGAGCTTCATAGCCGCGTCATTGAGAGCCGAACGCACCGCCGGAGTCAGAAACGCGCTCGAAGTTTTATCAAGCCGGATCAAAAATCCTTCATCGCGAGGAGATATGTTGATGTAGAATTTCTGCTCAAACTCGTCGTCGCTGGTCAGAGCTTCGAGCAAAAATTTCTCGCCGTCCGTGAAATTTCTTCCAAACCGCCAAAAAGATTTCTTCGCCTCGTCCTTGCCCTAAAGATTTTTCAAGCTCGCAACGTCATCGGGCGTTACGTTATGATTTATTTTTATGTGCATGTCCTGAGAAGTTCTCCGTGTAACTGTGAATTTTTTTGTCTTTGTGAATGTCAGCCGAAAAATATTTTTGCCCTGAGCCAGCCACTTGCGCTCGTACTTGGTCGTGATGCCGCGAGCCGGGTTGACCTCGAAGCTCTCCGCGTTCAAAGCCTCATGGAGGCCAAGAACTTTCCAGACCTCGTTGGAATAGTCTTCATCGTCCGAGACCATCTCGAAGACCCCGCCGAGCTTCAAGACAGCCGCAAGACCGTCAGCGAAGTCCCGAGCCGTAACTCGTCTGTGAGCGTTGCCATTGCCGGGCCACGGACACGGGAATTGCATTATGATTTTCTCGAGCGTCTCGTCGGCGAACAGCTCACGAAGCATATAACGAGCGTCGGTGTTGATGATCCTCAGGTTGCTGAGACCTCCGGCGCGCCGCGCACATCGAAGGACGCATGACTGAGAGATTTCGATCCCGTACAAAAAAATTTCGGGCTTGGCCTCAGCGTATTGCACTGTAAATTCGCCGTTGCCAAAGCCGATTTCGAGTTGCGTGTGAAGCCTGACGGGGAGAGGCTGACCGCTCTCGGGCTTTATGATGATGCCGTATTGCGGCCGAGCCTGCGTCGTGGCTGTCAGAAAGTCCATTTGAAGTCCGGCAATCCTTCCTCGGTCAGAATATTTTTAACGTCGCTCATGATCCTTTCGAGAGCCTCCTGCGTCTTGCCTTCACATCGAACGACCATGACAGGCTGAGTGTTGGAAGCTCGTATCAAGCCCCAGCCGTCCGGGTATAAGATCCTCACGCCGTCGATGACACTGCAGTTATATTTAGCCTGAACTTTCTCCTTAATCCTCTCGGCGATCTGAAACTTCACGTCATCGTCGCAGGGGATCCGGATCTCTTCGGTCGATGGATAGATCGGCACGCCGCGCATCAGACGCGACAGAGGCTCTTTGAACTTCGACATTATCCGCAGGACTCGCCCGGCCGCGTAGAACGCGTCATCATGTCCAAAAAATTCATCAGCGAAGAACATATGACCCGAATACTCGCCCGCGAACAAAGCTCCGATCTCGCGCATCTTGGCCTTGATGAGCGAGTGCCCGGACTTCCAATACAAGACCTTTCCACCGAACTTCTCAGCCAACTCCGGCAGCACGAGGCTGCATTTCGGTTCGACAATCACGTCCGCGCCTTTGTGAGTTGCCAAGATCTCTTTCCAATACAATGTCATGAGCCTGTCGCCGAAGATCACTTCGCCCTCATCGTCAACGACTCCGACCCTGTCAGCGTCCCCATCGAATGCAAAGCCGACATCAGCCCTCAAAGCTCTCACTCGCTCGATTAAAGTCTGAAGATTTTCGCGCTTCTGAGGGTCAGGGTGATGGTTTGGGAAATGTCCGTCTGGCTCGTCGAACAGCGACACACATTCACAGCCCAGAGCCTCGAAATATTTTCGAGCCGTAACGCCCGCCGCGCCGTTGCCGGAGTCGCAGACTATCTTAAATTTTTTCGAGAATGGAAGCGTGAACTTCGACACGAGCATCTTTATATAGTCGCCGTTAATGTCGACGTGGGTCAGCTTGCCCGAGCCTCTCTCAAAATTTCCCGACTCGGCGATGAGCCTGATATTCTGAACATCGTCGCCCCACAGCGTGCCATGGCCGTAACATAACTTCATTCCGTTCATCTCGGGGGGATTGTGCGAGCCTGTAACCATGATCCCGCCGCTGAGATTGAATTTTATCAAGCTCCAATAGAGCATCGGAGTTGTAACGAGTCCAACGTCGATAACGTCGAAGCCCGCCGACATGATACCCGCGATCACAGCGTCTTTTATTCGCGGTGTCGAGAGCCTCGCGTCGCCTCCGACAGCCACAGCCCCCAAGACTTCAACGCGCTTCAGCCACGTCGCGTAAGCCTGCCCGATCAGCTTGACGGTCTCGTCAGTGAGTTCTTGATCGGCGTTGCCGCGTATGTCGTATTCTCTAAAAATATTTTTTGGTATTGTCATTTTACTTCTTTCCGATCAAGAAGACTTGATTCCAACCATAATAAGGCTTGGAGTAGATTACTCCCTCCGTGATGTCTGACTGATGGACTTCATGGCCGTCTTTGATTGCTCCCAAGACCTCGATCCAGAAAATCGCGTCAACGCGTCCCGACTTCAGAGCTGACATTCTCGCGCCCGTCTCGATATTCACGAGGTTAATATTAACGTGAAGCCGTCGGCCTATCTCAGCGAGCAGAGCAGTGTTGAACCCGGCGGGTGTCCCGTCTGCGGCAATGTAGTCGATCGGCGGCAGGTCTCCTGTAACAGCTACGTTGATCGTCTCAGCGTCGTCGAATTTGTCGAATGTTATGACTGGCGGCTCTTTGTACGTGAGCGTAATGTAATCTCTGACGAGCAGAGCCAGCGCGCCGTTGTTCATTTCCGCGAGAGCTTCGTTGAAGCGTCTTTGAAGGTCAGCTTTCTCTTCCATGAAGCCGAATGAGAGCGCAATAGGCGTCGTCCCGATCATGACGCCTCTCAGAACATACTCGGGGTTATTCCTGAGCATGTACTCGCCGGAGAACGCGGGAGCTAATATCACGTCGACCTCGCCTCTGTTGAGAGCCAACTGCATCGCCATGAATGAATCATAGAAACGGACGCGGAGATCAGAAGCCTTCACGCCGTCAGAAAACACTTCAGCCGTTATGAGAGCATTATGAATATCTTCATTCGAGAACGCAACTTGATATTCTTCCTCCGAGGAGTTCGCTTTGCTCAAAATCCCTGCCATGGTCTCGGAATAAGCACAGCACGCAAGAGTTAAAACCAACATCAAAGCCAACGCGCAGATTTTTTTCATGATAATGATTTCTCCTTTATTTTAGGTTGGGAGTTAGGAAGATTTGATTTCAGTTACAGCACGTACAGCGAGATCCCGTAGATCGCCAACACAGCCACGACACCTTGGATCAGCGTCGCCATCGTCTGAGCCTTATACGCCGTGTTCAGATCCATGTCGGAGAACTGCGTAACGACCCAGAAGTAAGAGTCATTGGCGTGCGACACGACCATAGCTCCGCTTCCGATTGCCAACGTGGCAAGCACAGCTCCCATAGGCGCACCAAGCCCCAGCGACGCAAGCATCGGCGCAATGATCTGAGCTGTCGTTACGATCGCGACCGTCGAAGAGCCTTGCGCAGTCTTCAAAGCCGCCGCAATGATGAACGGGAGGAAAATTCCGAAATTGTACGAGGACAGAGCTTCGCCGATGTAAGTCCCGACTCCGCTCGCCGAGATGACCGCGCCAAGTCCGCCGCCGGCCGCCGTGATCATGATGATGTTGGCTCCGTCTTTCACGCCCTCGCCGATCCAGCCGTTAGTTACTTCCTCGGTGAACGGAGCTAAGAAGAAGCAAAGCACCACGCCGATCGAAAGAGCTATGACGGGGTTGCCTAAGAAGCTCGAGACCACGAAGAGCATGGACTCCTTGCCGCCGATCTTCGCCAACGTCGTCGGGTAGCTGATGAACGAACTGACTCCGATAAGGATCAACGGAACCAAAATCGGAGCGAACGACTTGAAAGCCGAAGGCAGCTTTCCATACTTGGCCTTCAACTCTTCGTACGACTCGCCGCTCTCGGCGTTATCATCGAACGGGACAGGGAGCTTCGGCCCGGCGATAAGCGCGTAAACGTAACCTGCGATGACCGAGATGATCGAGACGACCATTCCCCACATTATGACCATGCCCAAATCTGCGCCAAGCTCATTAGCTGCGGCTATGGGGCCGGGGGTCGGAGGGACGAGCGTGTGTGTCGCGTACAGACCTGTCGACAGAGCGATTGCCATCACAGAGAGGCGAATACCACTGCGACGCGCCAAGGACTTATTCAGCGACGAAAGGATTACGAACCCTGAATCGCAGAACACCGGGATCGACACGACCCAGCCTATAAGGCTCATAGCGAGCGCAGGACGCTTCTCACCAACGACCTTCAAAACGCTGTCAGCCATCGTGAAAGCCGCGCCGGACTTTTCGAGCATTGCGCCGATGATCGTACCGAGCAAAATCACGATACCGATCCCGCGACATGTCCCGCCGAAGCCGTTTAATATCGTGTCGAGGACTTTCGCCGGAGCCATTCCGACCGCAAGCCCCATCGCAAGCGCGACAGCGAACAGAGCCACGAACGGGTGAAACTTCATCTTGGAGATCAACAGCACCATTAATATAATGGCCACGACCAGAATTACAACCAACATTGAACCCTGAACCATAAAGATATTCTCTCCTTATCTTTATTGAATTTTTAACACTGAACTTGTAAAATTATACATGATTAGACTTTTTGCGGGGTGAGTGTATAATATGTTTGACGAGCAGGTCAGACCTCACGAGCGAGACTCGACTTTGTCAACTACATTTGCAACTACAAAAATCCCAAAATTTTTCAAGCAATGCAACCTATCATAAAATTTTTCTGGAGGATAATCCAATGACTTCTGAACGAGACAAGATGACCCGAGGAGAGTTGTATAACCCAAACGATCCCGAGCTTGTGGCACTGCGTCATAAAGCTCACCGGCTGTGTACGCAGTTCAATCAGACATTCGAGACCGACGAAGCTACGCGCTGTGCGATCCTGCGGGAGCTGTTGGCGGACTTCGACGAGAACGAAATTTATTTCCAAGGGCCAATATATTTCGACTACGGCGTGAATACGTTCATCGGGAAAAATTTCTACGCCAACTTCAACACGACAATACTCGATGTATGCCCGGTTACGATTGGAAGCAACGTCATGTTAGGGACGGGAGTGTCGCTCCTCACGCCCGTTCACCCGCTGAGGTTCGAGGAGCGCAACGGACAAGTCGACGCTGACGGAAATTTCCAAATCCTTGAATACGCCAAGCCGATAGTGATCGGGGACAACTGCTGGCTAGCCTCGAATGTTACGGTGGTCGGAGGCGTTACGATAGGCGCGGGGAGCGTCATAGGAGCCGGGAGCGTCGTTACTCGCGACATACCCCCGAACACCTTCGCGGCTGGCAACCCCTGCAAGGTCATCAAAGAGATCAGGAATTAGTCGTTTGTGAAGTGTGATAGAATAGGGGCAGTGGTGAGGGAGCTAACTAGACCCCTAAGTTTAGAATTTGCGCCGGTACTTAGTTACCGAGCCTGTCCCAAAGTAGCAGGACAATTCTCAGAAACCAATAGACAGCAGCGACGAAGACATCAATCCTGGGGAGGAAAGAGCGTCGCTGTTTCTTTTTGGCGCGTTTAGCCTTTTTGTCAGCCATGAAATTTCGCCTCAATTCCGCAGGGACGGCTCCCCGTCTGACCGATGAGCCCTGCTTCTCACCCGGGGCTCCCTCGTGAGGACGATTATATCATTCAGAAAAGAACTTCGGCAAAACTTCCTCTAGCTCCTCGAATTTATATTCGCCGACCGACTGCCCCTCACGGAACAAGACAGCTCCGCCGGGCGTGCCTGCAATTCCGTATCTAGCGTGGCGAGCTTCCTTGGGGCCGTTGACCTCGCAACCCATCACAGCAACAGAGACACCGTCGGGGAGATTCTTTAACAGAGGCTCAACAACCTTCACGAGCTTCATCACGTCAGCGCGCCGCCGTCCGCATGTCGGACACGAAATCAAATTCACGCCCCGCGTTCGGAGTTCGAGAGCTTTCAATATCTCGTAGCCGACTCTTACTTCGCGCTCAGGTTCGTCGGTCAGTGAGACCCTCAGCGTGTCGCCGATGCCTTTCAACAGCAAGTTCGAGATACACGCCGTGCCTTTGACGATGCCGCCGTCGCCGGGTCCTGCCTCAGTCAGTCCAATGTGCATGGGGAAATCTGGATAGTGTCTTGCGATAAGCTCGTTGGCTCTGACGCACTCGGGGACGCTCGATGACTTGGCCGACAGGATCAAATTCTCGAAGCCCTGCCCGAGCAACAGCTCAGCTTGTTCACGCACCGCGATATAGAGAGCTTCCGCGCGGTCGCCTTTGGCCTCGTTGAGCTGGTTGAGAGATAGCGAGCCGCCGTTAGCTCCGATACGAATGACAACGCCAAGAGCTTTCGCCGTCGTGATGACATCGTTGAGCCTGTTCAGCGGCATGTTGCCGGGGTTGATGCGGATTGCACGACAGCCGGCCTCCATTGCCAAGATCGCTAACGCCGGATCGAAATGAATGTCCGCCATGATCGTCAGCTTCGTGTTCGCGACCAAATATTTCAAGTCGGGCGCAAATTTCGAGTCAGGCAGAGCCGCCCTCGCCATCTCACAGCCGCAAGCCATGAGCCGTTCACACTGAGCCAAAATCTCTTCGTGCTTGTCGAGCGACACTTTCAACATGCTCTCGACACGTACAGGAGCGTCGCCGCCGATAGTCAAGCCGTTAATATTCACTTGTCTTTTGCTGTTCATGTTTGCAGTGAGGGGTTAGGAGTTGAAATTCCTAATTCCTAATCCCTAATTCCTAATCCTTTCTCTAATGTGTGAAGAATAAATTGTAAACGTCTTTGCAAGTAATCAAAATCATCAGCGAGATCAAGATCGCGAAGCCCGCCGTGTGTATCCAGCCCTCGACCCGGTCAGGGAGCCTGCGTCTGAATATCATCTCCAACATCACGAAGAGCAGCCGTCCGCCGTCGAGCGCAGGTATCGGGAACAGGTTCATCACTCCCAAATTGAGCGCGATTATCGCAATGAACGTTATGAAGTCCCAAAATCCCGAGCGGATCGCCTTGCCCGACATCGACGCTATCCCGACCGGCCCGGTTACGTCAGCCTCCTGCCGCTGCGTGATGAGTTCGTAAAAGCCGCGGATCATCATCTCCGTCATCTTGTACGTGTAGCCCAGCGAGCTTCTTATCGCCCTCACAGCTCCGTAGCGCGTGTACGCGGGGGCAACTCCGAGCATCGGCCGGCCGTATTCTTCGTTGTTGGGAATGTTGAGGGTAAAGCTCAGAAGCTCCGAGCCACGCTTGACCTCGATAGTTACGGGTTCGTTGTTGAGGCTCTTGCCCCGGATCTTCTCGGAAATCTCGCGCCACCTTAAAACTTTCTCGCCGTTGATTGTCTGAACTTCGTCGCCGACCTTCAAGCCCGCAAGCTCCGACGGAAAGCCCGGCATGATCTCGCCGATCTTCGTGCTGTCCATGTCGACGACACCCTGACCCCACAGGAACAGAGCCATCAGCAGCACCGCGAGGATCACATTAAACAGCGAGCCGTTGAGCAAAATCAAAAATCTCTTCCAAGCCGCCTGCTCATTGAAGCCCTTGCCGGGGATAACCTCCTCGCCCTCGTCCTCCTCGTCCATGCCCGCGAGCCTGCAGAAGCCTCCGATCGGGAACAATCTCCACGACCACAGCATGTTCGTTTCTTTGTTGCGGTGTTGGAGGATCGCCGGCCCCATTCCAAACGCGAACTCGTGAACCTGAACGCCCAAAATTTTTGCGGTTATGTAGTGCCCGAACTCGTGAACGACTACACACACCGCTATGACTATCACGAAAGCTATTAAACTCGTCAGCAAAATATTTCGTCTCTCC
>JAFSJO010000113.1 GCA_017449415.1 Synergistaceae bacterium
CGACCCGGACACTCTCAGCGCGTTCAAAGGCATGAAGATTTTCATTCGCATGATCGTTACGAGCCTTATTGAGGTTTCGGAGACTGGCGACATACTCGCGGTCGCTGATGATGAACAGAACAGCGCGGGCGTGTTCGTCGACGATAATGGCAACATCCTCGATAAGGTCCCGGCCTCGGGCAACGTCAACGCGGTCGCGTACATGGACGGAGGGGTCGAATACACTCCGCTTATCACGACGGCGGCGGCTGACTCTGACGCTTCAATAGGGAGCAGTAGCAGCGGCTGTAACACTGTCGGAGCTTTCGCCCCGGTCTTGCTGTTGGGCGTGGCGTTGCTGAAACGCAAACATTAACCCCTAACCCCTCACTCCTAACCCTCAAGCCCTCGCTGTTATAATTGGTCTCGAAAAATTTTAACAGGGGGCTTTCTTTATGCCTGAATACAAAATTTCTGTCATTGGCGCGGGGGTCAGCGGTCAGGGTCTGGCGATCCTTGCAAGCGAGCATGGCGCGGATGTCTTCGTGTCCGAACAGAAAAATATCAGCGACGATGTCAAAGAACTTTTCACCAAGCACAATATAAAATTTGAAGAGGGCGGCAACACCTCGAAGGTCTTTGAGGCTGACGAGATTTTGATAAGCTCCGGGATCTCTCCGAAGTCCGAAATCCTAATCGAAGCTCAGAGGCGCGGTTGCAAGCTCACGGGCGAACTCGATTACGTCCTCCCCAAGATCAAAGCCACGAATTTAATCTGCGTAACGGGGAGCAACGGCAAGAGTACAGTTACATCACTCACGGCTCATATTCTGAACCGCGCGGGGCTAAAGGCAGGTGCGGGCGGCAACCTCGGGACAGCTTCATCGACGTTCACGAAAGAAAATTTTGATGCGGTCGTGTTGGAACTTAGCAGCTTCCAGCTTGCGCGAGCCGAGAACAATCTCGGAGCCTCCGTCTCAATCGTGACGAACATCGCGCCGGATCATATCGACTGGCACGGGAGTTTTGAAAATTACGTCGAGGCCAAGTCCAGAGTATTGAAACTCCGCGACGGCGACGGTTGGGGGATCATTCAAGATCGCGACGTTGAGATTTTAGGCGCAACAGGCAAGCTGATAACCCTCGGCTGGAACAAGCAACCTAACCATGACACCGCCGGAGCTATCTTCATGGACGAAGACTCGCAAGCGGCATGGCTGACTCTCGACGGAACACGCGAAAAACTTTTTGACTTCTCGGACACGACGCTCATAGGCTCGCATAATCTGGAGAACGTCGCTATGTGTCTTTGCGCGGCTCGGCTCGTGGGGGTCGACATCTCGAACGTGAAATCTTTGTTGGAGGGCTTTAAGCCGTTGGCTCATCGTTGCGAAGATGCCGGGACCGTCAAGGGAGTTCAATACATCGACGACTCCAAAGGTACGAACGTCGCCGCGACCATCACAGCAATGACGAGCATCAAAGGCCGCAAGGTCATAATCCTCGGAGGTCAGGGCAAGGGCGAGGACTACACACCGCTCGCGGAGGCCGTGAAAGATAACTGCGACTTCGCTGTCTTGCTTGGCGAGGAGGCTCCAAAGATACAAGCCGCTCTCGAAAGCTCCGGCTTCAATAACTTCAAGAGAGTTTCGAGCATGGAAGACGCTGTGAGAGCTTCGGCTGACGTGGCGAGACCGGGCATGGTCGTGTTGCTATCTCCGGCGTGTACGAGCTGGGACATGTACAAGAGCTACAAGGCACGCGGCGAACATTTCTGCAGGCTCGTTAAAGACTTGGCCGACAATGCTTGAAGTCTTCATACCGTTGATCCTCAGCGGCTGCGGAATGATAATGATCTCGTCGCTGTCGTTGCGCAACAGCACCGGCGGCGGCAATCCATTCGCTCCACCGTTGAGGCAGTTTCAATTCATCGGGCTTGGCGTAACGCTGATGTTCGCGTGCATGTGTTTTCAGACGGAATGGTTTCGGAAGCACAGCGCGAAAATATTTTTGTTCTCGTGGGTCTTGTTGTTGCTGACGCTGATCCCGGGGATAGGGGTCAAGGTCGGAGGCGCGAGGCGGTGGCTTGCGCTGCCGGGCTTTCGTTTCCAGCCGCTGGAGTTCGTGCTGTTCTCGCTGCCTGTGTTCATGGCCAAGCGTCTTAATGAGGACGAAGTTGTCTTGTCGCGCTCTGACGGTCATACGTTCCTGAGTCCGACACTCACGACGATATTATTGCTGGTCGTGCCGCTGATGTTTCAACCGAACCTCGGAGGCTCGATACTCGTCGCTGGAATATGCTTCGTCATGTACATCGAGCGGCGGGGCTGGAAATATCCGTTGTGGGGCTTCGCGGTCGGCGTTGTGGCTGTCGCAGTCCTGATATGGATCGCGCCTTACCGCATGAGGAGACTGAACGCCTTTCTCGATCCATGGCTCGATCCGACGGACACAGGCTTTCAAATCATACAGGGGCTTGTAGCCTTCGCGAACGGTTCTGTAACTGGCGTAGGGATAGGCAAGGGACTTCAAGAGGAGCGATATCTGCCCGAGGCTGACACGGATTATATTTTCCCGGCTATTGGCGAGGAGTTCGGGCTTGTCGGTACGATGTTCCTCGTTATTCTTTATGCTGTGTGGACGCTCAAAGTCTTTTTCATTTACAGGAACGCGAAGACACCCTTCACGAAGTCGCTTGCGCTCGGGCTGACTGCGTCGGTGATATTCCCGATGTTCGTGAACGTCGCCGGGGTTACGAAGCTGATGCCGCTGACGGGGATCCCGATGCCGTTCATCAGTGCGGGAGGAAGCTCGATGCTGTTCATGTGGGCAAAGGTCGGCTTGCTGATGGCGATAAAGGCCGAGAACAACGAAGAGGATAAACCCAAACGAAAAAAGAAAAAGAAAAACGAAATCGAAGAGGTAACCGAAGAATGAATGAAAAAATTTTAGTTGTAGCAGGAGGCACTGGCGGGCATATCTTCCCGGCTATGGTGTTCGGGCGCGAGCTTGAGAGTCAGGGCGCGGAGGTCAGGTGGCTTTGCGGCTCTCGAGACCTCGAAAGGACGATTTACAACTCCGCAGGGATAAGGCCGCTGACACTCTCGATAGACGGCTCACCGCTGGGCACGCGATCCATCACGAAAATTCTGAGCCGCTTCGTGAACATGGCGCGGTCATTCTTTCAGACACGACGCTACATTAAGGACTTCAACCCGCAAAAGATTTATCTATTCGGCGGCTATGTATCGTTCGCGCCGCTGCTGATAGCGAAGCTGAGACATATCCCCGTAACGCTTCATGAACAGAACGCAGTCGCCGGGAAAGTTACGCGCCTCGCGCTGAAATGGGGAGCTGAGATCATCACGGGCTGGCCTGCATGTGAGGGGATAAACAATTTCCGCTACTTCGGGATCCCCGTCCGTGAGCCTGTGAGGGTCGCGAGGTCTGAGGCTCTGAAAACTCTTGGCCTCAACATTCCCGAAAGTTCAAAGATCGTCGGCATCGCCGGAGGGTCTCTGGTCAGCGGAGCTTTGAATGAAATCCTGATGAAAGCGTCGGAGCTTTGCCCTGACTTCGAGTTCGTCTTTCTGTCTCACGAGACGAGAAACGAGGCCAACAGACATTTCATTCCGCTACAGTGGGACATGAACCCTTTCTATTCGATATGCGACGCTGTAGTATGCCGCGCCGGTGGGTCAACGCTCGCCGAGCTGTTGAAGTGGAAGCTCCCAGCCGTCTCGATCCCGTGGCCGGAGGCCGCCGACAATCACCAGGAATATAACGCACGCGAGTTCGTGAAACTCTCGGGACGTTCGCAAGTCTTTCACGAGGACGAAAGCCCGGAGAGCCTCGCGAAGATCCTAACCTCCCTCATCAACTCCTAACCTCTCACTCCTAACCCCTCACCCCTCACTGTTTTCGCCGCTTCGTTCATTGGGACGCTGACTTGCGAGCCGTCGCTCATGTTCTTTATGGATACGGTGTTGTTGGCAAGCTCGTCCGGGCCGATGATACACGCGAACTTGCAAGCTCCCGCAGCCTTCATCTGAGCCTTGAAGCTCTTGCCCGCAATGTCGCAAGCCGCCGCGATGTTGCTCTTCCGAAGCTCGTATGTGAGCCTCTGAGCCGCGCCCCTCGCGCTGTCATCAAGAGCCGCAACGTAGACCTCCGTCGTGGGCA
>JAFSJO010000114.1 GCA_017449415.1 Synergistaceae bacterium
CACGCCGACAGCGTTTATCCTGAGCCAGGATCAAACTCTCAGCAAAAATTGTGAGCGTTTCCTAGCTTTAGTACTTCGCTTAATTCTTACACGCTGTATTCATCTGTCAAAAAACTTTTTAACCCTCGCCGTCGCTATCTCGCAACGACAAGAGAGAATTATACGCGGAAATTTTAAAAATGCAAGCCCCAATTTTTTCTCATTGCAACAAACTCATAATCGATTGCGGCAACTGGTTTGCTTGCGCCAGCATCGACGTGCCGGACTGGTTCAAAATTTGATATTTCACGAAATTCATCATCATTAGGGACATATCAGCGTCACGGATTCGACTCTCGGCGTTCGTTAAGTTCGCGCTAGTCGTCGTTAAGTTCTCCATGGTGTATTCGAGGGCGTTCTCGTAAGATCCGATCTTGGCTCGCTGTGAAGATACCTTGGTGATGGCTGCGTCGAGTGCGCTGATGGCGCGTGAAGCTGTCTCGCGGGTCATGAGGTTGACATTCGAGATACCGAGCGCGTCGGTGGAACTGTCGCCAAGCTGAATGATGAAGTCCTCGCCTTCGTTTGCGCCGACCTGGAAGACTGTTCCGCTGTTTTTCAGATGAAGGACTACTTCATAAGAATCTTTGTGAGTCGTTACGAAGCGTCTTGTCTTCTCGTCCCAAGATGCAAAAAATCCGGCCATGGGGTCAAATTCGACATCTACATTAGGAAGAATTTCCCTGAAGACATTGCCTGAGGCTTTCACATTCACACCAGCAGGGATCCCGGTGTGAGCATCGTAAATCGAAGCTGTGAAAGTTGCCTCTTCGGATTCCTGAATGGTGTTGAGGCCAAGAGCGTTCAGTAAATCCTCGTCGCCTGAGAAATATAGTTCGCCAACTTTGCCGGGAATGGCGGAACGTATCAACATTGTGCCCTCGACAGCTTCTTCACCGTAACTTAGAGCCTCGCCCTCTCTGACGTAACTGACAAAATTATTCGCGTCGGTGTGTCGTATTTGGCCTAAATCATATCCGATTGCGTCATTGAGTTTATTGCGAACGTCGGCGATCGTGTCGCTGGCATACAGCGTTACGCTCGTGCTTTGTCCGTCGCCTTGGGTTATGGTGAGGGTCTGCGGGGAATCCAACATGAAAACTCCCTGAGAGTTCCAGAATTTGTTGATGTCCCGGAGTTTCACGTCCTCTTTCGGAATTTGTCCGACGTAGGCGGCTTCAAATTTTGAATAAGCTCCCCATTCCTCGATCTCGATGTCGTCGTCGGTAGTCATGACAATGTCGCTGTCGTAGACGTGGCCGCTCTTGGGGTCAATGTAATATTGTCGGAAGTGAACATTTTTGCTCTTGACCTCGCTGGCATTGAGGCTGAATTTCTGTTCAAAGCTCGAACGCATTCCGAGGGTGTTCAAAAATTCACGATCGCCGCCGAATTTTATCTTGCTTCCGTCTTCCAGCAACGTCTTTATGGACAAGAAATCTTCATCTTCGCCAACGGTGATTTCTAGGCTAGTCATACTTCCCAACACCGCATCAATTTTTTCCCCGAGTGTCTTGAATGTGTCTGTAGGCAAGATTTCAACTTCAGTGGTTACGCCATCTTTACTTATTGTGATGGTTCGGGAGGAGCTTGACGAGTCTGGAAACAGCGGCTCAAATTGCACGAATTGATACAGCGAGATCCCGTTCACCTTTTCAAGCACATCTTCGCCGATGTGATCTCCGAGCTTAGAGACTAATTCTCTTCCCCAATTAGAAACGTCTCTTTGATTCATGGCCACGCCGCCAGTTCCGGAAATGATTTCGTCGAAATCTCTCATTGCCTGATCGTCTTCAGCAGCGTAGTAAGCCTCTTCCCAATCCAGAGTTTCAGGCCGCACCGCCGAGAACATGATGCCGTTATCCTGTAAGTCTTTAATCACATCTTGTTTGAGGTCTTCAAATTCCGATGTCGTGTAACGCGGAGCGCCTATTGGAAATCTATCTGAATATTCTTGGCAAGTGTCGGTTATCAAGACCATATACCTGCCTCCTACATCAGACATGCCGTACTCGGTTGAAGCGACTGCCTCACGAATGGACTTGTAAGCGTCGACATCGCCACCACGAGGAGCGAACGACAAAAGGCTCGTAACCTTGCCTATATCGCTTGTCCAATATGTTCCATCACTGAAAGTTCTGCGCTGCAAGCCGTCAACGTACGTAGCGATCCCGATCTGTACGTCAGTTGCGCCGCCGGACTTGGATTTTATTTCGTTGATAAAGTTCCTGATGTTATCCCTCACCGTAGTGATCGGTCGCCCCATTGAGCCAGAGAAATCAATCAGAAACAAAACTTTCGCGGAAGAGTTGATCGGCTCGACACCTTGAAATTGATTCGTCTTGAAGACTTGCTCGGTCTCTTCCCAAGCTCCGGGCCATGAGGGATTTATTTCGTTCTCGATCCTCACGACCCTGTCAGCTCCCTCGACACCTTCAGCAACATTCAAGTTATAGACGAACTTGTCGCCGACCTTGAAATTTCCCGCCGCGCCGCCCAAAAGCTGAAGCTCAAAAGCTCCGTCCGGCTCGTCAGCGTCAGCGCCATCAAGGCCAACTTTCAAAACGCTGCTTAGATCGTTGTAAGCTCCCTCTTTGAGCGTGATCCCCTCCATAGTGACGAAATCGTTCGTGCCGTCCGTCTTCAATATGTTCGCCGAGGCGCGTACTGTGATGTTTCCGCTCTCGCTGTCTGCGTCAGTTACTTCAAATAATATGCTCGCGTTACTCAGCAGGAGGCTATTTGTCACGGTTGCGCTCAATGATTCGTCAAGCTCATTAAGACCTATTCCGTAAGCTCCTGTTGCGAAAGCTCGTGCTTCGGTCGGGGGTTCGCCGTTGAGACTGTAATAACCTGCAGGGAGATCGTTGACGCTGATGCCATTAACTCCGGCGGAATTATTTATCGTCCTGTCCATCGTAACATTCTTGTGCTTGATCAGCATTATGTTGCTCTTCTGAACTTGCGCCCTTCCGCCCTCAGCGTTGACTACGATCCTGTAGTTTCCCTCCGCGCTGACCTTTTGCCCGAACTCGTCGATGTAAGTCAGCCCGCCGTTGATCTTGGCCTTGATGTTCAGATCGCTGCTTGACCATATCGCGCCGGAGCTTCCGTCTAAGATTCTTTTCTTGTTGAACTGCGTCGTGTTGGCGATGCGGTCAATCTGATCTTTCAGTTCGTCGATTTCGAGCTGAAGATATTGCCGGTCGTTCGAGGTCAGAGAGTCATTTGAAGCCTGCACAGCTAACTCTCTCATTCTCTGAAGCATGGAGTTGACTTCGCCGAGCGCACCGTCAGCCGTCTGAAGCAAAGAGATCCCGTCCTGAGAATTTCTCGCCGCGAGGTTAAGCCCGGACAACTGCGAACGCATCTTCTCACTTATGGCGAAGCCTGCCGCGTCATCTGAGGCCGAATTTATTCGCAAGCCCGTTGAAAGCGCGTTGATGGTTTTCTGTAAGTTTTGATTAGTGGCATTTAACGATTTGAAGGCGGTGAGTGCCGGAAGGTTGTTGGCGATCCTCATGTGCTGGTCTCCTGCTACTTGAAAAATTTCGATGTTGGGTGCTTGGCTCGGCCTGCGTTGATGGCTCTCAGAAGATTTTTCCTCAGCTCGTCCGGCGGTGTCATGCCCGGAAGATTTTTCGCGGCGAGTCTGTTGCCTATATATAAGGCTCCGTTCATGATGTGAAGCTCGTAGGGCGCAAGCTCTAGCTGTAAATATTTATCGAGGTTGGCTTTGATTTCGCTGACCGCGCTCTCGTTGTCGGAGGTCTTGTCAGCCGATAGGACTGTGAGGCCGTCAACGTCAAGTCGGATCGCGCTGTCGGAGGTCTTAATAGAAGTTCGCAACAGCCCGAGCGAGTACTTGCGTTCGATTGGAATGTTGCGGGCGTGCAAAATCTTCACGGCGTTTGCAAGTCGCTTCGGCGAGTCGGGGTGGTTCATGTAGATCCCGTACTCGTGGATCGGCTGCTTGTATTCCTCGGCCATGAAACGCTCGAACAACGTTATCATTCCCGTGGGCGAGTAGCCCGACTCTATCAGAGCTTCGAGGCCAAGGCGGTCGGCTTCGCTTTCAAGTTCGAGAGTGTACGAGCTTGTAATCGCGACCTGAGCGACCTGAGCCAATATCATCGGCGCGGCAGCTCCTCCGCTCAACAGCATCACAGCGAGCGCACCAATCGTTACCTTTTGACTCTCGGCGGCCATCTTCAGCCCGTGCTTCCTGTCCGCGTGGATCATCTCGTGAGCCATGACAGCCGCAAGCTCCGAGTCCGTGCCGAGGACTTTCAATATCCCGGTGGTGAAAAAAATAAAGCCGCCGGGGAGGCAGAACGCGTTCAGCTCCTCGCTGTTGACGAGTCTGACTTCCCAGTCGATCCTGCGCTGCATATAAGGCTCCAGCTTGTTGATGATCATCTCGAGCTTCGAGAGCGTCGCGGGGTCGGAGGTCAGCGGCCACTGTTCTTCGATCTGCGCTATTGCCTTTCGTCCGATCTCGCGCTCTTTGGCCAGGTCGGGGTCAGGCTCGGCGGCTAACGCAGTGTTACATGAAATCAAAAAAATTATGAGGACTGAAAAAAGTTTCTTCATATTAAATAATCGAACCTCCCATGCGTGCATAGCTTGCGGCGGCGTTGCGTCCCTGAACCCGTGAGGCCATCTGCGAGCGCAGGTCGGACTTGTATCTTTCAAGCTCCGAGATCGCGTTGTCCTCGGCCTTTAATATGCTGTCGGCTATGTCGCGGCTCTCTTGAATGAGTTCGGGAAGCTCCGTGTCGTCCGGGTACAATTCTAGCAGACGAGTCCGGAGTCCGAGGGGAGCAAAGTTGTTCACGGTCGGACTGCTGAGGACATCGCGCCACCCGTCGGCGAGGAGCTGGAGTTCCGATAAAACTTCGTCCTTCTTTTCAAGAATGTTAAAAAGCTCGTCCATATTACCATCAAGGACAATGGCCTCCAACTCGCGAGAGATCATTGTCCTTAACGTTTTGCAGAGTTTTATTTCTCTTGAAATTAATTCTTTTGACAGGTCGAGAATTTTCTTATCCTGCAAGAGTAAATCTCCCGGCCTTGGCGTTGCTTGCGTACGTTGGAGCTTTGGGCGCTGGGGTCGGAGCTGCCGCCGTCGGCTTCTTGCCTTCGATCTCCGCCATAGCGTTCTGCAAGTCCTTGTCCTCGGGGTGCGCCGCCTGATAGTCCTGCAGGAGTTTCATCAGAGCGGTCTCCCACGTCTGCTTCAGCTCTTCCATCATTGACCGGACGATCTTGAGGTTGTCAGGCTCTTTCTTCATGTTCGCGTCGACAAGGAGCTGATACATGTACTCGTAGAGCTGCATGAGCTTGTCAGCCATCTCGCCGCCCTTGTCGCGGTTCAGAGTAACCATGAGTTCCCTCACGACTTCCTGAGCGCGAATGATCTCCCTATTCGCCAAATCATAATCGGGGGTCGCGCCATTCTTGGCGTTCATTGCGTTCTCCGCCGCGTGGCAGGCTTTGATGCCGATGTCGTACGTGATCAAGAGAAGCTGTTCTTTCGTTGCCGTTGAAATTCTCGTTGCCTGGTACTTAAACTGTGCGCTGCTGTTTACCATTTGCTCTCATTCCTCGTTCTTAGTTGTTACTTTCTTTATCGGCTTGAAACTTTACGACAATTAGGAGGTAGGAGGTAGGAATTGAGGCTTGCGACCTCGTGAGCGTGAGGGAGGCTCGAAACTCGTCGAACTATTTTTTCTCTCAGAGCTTTGAGAGTGCGCGGGGGCTGAAAAATTTTGGACTTTCTGTAGTTGCAAAAGTAGTTGAAAAAAAATCTTTCTTCATTCATAATGTGGGAAAATTTGAAAAGGAGATGAAACCCTGTGTCCTGTATTATACGCCGAAAGGTCAAAAACACAACATACGTAATCGAGTCGACGAGCTACCGAGACAAAGACGGCAAGCCTCGAACGAAGCAGCGATGTCTGGGCAAGCTCGACAGCGATGGCGTTCTGATCTCGACGAGGCGCAAGCTCCCGCTGGAGATATTGGAGGTCAAAACGATCACGAAAAGAATTCTTCTGAGAGAGAAGACCCCCGAGGAGGCGTGAGGTCGTTGCAATTGCGCGCGGGCATATCGTATAATTTTTCGTATCGCAATTAAATTTTTATTTTTTCACTCAGGAGGTAAAGTCTATTCATGAAGAAACTTTCAGTCCTTGTGCTTGCAATGTTGCTCGCGTCGTGCGCAGCCGCCTTTGCAGCCGAACACACAATCGTTGTTACTCACATTGTTGACGAGAACCACTCGTGGCACAAAGCCAGCGAATTTTTCAAGCAGGAAGTCGAGAAACGCTCCAACGGACGCATAGCAGTTACGATCTATCCCAACAGCCAGCTCGGCAATGAGATCGACACCATTCAGTCAGCTCTGACCGGCGGCGGCGTTGACATCGTAATCACGGGCGAGTCGATGATGACTTACGTTCCTGAGCTTGGGATCCTTGGCGTGCCCTACCTCATGACCAGCGACGCTCACGTTGAAGCTGTTGCGGGCGGAGAGATCGGCAAAGAGATCGAAAACCTCATGATGATGGACGGCGCAGGGTTCAGGTGCCTCGCGTACTTCGTCAGAGGGCCGCGCGACGTTACAGCCAACAAGCCCGTCAAAACTCCCGACGACATTAAGGGAATGATTATCCGCACCCCGGCTTCGACGATCACGGTGTCGACGTTCGAGGCGTTCGGAGCCAAGCCCACCCCGATGGCGTTCGCTGAGGTCTTCACGAGCCTCCAGAGCGGCACTATTCAGGGTCAGGAGAACCCGCTCGCTATGATCAAGTCGGGGAACTTCTACGAGGTTCAGAAGTATCTCTGCAAGACCGAACATCTTCGCACGTGGCTGTATTTCGCAATGTCGGAGCAGAGCTATCAGGCACTCCCCGCGGATCTTCAGCAGATCGTCAGCGAGGTCGGCAAAGAAACTCAGGCTTACGAGCATGAACTTTTCCTCAAAGACGAAGCGGAGCTTGAAGGCTTCCTCGAGTCGAAAGGCATGACGATAATCAACGACGTCGATCAGGCGGCTTTCGCCAAACTCGCCGACGGTGCTATGCAGAAGCTCATGGAGGGCGAATACAAATATCTCAAACCCCTCTACGACAAGATCAAAGCCGTTGAGCCTAAATAAAGCTGAAGACGTGAGCCGATGTGTGAGAAATTGCGCATCGGCTTTTTTGTTCGTCGCATGAAAGCATGAAAGGAAGATAGAAATTGAAATTTCTCACAAAACTTTATTACTGGCTGCTGTCGCTCCTGTCGGTCGTGGGAATGATCGGCTACATTGGCGCGGTTGTCATTCAGGTATTCAGCCGGACGTTCCTGCCGTTCGTTCCGTCATGGACTGAGGAGGCGGCGCGTTACTTGTTCATCTACTCGGTCGCTGTGGGCGCGGGGATCGTCTCAATGAAAGACGAGTACGCCCGTGTCGATATCCTGACATCGAAATTTCCCGCGAGCTTCAAAAAAATTTATGAGATCGTCATGTGCCTGATCCTCATCGTCTTCGATGTGTATCTGGCGTATTA
>JAFSJO010000115.1 GCA_017449415.1 Synergistaceae bacterium
ATAGCGGTTATGTGAACTGTCTCATGCTGCCCTTTCCGTCAGCCGTGCGGCTGCCACCTTACGAGATAAGATTTTACGAGCCTGACGAGAAGAGATTTCCCGCGATCAGGATCGCCCGCGATGTCATGAAGAAGAGAGGCGCGTATCCTGCTGTCCTTGTCGGAGCTGATGAGGTGGCCGTCGATATGTTCCTGAAAGGTCGCATCGCGTTCACTGATATAGCTTCGTTGGTCGAGGAGACGTTGAGCGCGTGGGACATGTCGGAGCCTCGAAGCCTCGACGATATGATCGAGTGTGTCGCGCTTGCTCGCCGAAGAGCCGCGGAGCTTTCTAGACGCTTCACAGTCTAATTAGGAGGTAGGAGTGAAAAAACAACCTGCCTCGCCTGGTGACGTAAGCGGAGGGATCATAGGTTGGCCGTTGCTACAATATTTTGACAATTTAGAATTTATCATTTATCATTCCTTGCAATTTTTTAGCAGGGAGTTTTTTTTATGACATTGGCAGAAGATGAGCTATACAAACATTCTGACAGCGTTAATGAGCAGTTGGCACGCTATGGCGTGAAGTTCGGGATTTACAAGAATGGAGTTTTTCACGAGCAGCTCTTCCCCTTCGACGTGATCCCCAGGGTGATCGAGCATGACGAGTTCGCGTATCTGGAGCGCGGCCTCAAACAGCGAGTGAAAGCTCTCAACGAGTTCATCACGGATATATATTCCGACAAGAAAATCATCAAAGACGGCGTAATCGCTGAAGAGTTCGTTTACTCAGGAAGCGGCTGGCTCATTCAGTGCGACGGCGTGAAGCCTCCCAAAGGGATCTACGCGCATATATCCGGCATTGACCTCGTGCAGGGCAAGGACGGGAGCTGGTACGTTCTCGAAGACAACTTGCGGATACCGTCGGGCGCGTCTTACCCAATGACAGCACGCTACATTTGCCGCAACAGTTTCCCAGCCGTCTTTGAACGCTACCACATCGAGAACAACAGAAATTACGCCGAGCTTCTCTCGAACACGATGGAATACGTGAACACCGGCGGCCGCTCCGTCATTCTCACGCCTGGGAGGTACAACGCCGCTTACTTTGAACACTCGTATTTCGCTGAACAGACCGAAGCCCCTTTGGTTGCGGGCAACGATCTCATCGTTGAGAATGAACATCTCTTCTTCATCGACTATTCCGGCAAGAAAGAGAGAGTCGGCACCGTCTATCGAAGAATATCCGACGAGTATCTCGACCCGGTCAACTTCAATCGAGAGTCATTAATCGGCGTTCCGCACATCTTCGACATATACAAGAAAGGCAACGTCGCTCTGGTGAACGCTCCCGGCAACGGCGTTGCGGACGACAAAGGGATATATTACTTCGTTCCGGCCATGGTCAAGTATTATCTTGGCGAAGAGCCTATTCTGCAAAACGCTCCGACATATCTCCCGTTTTACGAGAAGGACATGAAGTATGTGCTCGAAAATTTCGACAGGCTCGTCATCAAAGACGTTGCGGAGGCCGGAGGTTATGGCGTTGTGTTTGCCAGCAAGCTGACCGGCGAAAAGAAATCTGAGTTTATCGCGATGTTGAAGGCCGAGCCGCGGCGGTTCATCGCTCAGGAAGTTATAGACTTCCTCGACATTGATATCTATGAGGACGGCAAGCCAGTGCCAAGGAAAGCTGATCTTCGCGCGTTCGTGCTTATGGCTGAGGAGCCTATAGTGTGGAAGAGCGGCCTCACGAGATTTTCGCGGAGAGTAGATTCTTTCATCGTGAACTCGTCGCAGGGCGGCGGTTTCAAAGATACGTGGGTCATGGCTGAGTGAGGGAGGCTGCAAAATGGAAATTTCAATCGAGAACAGCAACAGGCTTTTATGGCTTGGAAGATACAGCGAGAGAGTTTACACGACGCTGAAATTTTTCGCCGATCAGTTCGACGCAATGATCGACGGCGGCAAAGAACTTTACGGGGGCTACACGTCGCGCGGAGATTTCGCGAAGAAATATTGCTTCGATGAAAGTAACTCCTCCTCGGTGTCGTTCGGACTTATGCGGGCGTATGACAACGCGATCGAACTCCGCAGAGAAATCGGCAGCGACGCTTTCAGTTACATTCAAATGGCAGTGTACGAGATGAGCCAAGCAGAGAAATCCGAAGCTCCTTTGCTCGCGCTTCAGAAGGTTGTGGACGATATCGCGGCTTTTTGGGGGATCGCTGACGACGCTATCGACGACGAGAAAATCCGCAGCATCATCAAACTCGGCAAGAGGCTCGAACGCGTTGACCTCTACGCGAGGCTCAAAGCTCCCGACGGGTTGATCCGGCGCGAGATCCTCAGACTAAGCTCCCGCCTCCCAAAAACGGGACTGAAATATCACTCAGAACCTCTCGAAAAACTTCTTGAACTCGCGAACGAAGAAAAAATCAATCATCAAGCGGTCATCAATGAGGCCGAAAAAATTCTTGATACGTCAATCGACAGAAAATTATGAGCCGCCTCCACTACAGCTATCACATGCAGCTCAGTTTTGAATCGCCAGTCAAGGAACATTATTTCAAGCTGCGCTGCTTTCCTTCCAGTGATGAGCGACAGAAAATTTCCGGCGAACACATAAAAATTTTCCCAGCTCACTTCAGCAACTCCGAGCGCGACTCGTTCGGCAACATGTGCATATATGGGACGGCACTTCAGACTCACAGCCGTTTCTCGGTCGATGTCAGCGGGACTGCCGAAATAAACGCGCTTTTCAACGTAAAAGCAGACACCAATCGAATCCCCGTCTTCAAATACGAGACGAAGCTCACGACAGCCGGGGCAAATATTCGTGCGTTTCACAGAACCTTCCCCCCGTTGAGCTACATGACGTTCTACGAACGGGCTGTGTTCATGATGGAAAGGTTGTTCGAGGAATTTTATTATATGCCCGGAAAGACAGGGGTCTTCACGACCGCCGAGGAGGCTTTTTCGCTGGGCTGCGGAGTTTGTCAGGATTACGCTCAAATTCTTTTGACATTGTGTCGGATCGACCGGATACCCTGCCGCTACGTTACGGGCATGATACCAGGCGAAGGAGCTACTCACGCATGGACAGAAATCTATAGCCCCGAGAGCAGCGAATGGATCGCCATTGACCCAACCCACAACAGAAAATGCGACGGGACTTACATAAAAATTTCGTCAGGCCGCGACTCTCAGGACTGCGCGATAAATCAGGGAGTCTTCACGGGCGGCGGCAGACAGTCGCAGGAGATCAAAGTCATCGTAGCCGAAGCGTTCTAATTCATCACCGCAAGACCTCCGATAAAGACTACAGGATAGTCTCTAAACAGAACAGGAGGTTTATATTTCATGGCATCAATGAGCGTGTCGGGCGTTGTCTCTGGCATGGACTGGGAGGGCATGATCGACAGTATTCTGGAGTCTGCTCAAAAGCCCGCGCTGGTTCAGGTGAACAAGAGGACAAACCTGACGAATAAAAAAAGTCTGTTCGAGGAAATGAAAGTTACCATGAACACTATTCAGTCCTCGCTATCGCCCTTGAAACTTCCATCGACTTACAAGGCCAAGGAAATCGAAATTGAACGAATAGATAAAGCAGGCTCGTATAAAGGTGTGCTAACTGCGACGGTGAACGCTGACGCGGAAGTCAATGTCTACGACCTCGAAGTCAAGCAGCTCGCGCGGGCGCAGACAAACAGATCCAAGCAAATAACTTCAGCTAACCTAAAGACCACGCTCGGGAGCATCGAGAGTTCCAAGATGTACATCAACGCCGGAGGTCAGCAGGTCGGCATCGATGTTTTCAACACGGACACGCTCGAGTCTTTGAAGTCTCGAATCAATACGACACTCAAAACTCTCAGCACGCCGCTGGCTGTTACGGCCTCGGTGGTCGATAGCAGGCTGATATTGAAGAGCGACTATACGGGGCTTGGCAAGACCTCCGTGACGGGCACAACAGCTCAGAATTACAACGCGAGCGGCTTCACGAGCCTCGACACGATCATCACAAACAAAGACTCCGGCGCGTCTACGAATATCGTCGTTGATGAAAGCAACCTCGACAATCTCAAAATCATGAGCGGAACGAAGACTTATTCAATCCACAAAGATTATGAGATCATCAACAACCAGATCCGCTGGAAGCAATACGAGGACACCGGCAACGTCAAGCTCGGCGACTCCGTCACGGCGACTTACAAAATGGGCGCGGGCGATGTCTTCAGCAAGACGATCAAGAAAGGCTCCGACGACTCGGACGATACAAATTTTGATTTCAATGTCATCGACAACGGGACGCTGTCTCAGCGAATGAAGATCACCGGCAAGAAGACAACGACATCGACGACGAAGACCGAGAAGACGACGCTCGGCGAAGATGATGAACTTGGCACGACCACCAGCACTGAGACCACGAAAGACGCGAACGGCAACGATGTCGTAACGAAGACCACGATTAAGATCACCGAAGCCGAAGATGATGACGGCAAAACTTACTACACCGTCGAGACGACTACGGACGTTACAAAGGTTACGGATTTCGTTTACGGAAAAGATTTCACATACAAAGACGGCGGGATTACATGGCTTGAACAGGAGGCCACGACCAACGAGCCGGGATCCTACACGGTGAGCTACGAGGACAAGAACACTTATTCGTACACCGTCAGCGGCGACAAGGCCGACGAGACCATCACGACCACCAGCACCCGCGAGCCGGACAGCTACAGCGTGAAGATTACGACAGGCTCAAAGGGAGACTACAGTGTTGAGAATACCAAAGGTGCAATCACGACACCGTACGATGATATAACCATTGACATTGATAAGATAAAGCAGTTGTATTATGACGCAACGGAAGGTCAGGAGTTGCCGATTACCACAGGACGGTTGGGAGCAAACGTACGAACGTACATTGATCCTGATAATGCTTACATGGATCAGCTCACAATTAAGGCGGGAGATACGACGTACCAATACGGACGAGATTTCATCATCATCAAGGAATCGTCATCGTATCAGGTTGTGTGGGGAAAATATCAGAACGGGGGCAGCCTAACAAATACGCCCGTCGTCAACGCCTATAGAACCAGCAAGGGAATAACAGATCTTCCATCTACCCCACCTAGCGAGGGGACTTCTTATGATTTTTCGTACGCTTACGATTACGAGGAAAAATTCGCGGGCAGGGTCAGCAAAGGCGACAACGATAAGACGCTCGAAACTGTCTTTGGCCAAGAGATCAGTCCGTTATATTATGACAAGCTCGAAATCAGAGGCTACGAGTATGGCACTGACTACACCGTCAACGACGAGGGCGAGATCGTGTGGATAGAGACGGAAGACACCAAGACCCTCAACACCAACGACGACGCGACGGAGTTTGACGTTGACGAGTTCAACGCGGCTTACAAGAAAGCAACCGGCTCGAACATTCCGACAATAACGCTGACAGGCTCGGACGGAGTGCTGAGAACGTACCTCGACCCGGCGGATCGAAGCCTCTTCACTCTGACCTCGACCGACGGAGACGACACGACGGCTTACGAGTACGGCCGCGATTACGTCATTCGCGTTAAAGATGACGGAGATGGCTACGTGCTTTCGTGGTTCGCGCCGGACGACATGAACAGCGACGGGACGATCGACGCTAACGACGCTAATATCGCAGTGTCGGCCTACGCTCAGGAGAAGAACATCAGCACGCTGAATTTCAAAGCCGCGCCAGCCGGTGATGTCGATTACACGTTCACATTCTCAAAGACTCTCAACGACGAATATTCAAAGAGCGTTACAGCGTCGGACAGCGATAAGGATCTGAGCCTCGAAGCTCTCTTTGGCAAGGACTTGGAGCTTGATGAAGATGCTTACTCCGACATCGTCATCAAGGACAGCGACGGCAAGAGCTACACATACGGCACGGACTTCACAGTTACGGACGGCGAGATCGTGTGGCTCGATGTTAATGAGACTTACGCGCCCAACGCTCCCGACAAAGGCACGGAGTACATGATCACTTACGAGAGTTTCAAGCCTCTCGAAGCGACAGGGACGTACGATTACGAAGACTTCGAGGTCAAACTGCTCAACGACAACGGCAAGCTCTCTGACACGTCAGGCTCATATCTCAGCTACGAGCAGATACTCAAAGATGCTAACTCGAAGCTCACGACATCATCAACGCAGAGCGAGATCGACAGCGCGCTCGAAAATTACTTCACGCTGACGGACGAGGACGGCGCGAGCTACACATATGGCACGGACTACAGGCTCGTCATGGGCGACGCGAATACCTCCGGGCAACACAAGGCCGTCTTGGAATGGATCGGCACGAACGCACCCGCGTACAACGACAAGTTCACGCTCTCATACACCGGAAGAGGCGAGGGCGGCGGCGAGTTGTTCGGGATCGATAAGGCTGTCTCGCGCTCCAACTCCGACCCCGTCATGACAGCCTCGGACGGCGCACCAGATTACGACGAGTTCAAGGCCGGGACGACAACGATCAATCAGGCCGGCAAGACTTTCTATGAGGGCATCGACTTTGAAGTCGGAACGAACGACGCTGGCAACGTCCTCATCAACTGGAAGACCGGGACAGACTACGAATGGTACTACCCCGCGCCGGGTCAAAATTCTCAATACACCGTCAACCTCACGACCGATGACGGCGAGACGAAGTCATTCACCGCGACACGCGGCTACAGAGACAGCTTAGACCTGCGAGATTACGGCTTCACGAGCGTATCGAACAACGGCCAACTGATGACAATCGACTACGGCGGCACGACCTACGACCTCACCAGCACAACCAGAGACGACGACGGCAAGACCGACTCCGACCTCGTGAAAGAGAAGCTCGGCATCAACCTCAGCAACGGCACCAACGGCGGGGTCAGAGTTTTCGACTTCGACTGGATCACACCGACGCTGACATCTCGCGACGGAATGCCCGGCTATGGCGACGAGATCTCGATCGACTACGAATATAACGTCAACACGTTCTCACTCAGCGACGATGGCGACGGAGTTATCGACATGCTTGGTCTCAACGACGACGTTACGGAAGCTCAGAACGCTGTGATCATTCTCGACGGCGACGAGATCGAACGCGACCTCAACGACATCGGCGAGAGCTACGAGAACGAACTCATCAAAGGCATGACGCTGCACCTCAAAGGCGTTGGCGAAGTTTCTATGGACGTGTCGCACGACGCTGAGAAAGCTATCGAGTCGATTCAGGAGTTCGTCGAGAACTACAACAGCTTGATGTCATGGATGAATACGCGCATGACTGAGAGCCAAGTTGACGAGGACACCGCCGCGACGATCGACTCCGACGACTTCCGAATGAGGTGGGGACTTCTGCACGGCAACTCGCTGCTCCGCAACACGAAGAGCCAAATGAGAGATCTCACCGCGCAGAACTTCACGTATTCATTCACGACGCGCTCAAGCTCCGAGGAGATTTACGGCTCGATGTCGATGAATGGATTGCGAACTGACTCAACATTGAGGCTTCGTATCGCGTCGACCTACGTCGATGTCCCGATCCTGACGACCGACACGCTGCAGGATATCGTTGACAAGATCAGCGACAGCTCCAGCGACGCTATGAGAAATATTTTCTATGGTGCTGACGGTCAGCTTCTCGATCAGCCTCTCATAAAGGCCAAGGTCGAGGGCGACAAGCTCGTCATCACTTCGTCATCGAACGACCAGATCACGATCTCAGGCAGTGCCGCCATGAACGCGCTGAAGATGAATTACACCTACAAGGGCGTGTATCAGCTCGGCATCGCGACGACCTCCGACGACTACGGCAAGAGCGGCGAGCTTGAATTTGACACGGAGAAGTTCATGGACGCGCTCGAAGACAACCCCGACGAGGTTCAGGAGCTTATGCTCAAATACGCGCAGTCGATGGACAGCTGGACGAAGTCGATGCTCAACACGTCGGCCTCGGGTCAGACCTCGGGAACTCTAACGCGCCAGATCTCGGATTTGGAGACTCAAATAAGCTCCATTGATGAATATCTTGAAAAGTATCAGGAAAGACTTGACAGAATGGAAGAGAGCCTGAGAACGAAGTACGCGGCCGCCGAACAGCAGATCTCGAAACTGTCGCAGCAGGCGAGCGCAATCTCGGCGATCCTTCAGCAGCTCAGCGGCAACTCCAACAACAGCACTTCATCGAACAGTTAGGAGTTAGGAGTGAGGGGTGAGGAGTGAAAATACATTCCTAACCCCTAACTCCTCACTAACTCAAACATTAAAGCGAATTTCTATCATGTCTCCGTCCTTGACGGTGTAATCTTTCCCCTCGAGCCTCAAAACTCCCTTATCGCGGCATTGAGCGATCGAAGCGTTGTTCGCGATGAAGTCATCGTATGCCACGACCTGCGCCCTTATGAAGCCCCGAGCCAAGTCCGAATGGATCGTCCCGGCTGCCTCGACAGCGTTCGACCCCTCGCGGAGCGTCCAAGCCCTCACCTCGTCAGTCCCGCTCGTAAAGAACGAAATCAACCCCAAAAGTTTATAAGCCTCATGTATGAGCCTGTCGCGCCCCGGCTCGGTGATAGATAAATCTTTCATGAACTCGGCTCTGTCCTCCGGGTCGAGCTGTTCAAGCTCCATCTCCGTAGCTCCGTAGACCTTCACGGACTTCAAACCCTTGCGCGTCATCTCGTCTTCGAGGGGCTTCAGCTCCGGAACCTCACCCGTCTGAGAGTCATCGAGGTTCAACACAATCAGCTCCGGCTTCAAGGTCAGGAACGCGAAGCCCGATAAAGCTCTCTTCTGTTCGTCAGTCAGCTCGAACTCACGCAAGGGACGCTCGTCCAACAGATGAGCTTCAAGCTCCTTAATGAGTTCAAGCTCCGAAGCCTCCTGTGGCGTTAGCTTTTTCTTGCCCTTCTTCTCTTCGAGCTTCGTGAGCCTGTTGCTGATGACCCCGAGGTCGCGATAGATCAACTCCGCCTCGACGATGCGCCAGTCTCTCAACGGATCGATCGAGTTCTCTGGGTGCGGTACGGAAGAATTTTTGAAGACCCTTATGACGTGCAACAGAGCCTCGGACTCCGACACGAACGACAGGAACGAATTGCCAAGCCCTGCGCCCTTGCCAGCGTCTCGTGAAAGCCCGGCGAGGTCGACGAACTCAACGTCAGCAGGCTTCTCGCTCCTCGGCTTGAATATCTCGACGAGCTTGTCAAATCTCT
Source organism: Synergistaceae bacterium (assembly GCA_017449415.1). Taxonomy (GTDB): domain Bacteria; phylum Synergistota; class Synergistia; order Synergistales; family Aminobacteriaceae; genus JAFUXM01. The sequence continues at coordinate 9,218 of JAFSJO010000115.1, forward strand.
TATCCGGCACGCTGACCAGAGCCCTATTAGGTTCCGTCTTGCCGCCCGCGTATGGCTTGACCTCAGCTCCGGCGCGAGTGATGACGTTGAAGACCGTTGATTTTCCCGACAGTGGCAGGCCGACTATTCCGCATTTAAGCATTTCATTTCACCTCGTTAATTTTCCCGGATCTCTACGGGCATGTTTCTATAGGCGTAGTTCTCTTTGAGTTCGGCTATGTCTTCGTTGCTGAGCCTGATGCAGCCCTCAGTGGCGTTGGTGCCTCGCGAGTCCGGGTCATGAGTTCCATGTATGCCGATCCCGCGCCAGCCTTTAGCGTCGAGCCTCAGGAACCACGGCCCGTAAGCTCCAGCGATCTTGCCTTTTCCGTCTCTGAAGTCGTGCGACCATGTCGAGGCGTTCTCGATAGATACGATCCTGAAATTCCCGACCGGTGTCCTGTTGTCGCCGACGCGCTCCTTGTCGCCTTTGTTCTTTCCGACCGCGACGGGGTAGCTCTTCACAAGCTCGTTGCCTTTGAACAGCGAGAGCGTATATTTCGACTTGTTAATCAGTATTCTGTATCTGTCGTTGGCCTTGGCGGCCTTGGGTTGAGGCTTCGGCGCGGCGATTATTCTGTCGGTGTCGGGGTTAGCTTCGGACGGAAGGATTATCTCCTGCCTGCGTGCGGACTTGCTGCTCTTCAACGGAATGATAAGAGGCTCGGAGGTGATCTCTTTCATAGCCACCGGCTCGGCTTTCTCGACAGGCGGCAGGATAGCTTTACTTGGCTCAGGGAGCTTCGCTGTGACGATCTCCTGCTTGGTGATAGCTTCGGCATCGGTTGGAAGCATCGTCCCGGACTTCGCGTAAGCCAACAGACACACGCCCAAGAACAAGAACGACAGCGTGAAGCGCACGGCGGGGTGAAAACGCTTCTTGACGGCCCAGCGTCCTGCTCCTTTATCTATGTAGACAGTCTTCAAAGTGAAAAGTTCCTTTAGAAACTCGCGCATAAAAATATTTTCTCCCGTATAGAAATTTGATGTCCTTGCAATCTTACCACAACATCGCAAAAAAAAATCCGCCTTGCGAGCGGACTTACATCTTCTAACTTCATATTATCTCATGGAGCCGGTGAACAGATTCGAACTGTTGACCTGCGCATTACGAGTGCGCTGCTCTACCTCTGAGCCACACCGGCATCGAACAAGATTTCTTTGGCGGTCCCAGCGGGATTCGAACCCGCGTC
>JAFSJO010000116.1 GCA_017449415.1 Synergistaceae bacterium
ACTGCCGCAGAAAGTCCGCGACTCGCATTTCATACGCTGGGACACGATGCTCGTGGGGCTTGAAATCGTTGTGTTGTTCCTTATCGGCTTCATGCCGCTGACGTGGCCCGACCAGATCGCGCAGGTCTTGATATGTTTCTTGTGCTCGATGCAGTTCAACACGTTCAGACAGGCTGAGGGCGTTCCAATGGCTACGACGTTCGTAACAAACCATGTCCGACAGATCGGTATCAGCATAGCCCGGGCGATCCGTCATCATGAGGAGGAACACGAAGCCCGCGTCAAGGCCGTAAGACACGAGAAGCTGATCTTGGCGTTCTTCGCCGGCGGCGCGATCATGACATTCGCAAGCGCACATCTCGGGGAGAAGAGTATCTGGCTCGCGATCATTCCGCTTAGCGTGTGTTTTGTGTTTTTGTTGAGGTCGGATTTGATTTACGAGAAAGCAATGTTGGACATCACACCGCACGGACACTGAGAATAGTTAGGAGTTAGGAGTTAGGAGTGAAAAGACAACTGCGAATGCTCTTTCACCCACTCCTCATTCCTCACTGAGATTACCGTACCAAGCAGGGCTTCTTGTTGTCGAATTTCCAGCCCGGGATCAGATACTGCATTCCGATAGAGTCATCGCGTGCTCCGAGCGCGTGTTTGAAGTAAAGCTCGTTGGCTTTCTTGATCTGTGCCATGTCGACATCAACGCCAAGCCCCGGCTTCTTAGGCAGGTCAATGCAGCCGCCCACGATCTGCATAGGCTCGACAGTCAGACGCTCGCGACCCTCCTGCCAGATCCAGTGAGTGTCGATTCCGTTCATCTTGCCCGGGATCGCCGCCGCGCACTGCACCACCATAGCAAGCGAGATATCGAAGTGGTTGTTGGAATGGCAGCCCCACATGAGGCCGAAATCCGCGCAGAGCTGACCGACACGCACAGAGCCGTTCATCGTCCAGAAGTGAGGATCAGCCAACGGAATATCGACCGCCTGAAGCGTCAAAGCGTGGCACATCTGCCGCCAATCCGTGTTGATCATGTTCGTAGCTGTCGGCATCATCGCGGCTTTTCGGAACTCGGCCATGACCTCGCGACCACTGAACCCGCCTTCAGCTCCGCAAGGATCTTCGCAATAGGCCAAGCACTCTTTCAGCTCCGGCGCAATCTCGAGAGCTTCTTTCAAACTCCAGCAGCCGTTCGGATCTAAGTCAACGCGAGCATTCGGGAAAGCCTTCTTGATCGCCTGCACCGCCTTCAGCTCCTCGCGAGGGGGCAACACTCCGCCTTTCAGTTTGAAGTCCTCGAAGCCGTATTTCTCGTGGGTCGCTTTCGCAAGCGCGACGATCTTCTCCGGCGTGAGAGCTTCTTCGTGTCTGAGCCTGTACCAGTCGCACGGGCTGTCTGGTTCTTCTTCGTATGGAAGATCTGTCTTCTTGCGATCTCCGACGTAGAACAGGTAGCTAAGGAACTGTACGCGCTCGCGCTGAACACCGTCGCCCATGAGAGCCGCCGCCGGAACGTCAAGGAATTTTCCCATCAGATCCAGCAACGGAGCTTCAACCGCCGTAACGACATGAACGCCCGTACGCAGGTCGAAAGTCTGAAGTCCGCGAACGTCGTCTTTGATGTTCTCGTCGAGCCACTTTCTGATCTGATTCAGCGTGTTCTTGTAGTCGGCTATGCGCGTTCCAACGACGAGGTGCTTCACGTCTTCGAGAGCTTTCGTGATCTTCTGGCCGCCCGGAACTTCGCCAGCTCCGACGTTGCCCGACGAGTCTTCGAGTATCACGATGTTGCGCGTGAAGAATGGGCCGTGCGCTCCGCTGAGGTTAAGCTCCATGCAGTCATGACCCGCGACAGGGTAAACGTCCATGCGAGTGATTTTTGGTATAGCTGTCATGTTTGTACTATGCCTCCGTTAAAATTTTTTGGGGTTTATGAAATCTTGGAAAGTATTATATACAAATTTTTGGGCAAAAAAAAATAAGGAGCAGGATATCTCACTCCTAACTCCTCACCCCTAACTCCTCACTCAACGTTAGCCATCGCCGAACATTCCTAGAATGTCAGAGAGATCTACGGCTGCGTCCTCCTCTTCAACTCTGTCCCTGATAGCTTGCGTCTCGTCTTCGAGCTTCTTGCGAGCCACGAGAATATTCTGAGCTTGATCGAGCTGTTTGATGGCCGCGTCCCTGTAGCCGTTGTCATACAAGAGCATCGCGGCGTTGGTGATGTAACCTCCGAGAAAAGCCTCGTACTTTCGCGCGTCAGCCTCGGTCTTGTTGTCGTCGTCGCCGTGGAACTTGCCCGTGTATTGCTTCGCGAACTTCTCGACCTGCCATGAGAGCAAATCTTTACTGATGGCCGCAAGCTCATCGAGCATCTTGTCGAACTCCGTCTTCGTTGAGACCTTGTCAACATACCTCTCGCCCGATGTTACGTCATATTTCAGCGTGAACGGCTCCTCGGGCTCCGCAATGACGGGCGGGGGGGCGGGGGTCAGCTCTTCAACTTCTTCGACTGTCGGCTGAAGCTCCTCGATCTGTGGCGGCTCCTCAACCTCCGAAGCGACCTCTTCAACTGCGGGCGGCTCTTCGATTGCTGGCTCAGGCTCCTCGACCACGGGCGCAGGCTCTTCAACGACCGGCGGGATCTCTTCGACAGGCTCGACAGGCGGCACGACCGGCTCTAAGATTTCCGGCTCTTTAGGCTCTTCCGCGATTATCGGCTCGATCGCAGGCTCCGGCGGCTGGATTTCAACAACCGGCTCCGGGGTCTGAACCTCAACGACAGGCTCAGGCTCAGGCTCCGGGACTTTGGGAGCTTCGACGACCTGCGCGATTTGCTTCTTTAGGAGTGCTGCTCGTAAAAACGGCATCTTCTACTCACCGAGTGCCAGCGACATCAACTCGTTGACGCGCCTTGCAAAGTCTGCAGGGTCATCGGGTGCGGCTCCCTCAAGAATTATTGACTGGTCGTATAAAGTTTTCAGCATGTCGGAAATTTTTTCGCTCCCGTCCTTGGCCATCGCGAGCAGCTTCTTCACGATCGGGTGTTCGGCGTTGAGTTCCAAAATCCTTTTCGGCGGCGTTGGAAGCTGACCGACCGAGCGCATGATGCTCTCCATCTGGAACGACATTCCGCCGCTCAGACACACCGGCGAACTTGTAAGCGTGAATGACGGCCTCACGTCCTCGAGTTTATCCGCGAAAATTTCCATGGCGATCTTCTTCAACGGCTCGAAATCCTTTTCGAGAGCTTTCGTCTTCTCCTCGTCGGCTTTCTTCTCGTCCTCCGTCTGTGCGCTCACGTCGCTGTTGGCAATGTTCAGCAGCTTCTTAGCGTCGTCAGGCTGCATGAAGCGCAAATCCGACAGGATCACTTCATCAACAGGATCGTTCATTAACAAGACCTCGTAGCCCTTACTGACGAACGGTTCGAGCTTCGGCGATGACTTCAACGCGGTGAGATTGTCGCGGCCCGCGAGGCAGTAAATCCCCTCTTGCTCCGGCTTCATTCGAGCTTCATACTCGGCCAGCGTCGTCCACTCGTCGCTATTGGTCGTGCGGAATAGCGAGATGTCGAGAATGTTCTTGTAGTGTTCTCTGTCCTGAATGATGCCCTCTTTGAAAATCTTTCCGAACGCGATCCAGAACTTTATGTATGTCTCTCTGTCCTTTTCGAGGAGCTTTTTGAGTTCGTTGAAAATTTTTCTCTGCGTGCTGCGGCGGATAACTCTTATGATCGGATCGTCCTGCAAAATCTCGCGAGAGATGTTCAGCGGCAAGTCCTCCGAGTCAATCACGCCTCGAATGAAGCGCATGTAGCCGGGGATCAGGTCTTTGAAGTCGTTCATTATGAAGACTCTGTTGATGTAGAGGCTCACGCCGCCGGACTCCGGGTTCATGAACAGATCGAACGGCGCATATGACGGAATGAACAGCAAGCCTTTGAAGTTCGTCGAGCCTTCGGCGTTAATCTTTATGTGAGTTAGAGGCTCTTGCCAGTCGTGTGTGAGATGCCTGTAAAATTCTTTATATTCGTCCTCAGTGATCTCGCTCTCGGGCCGCTGCCAGATAGCTTTCTGAGAATTTATGGTCTTGTCCTTAAAGACGACAGGCCACGAAATGAAATCAGAATATTTTTCGATTATGCCGCGTATCGTCCACTCTTCGAGATAATTTTTAGCTTCGGGATCGTCGGCTTTGCTCTCGCGCATGAACAGCGTTACGGTGGTGCCGCACTCATCACGCTGGGGAGCGTCCTCGATCGTGTACGAGCCGTCGCCGCCGGACGTAAATTTATAAGTCTCAGACCCTCCGAGCTTCCTCGTGATCACCTCGACCTTATCCGCGACCATGAAGACAGAATAGAACCCCACGCCGAACTGTCCGATTAATTCCTGCTTAGCTTCGTCGTTCTCGCTCTTGGCGGCCTTTAGAAATTCTTTCGTGCCGCTCTTGGCGATTGTGCCGAGATAGTTAATGAGGTCGTCGCGGCTCATGCCGATGCCGTTGTCGCTGACTGAGAGGGTTTTGCTGTCTGAATTTATTTCGATTTTGATTTCGGGGTGCGCGTTTTCCGCAAGCTCTGAGTTTTTGAGCGTCTCTATTCGTCGTTTGTCGAGAGCGTCGGAAGCGTTTGAAATTATTTCGCGTAAGAATATATCTTTGTTCGAGTACACGGAGCTGATCATCATCTTCAGAAGCTCCGCGGCCTCCGTCTGAAAATAAAATTTTTCCTCACTCATGATCTTCTATTTAGTGAGGAGTGAGGAGTGAGGAGTGAGGAATGAATAACTCCTAACTCCTAATTCCTAACTCCTAACTGAAATTTAGGCTGTCTCTTCGGATTTGATCTTTACGACCTGTCTGGTGCGGTAATAGCCGCATGACGGGCAAGCGTGATGAACCAACGTAACCTCGCCACAATGAGGGCAGGCCATGGTCTGAGGTGCGCTCAAAGCTCTGAGCCACTGCGCTTTTCTCTGTGCTGTGCGGGCATGAGATACTTTTCTTTTCGGTGTTGCCATGATAAAAAATCCCCTTTTGTAATTTATTACTCAACGTTATAGTCGCGAAGTGCTTCGAGCCTCGGATCAGCGACTTCGTTCACGCAAGAACAAGCTCCCTCGTTCAAATCTTTTCCGCAGTTCGGACACAAACCCTTGCAGTCCTCGCGGCACAGAACTTTAGTCGGAAGAAGCGTAAAGATGCTCTCGTGAACCTGCGGCATGATGTCCATAACGCGCCCGAAATATTCAACCTCTACGGGCATGTAGTCATCAAAGCCATCGAAAGCTTCAGCACCTTGCAAATAATAAAGATACTCTAAACTCCCCGATATTTCAAGGCGAGCAGTTTTGAGACAACGCGCACACGGCGCATCAGCCTGAGCCTCTATAGATATCTCCACCAGCAGCAAAGACTCTTCAAGCCACTTCGCCGACGCTTCCGCGTGGATGCCGGCCGGGAAAGCAAACTCCTGACCGTCAAACTCAAGTACGCCCTCGGGAAAATCATAATGCGCAAAAATCTCCGTCTCCGTGTCATTGCGCGGAGGCAGAGTCATCAACAGCGAGGAGTCAGGATTGAGGAGCGAGGAGTTGTTGTCTTCTTTCATTTAATTATTCGTCGAAAGCGACACGCTTGGTCTCGCGAGCGATCATTAACTCCTCATTCGTCGGGACAACAAGGACTTTGACCTTCGAGTCATCTGCGCTGACGATCGCTTCCTTGCCGCGAATGTTGTTCTTGGCCGGGTCGATCTTCACGCCCATGAACTCGAGCTTCTTGCAGACGGCTTCGCGGGTTGATGCGCTGTTCTCGCCGATGCCTGCCGTGAAGACGAGGACATCAAGACCGCCCATAGCGACCGTGTAAGCCCCGATGTACTTGCTGATCCCGTATTCGAGCATGTTGATGGCGAGCCTTGCGCGTTCGTTGCCGTTGTTGGCGGCCTCTTCAACGTCGCGGAGATCGCTGCTGACTCCCGAAATTCCGAGCAAGCCGCTCTTCTTGTTCATGAAGTTGTTCATCTCGTCAGCTGAGTACTTCGTGATGTTCTGAACGAAAGGAACGCAAGCCGGATCCATGTCGCCCGTCCTCGTGCCCATAAGGACACCCGCGAGTGGCGTTAAGCCCATGGAGGTGTCGATGCACTTGCCGTTCTTGACTGCGCTGATTGAGCTTCCGTTGCCGAGGTGGCATGTAACCATTTTGAGTTCGCTCAGGGGCTTGCCGAGGATCTCAGCCGTCCTCAACGCCACGAAGTGATGGCTCGTGCCGTGTGCGCCGTAGCGTCTGACTCTGTGGGTCTCGTAGAACTCCCAAGGAAGTCCGTACATGTAAGCGTAGTCGGGCATTGTCTGATGGAACGCCGTATCGAACACGATAACATTCTTCAACTTCGGGAGCGCGTGCTGAATGGCCTCGATGCCCATGATGTGGCCGGGGTTGTGAAGCGGTGCCAGAGGTATGCACTTGCGGAGCGCGTCCATGACTTCATCGTTGACAAGGACGGACTCTTTGAAGTAATCGCCGCCGGAGACTATGCGATGCCCTGCGCCGTTGATCTCATCGAGCGACTTGAGAACGCCATGCTTCTCATCGAGCAGCGCGTCAAGTACGAGCTTCATCGCGACTTTGTGATCCTTAATGGGAGTGTTGATTGTGAAAGGTTCTGCGCCGGTCTTCCTGTGGGTGATGTTGGAGCCTTCGATGCCGATGCGATCCACAAGACCCTTTGCCGATACTGACTCGTCTTCCATGTCGAAGAGCTGATACTTGAGTGAGGAACTGCCGCAGTTGATTACGAGAATTTTCATGACGTTAAAGATACCTCTTTCCGTGATTATTTGACTTTATTATACATTATCACGAAAGAAAAAGGAGTTAGGAATGTTTAGCCGCGTATTACTTCTCGAAGTGCTGATAGTCCTTGACGCTCTTCCAATTGCCGCCCCACTCGAAGCCGTGTTCGGTGAAGAGTTTGTAACACAGATCGTTCTCGTCGATCTTGTGAGGGAAGTCCCTGCTCCGATCAACGTAGTCTCCGGCGGTCGCGGGTTCGAGATTAAACTTTCCGTCTACCATCTTGACATAAGGATTGTAGAGCGTGTTGATGTCGACGGCGAGGCCAAGCCCGTGCTTCGAGATCGTCGTAGTGTGTGAGATAAATCTGAAGTTGAAGCATGAGGAGTTATTGTCGCGCATCGAGAGTTCGTCGTCAGCGTCGTACTCATCTACGAGCCGTATCTTCTCGATCTGATAGCCAGCCTCGTATAATTTCTGGAAGATGTCCAAGAGGTCTTCGGCTATCGAGGTGTTGCAGATCATCTCGCCCTCGTGGGTCTGTCCGTCGAAGCCGACATGAAGGACTCGCAAATATCTCAAATCCTCGAGCGGCACGGGACAGTTGTCCTTGTAGGACTTGCCTTTGATGCGGGCGAAAATCTCATCGTCGATCGCCGACGAGCTGAAGCCCTCAGCGAAGCACACGTTACATAACGCAAGCAAGAGCAGGACAGCGCAAATAAGTTTCATAACCTAGACCCTCCCATATAGTGAGCAAGCCGCCTTGATCCTGTCAGCGAGCCCGTCAGGTATTGCGCCCTCAGTCATTCGCCACGCCCAGTTGCCTGATGGAGTCGAGGGGACATTAATACGAGCCTCCGCGCCGAGCCGCAAGTAATCCTGCATTGGGATTATCGCCGTGTCAGCAACGGAGCTAACCGCAAGCCGCGTAACCTCGCTCGTGAAAATGTAGCCGTCCATTATGTCGCGTCCGACGTATGACGAGAAGTTTTTGATCTCCTCCTCGGTCGCGTCATTCTCGAACCAACCGCGCGAAGTGTTGTTGTCGTGGGTGCCGGTGTAGACGACGCTGTCGCGGGTGTGATTGTGAGGCGCGTAAGGACTGTCGGCCGGGTTGCCGAAAGCGAAGTGCAACACCAACATTCCCGGAAGCTCCATCTTCTTGCGAAGCTCTTCAACGTCTGGCGTGATGATCCCCAAGTTCTCAGCCCAGAAAGGCATCGACGGGAAATTTTCTTTCAAGCAAGCAAAGAACTTTTCGTAAGGGACATCGACCCACTCGCCGACCTTCGCAGTCTCTTCACCGTAGGGGACAGCCCAATAAGCTACGAGCCCGCGGAAGTGATCTATCCTGACACGGTCGAACAGCCCGAGAAGATTCTTGAGCCTGTCGAGCCACCACTTGAAGCCCTGCTGCTCCATTGCGTCCCATTTGTAAGTAGGATTGCCCCAAAGCTGTCCGGTCGCGCTGAAATAATCCGGCGGAACTCCCGCAACAGTAACGGGGTTCAAATCCTCGTCGAAGTCGAAAAGCTCCGGGCTTTGCCACACGTCCGCGCAGTCGCGAGTTACGTACAACGGAACATCGCCGATCAGCTCAATCCCAAGCTCTTTGAGATGCTCTTTGAGCTTCGTGGCCTGCGTGAAGAATATGAACTGATAAAACTCCTGACGCATGATCTCATTCGAGTATTCGGCCTTGAATTTTCTGATAGCGTCGGGGTCTTTGTGCTTCAGCTCCTCCGGCCACTCGTACCACGGCGCGCCGCCCTGAACTTGCTTAATGACGCTGAAGAGCGAGAAATCTCTCAGCCACTCCGTACCCTTTCGGAACGCCTCGAACTTTCCGCCGCCGAGCCTCAAATAACGTTTGCACGCCGCGTTCAGAACTTCCGTCTTGAACTCACGAGCCGACTCGTAATCTATGCGGCTTGGGTCTTTGTCAAAATCATACTTCGCCGCGAGCCTGTTCAGTTCGTCAGCCAACAGCAAATTATCCTCAACGAGCCTCTCAGGGCTGACAAGCAAGTAATTACCCGCGAATGCCGACGTGGGACTGTATGGCGAGTTTCCGCAGCCCGGGTCTATCGTCGTGAGGGGGAGAACCTGCCACATCTTCTGCCCCGCGTCGTGAAGAAATTTTGCGAAATCCAAAGCTCCCGGCCCGAAGTCCCCGATGCCATATTTCGCTGGAAGCGATGATATCGGTAGCAATATTCCCGCGCTTCTTTTGTTCATGTCAATTCCTCATTCCTAATTATTTTCGTAAGCGACGCAACCGGCTGTGAATGTTGTAGTAACGTCGATCAAAGAAATTTCCTCCGGCCTGACCATGAAGGGATCCTGTTCGAGTACGACCATGTCGGCATCGTTGCCAACAGCAAGCTCCCCGCGCCTGAGGTCGTTGCCGCCGTTCCAAGCCGCGCCCCACGTGTAGATGTTCAGAGCTTCGGCCACGCTCAACCCGTCCGAGACGAAACGCCCGATAGCTTTCAACGGAGCTGTCAGATTTTTGCCCGAGCCCGCCGAGACCACTACGCCATTTTGAAATCCCTCGTGAATGAAATTTGCGTCCATGTCCGACACGGCTACGCCGCCGAGGTTCAATAGCTTCATGCGTTCGACCAGTCCGCCTCCGACGAAATTTTTGACGAGGTGGCGCGAATTTTTCCGAGCTTTCTTCACGACCCTTTCGAGCGCGTTGAGAGATGACTTGCCATTGTCGCTGATGATCTGACAGCCGGACAGGTGAGCCGAGTAGATCATGTTCTTCTGCTCCTGCTGTTCGATCTCGCCGCCGATGAAGATACCTCCGACCTTGCAGAACGGAAGCCCGTCGCCGGTTCGCAGTCCCGTGGCCAAGAAATCATTTTGCGAGCTTACGTCATTGAATTTGAAGTTGCATCTCAGCCGAAAGTTCAGCGAGTCATAAATCTCCTCGGCGAATATCTCCCAAAGACTTTCAGAGCCTTGGAAGTCCGACCATATCTCCGAGATCCCGAGCGCGCTGACCTTGGGCGAGTAAGCTTTGACGAGGGATTTTATGTTATCGTCCGTCAAGGCGGGGAGGTGCTGAATGAACTCGTCAGGCTCGACGTTATCCTGCGGCATGTTGAGTTCGTTCATCGCCGGAGTGTTCAGAATTATGTGAGTGTTCTTGTCGTCGATGACGGCGCACGGACGCGAGGCCACGATCTCCTCTATATCGTCGCGTGATATGACAACTTCATCGGGAAGATTGTAGGCTATGTACCAGCCGCGCAGCGGCTCTGTGTTGGCGTGAAAGTATGCGGCCAAAGCGTCCTTGAACTCCTTGACTGAATGAACATGCGAGAGGCTGAGACGCTCTTGGCTCTCGGCCCACGACAAAAAATCTACTCCGCTGTCGCAGAAGCCCGGCAGAACCGTCCGACCGTGAAGGTCAATGACACGACCGCTGAAGCCTCCTGACTCGTCGCCTATCGAGACGATGCGGCCATGCTCGAAAGTTATATTCTTTGCTGTCCCGGTGCGCGTGTGTATCCTGCCATTAACTAATGAAATTTTTTCCTGTTGGGTCTGTTCCAAATTAAAAAAGTTCACCCCTTTTTTTCAATGAGGGACAAGGAGCCAGGAACTCCTACCTCCTAACTCCTACCTCCTCACTTAATAGAGCCCGTCATGCTTGGTACCGATCCCGAAGATCTGGAGCGAGGTCTCCATCAGTTCGTTCTGAGCTTTGACGAGCCACGCGCCCATAGCCATTTGAACTTTAGCCTGACTCAGATCCATCGAGGCTTCGGCGATGCTCATCGGGTCAGCTCCGCTCTGTGCGACCTTTGCGCCTGCGGCGTTGGCTGTGTTCAGGGAGTTTTGCATCAAAGAGAGTCCGTTCTCACCCAAAGACTTGAAACTGTTCATGCTAATCATGATTAAAATCCTCCTTTCTAAAGTTGTAAGCTATTATATAATACAAGAAATTCAGATAAATTTTCGGAGGTTTCAAGTCAGACATGGACACAGAGACAAGAGTAGCAGTGATGAGCATCATAGTAGAGAACACGTCATCGGTCGAGCCGCTCAATAATATCCTGCACGAGTACCGCGAGAACATCATCGGGCGCATGGGGATCCCCTACCACCAGAAGAAGATCAACATCATCAGCATCGCGCTTGATGCTCCGCAGGACGTTATCTCGGCTCTGTCGGGTCGCGTCGGCAACCTCGAGGGCGTGAGCGTCAAGACGGCGTTCTCGAAGTAGTGAAAGAACTCATAGACAAACTTGCGGCTTCACACTCGCTCTCTCTCTCGGAGTACGAAACTTTAATCAGAGACCGCGACGATGAGGCCGCGAAACTTCTTCGCAAGCTCGCAACTCAGACATGCCGAAAAATTTTTGGCAACAGCGTCTACGTTCGAGGCTTGATCGAGATCACCAACATATGCCGCAACGACTGTCTCTATTGCGGGATACGACGCAGCAACACCAACTGCGAACGCTACAGGCTGACCCCGGCGGAGATAGTCGCGTGCGCTGATGAAGGTTACGAACTTGGCTTCAAGACTTTCGTACTTCAAGGCGGCGAGGATCCTTTCTTCAGTGATGAAGTCCTTGGCGGTGTCGTCCGTGAGATCAAGTCGCGGCACCCGTATTGCGCTGTAACTCTCTCGATGGGAGAGCGTAGCCGCGAGAGCTACAAATTTCTGAGAGCCTGCGGCGCGGATAGATACCTCTTGCGTCACGAGACTGCTGACCGCGAACACTACGCGAAGCTCCACCCCGAGTCGATGTCATTCGACAATCGCATGAGGTGTCTTCGTGAACTTCGTGAGCTTGGCTATCAGGTCGGCTGTGGCTTCATGGTCGGCTCGCCATTCCAGACCGAAAGGAACTTGGCGCAGGATTTGAAGTTCATCGAGGATTTCAAGCCCGACATGTGCGGCATCGGGCCATTCATTCCGCATAAGGACACGCCGTTCCGAGACGCGACTGCGGGGACGGTCGGGCTGACGTGCTATTTGCTTTCAATCATACGGCTGATCTATCCGTCAGTCTTGCTTCCTGCGACGACCGCGCTAGGGACGATACACCCCACGGGGCGCGAGCTTGGCATAATGTCGGGGGCTAACGTCGTGATGCCGAACCTATCCCCCGTCAACGTCAGAAAGAAATACGAACTCTACGACAACAAAATCTGTACGGGCGAAGAGAGTGCGCAGTGCCGGGACTGCCTCAGCAACCGCATGAGGAAGATCGGCTACGAACTCGTCTGAGAGTCGTCGCTCTTGTGTTCGTGTCCGATGTGTCCGATCTTGCGCAGCGTCAAGAAGAACAGCACGCCCGTAGCTCCCGCGCCGAGAAGAGTCTCCGTCATTGCGAGATCCGGCGAGCGCAGCATGATGAACATGATTGACATCACGAGGCTGTAACCCACGAAGATGATCACGGAGTTCAAAAGATTTTTGGCGATCGACAGCGACAGCGCACACACGATCAGAAAGATCAGCAGAAGCCATTCAACCATTAACATTATCATTCTCTCCTGTTAAGTCGACGTAATCGCAGACCTGATTCAAATTCGGGTTCGTCGCGACCTCGGCCCGGGCGATGAGATGACCCGCGACCGCGTTACACAGCCACAGCACCACGAGAGTCAAGAGCAACGAGAGAGATCGAAGCGTCAGACCCGACCAGACCATCAAGCCCATCATCACGAGCAACGCGCCAAGAGCGTCGCACCTCAGAGCAACATGAAGCCGGTTGAGCGTCGTTGAGA
>JAFSJO010000117.1 GCA_017449415.1 Synergistaceae bacterium
CTACTGCTCCCTATCGAAGCGTCAGAGTCAGCCGCCGCCGTCGTGATGAGCGGAGGGTATTCGACCCCATCGTCCATGTACGCGACCGCGTTGACGTTGCCCGAGGCCGGGACCTTATCGAGGACGTTGCCGTTATCGTCGACGAAGACACCCGCGCTGTTCTGTTCGTTGTCAGCTACCGCGAGTATGTCATCAACCTCCGAGGCTTCGATAAGGCTCGTTACGATCATGCGAATGAAAATCTTCATGCCTTTGAACGCGCTGAGAGTGTCCGGGTCGATCGCGAACATGTAGAGGCCGGGTTTGTCTGCGCTCATTGGTTCGAGGGTTATGGGGTTGTTCTCCGACGAGCCAATGAAGCCCGCGAGCTGCGAAGCTTGATAGCCTTTGCCTGTCCCTTTGTGGAACGTCGTTGAGATGCTCTCGTCAGCTCCGTCAGGTAACGAGAAATCCGACAAAAATTCTTTGATAGCTTTCTCGAGAGCTTCGACGATATTGCCCTTAGTTGTCGCGGCGTTCGCGTTGGTCGTGGCTGTGCTGCTCGGAGCCTTGGACTCTGCCTTGACGGGAGCTTTCAATTCTTCCGTGCGCTCTTCGTCCTCTTCACCCTCTTCACCGCCTTCGGGCTTTCCGCCTGAGCCAGCAACGTCTTCAAGATACCACGCCGCTTTGATATGACCGTCGGCCTTGCCATCGTTGAGGAGCATTTCGCCCTCGGGGGAGAGAACGTAAAATCCCTCCTCGACGGTCGAGCTGTCCGCGAGCATCGCGCCATACACAACGATAATATTCTTATCGTCCGAGAACGTCGCGCCTGCACTCGCCTTGTCTGTCAGATCCGCGAGAGTTCCGTCGGGAGTTACGGACTTGATTTTGAGGTCGAGCATGTCGAAGCCATCACCGTCAACGCGATACCAGACCTGTCCGCCCTCCTCCATAGACTCGAAAGTCTTGACTGAAGCAGCCGCGGCATCGTAACGAGCTTCGCTCCCAAGTGTCTCCGCGTTGAGGACAGCAGAAGCACTGAAGCCGAGTACGGCTGTCTTGTCTGAGGGGACATCTTTCAACACGACATCGAAGCTGAAGCCGGAGTTCTTGATCATCTTGTCTGCGGCGTAAGGAATTGATTTATTCTCAGCCTTAACTGTATACTCTGTGGCATTAACAAAATTATTTTTCTCAAGCTCCTTGTCAACGCTTGAGACTGCACCGGCCGGGGTTATCATGAACGTTAGCCCGGCGGTGTTATTTTCTTCCAACATGACATCATCATTCGCAAGCGTCGTGTAGAGGTTGAAGGTTGCCTTAATGTCAACATAGTCGGCTTCAGTTGAGAACACTGCCGTGTAAGCTCCCGTTATGGCAGTGAAATCTTCCGCAACAGTCTCCGAGCCGGGGATCGTCAAGATGCCATTCTCGAACGTGTAGTTGGCTATGACGCGGCGATTGCGGCCTGAGCCACTGTACAACGAAACGACTTTGTCATACGTAACGCCGCTGGGGAGTTTTGCGAACTCGATATCGAATGACAGATCCTCGCCCGTGATCAGAAAGCCGCCCTCAGGCTCTTTGGCTGTCGCTGTAGCGTCCGTTCAGTTCATCAGCTTCGCGTCGCAGTTGATTACAACGTCGGGAAGATCTTTGAGCATATAAGTTATCTTTTTGATGCTCTTGCCGGCGAGATCTTCCGTATATTCGTAGTCGCGAGGCTCGCGGGTGTGGCTCTCGATGTACTTGTCATTGATCGACAGCGCGATCTTTGGCTCTGACCACAGATTGCTGTCATGACGTAGGCCGTAGATTTTGCCGTCGTCTGTTTCGAGTGTCGCGCCGAGCAAGTTTCTCGCTGTCCCGTGATGGCCGTCAGACGGCAACGTCCCGAAATCGATCTCTGCGCCCGAGATGCTGACTGTGTAAGTCCCCCACGCGCTCGAAGCTCCGCTGTCAACTTTGACCTCCGCGCCCTCAGCTTCCTTTGTGGCTGTTACCATTTTGCCGAAAATTCCGTCCGCGCTCAGGACTTTATATTCCTTGAAAGCAACGTCCGAGGCATTGATGAACGTGAAGCGCGACTTGTCAGTGAGATTTTCGTAAACGTCGTTGCTGATGTAGACCTGCACAGCTTTCAGACCGGAGATAACTCCGCGACCGTCAACGACTTTGCCGTCAGCCAACGGGAAGTAACCGTGTCCGTAAGTCGTGGCCGAGCTGATAGCGTCGAGACCCTCACTCAAAAGAGCCTCTGCGCTCTCGCCAGTCTCAGCCGCGTAAAACTCAGCGTAGCTCATATCCGTGGTGGCGTAGTGAGCGTCCTTGACATAGAACCCCGCCAAGATGTTCACGCTGTCATCACTTGGCTCAAAAGTTACCCTGTAGAACCCCGCCGCCGCCTCTTTGAGCGTTATTGACGTGCCCGAGACGGTGTAGTCGGTGTCTTCTTCGAGTGTATCTGCACCCTTGCCGCCGCCGAGTTGAACTTTATCGACCACGTACGAGACCCCGTCAGGGACATTCTCAAATTCAAAGTCGACTTTCAAGTCCCCACCCGTCGCACTCATGCCGCCCTCGGGATTTTTGGCTCTCACCGTCGCGACAGGCTCGACCGCAACATTGCAGTTAATTTCAACGTCGGGAAGGTCTTTGAGCATGTAAGTGATCTTGGTGATTGTCTTGCCGACGAGGCTGGCCGTGTAGTCATAATCGCGTACGAGTCCCGTTCCATGGCTTTCAACGTAGGCATCGTTGACCGTGATAGCGATATCGCTCGAACTTCTCCATATGTTGCTGTCGTGGCGAAGTCCGTAGATCATGCCGTCGCTGGTCTCGATCGTTGCGCCGAGGAAGTTTCGAGCTATCCCGTGATGGCCATCTTCAGGCTGTGTCCCGATGTCAATAGCCGCCGCGTTTGAAAGCTCCAACATGTAGCTCCCCCATCGAGCGTCCGCGCCGCTTAAAAGTTTCACTTCGGCATCTTCGGCCACTGTCGTCTCCGTAACCATTTTCCCGAATGAGCCGTCTTTGCTCACGACCTTGTATTCCGAGAAAGTTTCATCAGTGAAAGTATAGCGGCTGAAGTCGTAACGCGCATTGCCTTTCAGAGCCTCGTAGACTTCATCGCTCATGCGAACCTGAACAGCCTTGACGCCCGAGAGCGTGCTTCCTTTGTCGTTCGAGGAGCTGATGACCAGAGGAAAATACGTGATTGCCTTGGTTGTTGGCGTGCTGATGGCATCGAGGCCAAGCTCTTCGAGTGTCGTTGAAGTTTGTCCTGTCTCACCAGCGTAAAATTCCGCCCATGTCATGTCTGTAGTGGCGTAATGTTCAGCACCGTAGCTGACACCGCCTAGAGCCAAGACAAAGACGAAAAGAGCAACAAAAAAACTTCTACTAAACCTTTTCAATAGGATTGCATCTCCTTATCATTTATTGTTCGATGATTAAAACACAAAAAATTTATATCGTCAAACAATAATGATTAGGAGTTGCGTATGGCGGCTATGGCATCACGAAGCACAGCGGCGCGTTCAAAGTCGAGTTTCTCAACGGCCTCCCACATCTCGCGCTCAAGCTCCGGGATTGTGAGTTTAGGCTCTGTCTTACGAGTTCGACCCTTCGAGGCTCTTTCGCTCTTATCGTCCTTATCGTAAGCGGCTGAGAGTTCCGGCGGCAGTAAGTCCGACACGTCTTTAATAATGCTGACGGGCGTAATGTCGTGAGCTTTGTTGAAAGCGATCTGCTTCTCGCGCCGTCGTTTCGTCTCATTCACGGCCAGCGTAATGCTGTCGGTCATCTCGTCAGCATAAAGAATTATCTTGCTGTTGACGTTGCGTGCCGCGCGCCCCATAATCTGGATCAACGACCTGTAGGAGCGCAAATAACCCTCGCGGTCAGCGTCCAAGATCGCGACTAACGTAACCTCGGGCAAGTCCATTCCCTCGCGCAGGAGGTTGATCCCGACGAGTACGTCAATCTTGCCGGCTCGCAGGTCTCGAATAAGCTCGGCGCGTTCAAAAGTGTTCAGCTCAGAATGAATGTATTTGACTTTGAATTTCAATTCTTTGAGGTAGTCGGCGAGGTCTTCGGAAGATTTCTTTGTGAGCGTCAGGACGAGCGCACGCTCATTCTTGACAACGCTCTCGCGCAGACGAGCTATAAGGTCATCAATCTGCGTCTTGGCCGGAGCTATCTCGACCTCTGGATCGGGGACACCTGTCGGCCTGATGATCTGCTCAACGACGACCCGCGAGGCTTTCAGCTCATAATCGCCCGGAGTTGCCGAGACGAAGACAGCCTGCCTCATTCGCTGCTCGAACTCCTCCCACTCCAGCGGCCTGTTGTCGAGACATGACGGGAGGCGGAAGCCGTTCTCGACGAGAGATTTCTTTCGCGCTCTGTCGCCGTTGAACATTCCACGAACCTGCGGCAATGTTATGTGCGACTCGTCAACGATGCACAGAAAGTCTTCAGGGAAAAAGTCAATCAGCGTCCCCGGCGGCTCGCCGTGCTTGCGTCCGTCAAGATACACGGAATAATTTTCGATCCCCGAGCAGTAGCCCGTCTCCTGCAACATTTCGAGGTCATAAGCCGTTCGCATCTTGATCCGTTGAGCCTCGATGAGCTTGCCTCTGTCCGCAAAATTCTTTTCGATCGTCGCGAGTTCTTTCTGTATCAGCGGCACTGAACGCTCTATAGCGTCGGTCTGCGTAACGTAATGTTGAGCCGGAAAGATCGACGCATGGCTGACACTCTCGATTACGTGCCCAGTTAGAGGCTGTGTCATGTCGATCCGCTCGATCTCGTCATCGAAGAACGTTATCCGGACGCAGATATCTTCTTCGTAAGCCGGGAACACATCGACCGTATCACCGCGGACTCGAAATTTTCCGGGTTCGGGCGTGTAGTCGCTGCGCTCGTAATAATTTCCGACAAGCCGAGCAAGAAAATCTCTTTGGTCGATCCTGTCGCCGACGTTGAAAGAAATTATTGCCTCCTCGTAGGTCTCTTTGAGGCCAAGGCCGTATATGCATGACACGCTGGCGACGACGATAACGTCCCTGCGTTCGATAAGAGCCTTCGTCGCGGCGAGCCTGAGCCTCTCGATCCTGTCGTTGACCGAAGCATCTTTCTCGATGTAAGTATCGCTAGACGGGATATAAGCCTCGGGCTGGTAATAGTCATAATAGCTCACGAAGTAGCGGACAGCGTTCTCGGGAAAGAAACTTTTGAACTCGCTGTAGAGTTGAGCTGCAAGCGTCTTGTTATGAGCCAACACTAGGGCCGGCCTGTTCAAGTTCGCTATGACGTTGGCGATCGTGAAAGTCTTGCCGCTCCCCGTAACTCCCATGAGAGTTTGAAAGCGGTTTTTGTTCTTTATGCTTTGTGTCAGAGCCTCGATAGCTTCGGGCTGATCACCGCTAGGCGGCCAGTTCGAGTGCAGCACGAAATGTTTTGAGTCATTCATCGCTGAAAATTTTATTTTCGTCCGGGCTGACGAGCAGGAAGACGCGTTCATTGTCGCCAACGAGGTTATATTGCTCGCGTGCGAGATGTTCAATGCCCTCTTTGGTCTTGTAAAAGGCGGCTTTCTCGCGATATATCCTCACGATCTCGCGCTTTTTTTCAAGCTCGGCTTCGCTCTTGGCGATGGCTGCGTTGATGCTCGCGATCCTGTCAAGCTCGAACCTGTAGTAGCCGATTGTGAGGAAGAAGCCTATCAGCCCGATAGCCAATATTATTATTCGCTTGATTGACAGCATAACCGCTACATTCTTTCGGGAGCGTCTACGCCGATAAGTTCAAGGCATTTCGCAACGACCCCTCCGGCGGCTTGGGATATCTTCACTCGTCCGGCAGCGTCAGGAGCGTCGATTATTCGCCCGGAGTTATAGAACGAATGGAACGCCCCGGCCAACGAGGTCGCGTATCCAGTCAAGACATGCGGAGCCAACATCGTCGAAGCTGATTTAATCTCGTCGGGGAAGAAAGCTATCATGTCAGCAAGCTCACGAGCTTCTTTCTCGTTGAAGATTGCTTCGGGGACGGCCTCACCTGAGAGCTTCGAGCCTTGCTTCTCGTACTCGCGAGCGATCCCGCATACACGAGCGTGAGCGTACTGAACGTAATAGACCGGGTTTTCGTTGCCTTGCTTCTTGGCTAGATCCATATCGAAATCGATCTTGCTGTCGCTCTTGCGCATAAGGAGGAAGAACCGCGCCGCGTCGATCCCTGCCTCGTCGAGGACTTCCGACAAAGTAACGAACTCGCCTGCGCGTGTCGACATGTTTACGGTCGTTCCGTCGCGTATTAAGTTCACGAGCTGGATTAGCAACACGTCGAAATCATCAGGATTTTTGCCCATGGCCTTGATGGCGGCCTTGACCCTCGCGATGTAGCCGTGATGATCCGCGCCCCAAACGTCAATGACCCTCTCGAAGCCGCGAGTTACGAATTTGTTTCTGTGATAGGCAATGTCTGAAGCGAAGTAGGTCGGAACTCCGTTGGCTCTGATTAAAACTCTGTCCTTGTCGTCGCCGATCGTGTCCTCGGACTTGAACCACAATGCGCCGTCCTGCTCGTAAGCGTAGCCGCGGGCTTTCAGGTCTTCCATGGCCGACATGACGAGATTATTTGCGTGCAGATATCCCTCGGGGAAAAAGTTGTCGAACTTGACGCGGAACCTTTCAAGATCGCTCTTGATCCCGGCCATGATCTTTTCGGCGGCGTATGTCTTGAAATAACTCACGCTCTCGGCTTCGGACATGTTCAAAAACTTTTCGCCCTCGAGGTTGATTATCTCCCGCGCTATGTCGTAGAGATATTCGCCTTTGTAGCCGTTCTCCGGGAGCTTGCACTCGTCGCCGTGTCCGAGAAGCTCGAAGTATCTTGCTCGCGTCGAGCGTCCCAATGTCTCGATCTGGAGGCCGGAGTCGTTGACGTAATATTCGCGTTGAACGTCCCAGCCCGTGAAGTCTAAAATCCTCGCGACAGAGTCCCCAAGAGCCGCGCCGCGTCCGTGTCCGATATGCAGAGGGCCGGTGGGGTTCGCGCTGACGAATTCGACCTGAACTCTCTTGCGGTTGCCGAGGTTTAACGCGCCATAGCCGCCGCCTTGCCTCAAAGCGTCCTCGATGACATCAGCGTAGAATTTTCCGTTGAGGAAGACATTCACGAAGCCAGCTCCCGCGATCTCGACCTTCTCGATGTATTCGCAGCTGAGATTTTCAGCGATCTTCCTGGCTATGTCTGTTGGCTTCTGCCGCAGAGTCTTCGCGAGTTTCATTGCCGCGCTTGAAGCTCTGTCCCCCCAGCCCTCGCGTCTTGGCCTCTCGAATACTTCGTCAGTGCTTTCAACGCCGAGCGACTTTATGGCCTCCCTGAGAGCGTCATTCAACTTTACGACCGCGATATTTTCGCCTTTCATTCGATAATCTCCTTATCTGACTGGAATATGACGGGCTGAGAACGCACGCCACTGATCCAGACATCGTTTTAGTAAAGTCATGTTGCCGGAGTTCACGTTCTGAATGTTGATCTCGAAGCGAGCATCAGCAACAAGGCTTCGACGTTTATTAAAATAATTGTGGCTGTAGTTTATCTTATCCGGGTTCTTGGCGGAGCCTCCGGACACGAGAGCTTCTTTAATGCCGTCGGGGTACGTTATCGTGATGTTCTGATCCACGACGAACGGGAAGAGAACTTCGATGGGAGGATCATAAGCTCCGAGCTTCCTCATTGCAACAGGCTCAAAGAACGGAAGCACGACTAGGATCCCTTTGCCTGTCCCGGCAACTCCGGGCTTGTTCTCGATCGTGAAAGAGATTTCCGGCACGTTCTTATTGAGCTTGAACGCGGCTTCGCTGAAATTTCTCAAATCCGGGAACAGCGACAGGATCGCCAAGCGCAGAGCCTCAGCGTCGGGAGCATCATCTCCGAAGATAAACGAACGCCACGCACCCCGCAGAATCACTCGCACGTTGCCGCTGAGTAGCCCCTTATCGTTGAGCTGAAGACTCATGATGGCCGAGAGCCTGTTGTCATTGGACTTGGAAGCCGGTATTCGACGCGATACGAGCCTCCCTGCATCAGCGTTGAAGCTGAATATCTTCGCGCCAGCGAGCAAGCCGGGAGCTTTCATATCGTGAAATTCAAAATTCCTCACGCCGGGACATTCAAGCACGGGGCTAAAAAACATGTCCGCGCAAAGCGGTGTCTTCTCGTCAGGCTCAAAAGGCAGCTGCCAATCAATGAGCGCGTTAGCTTTCTTTGAAGCAAGCCACGACCGAGCTAACAAAACTTTCTCGCGCCTCGTGAGCGGCAACGACAGCGAGGGTATCTTTCGCGCAGTTCCCTCAGCGAACTCAACCTCAGGACGCTTCATAAGCCACGAGATTATTCTCTGTGGAGTGTCGCCAGCCTCGGCCGGTGCAGAGACGTTGACATTCTCAGCCTCTTTGAGAAATCCCGCAAGAGCCGCGCCGCCGCTTCGAGAGCCGAAGATCACGCCGTGCCTTTCAGGTCGAGCCAAGTCTCCGGGGTTGTAAGGGTCGACGTTGATACGCCGCCATGCGTAAGAATATTCGTTGTTTATAAATTCCGTCTCGGGTGAGAGCGGAGCAGGGAAGGTCTTGTATCTCAGCTCCTGTGGCGAGTGAACGTCAACGACCGACTCCCAAACTCTCAGGTCTTCTTGAAACCAGCACAGCCCCTCGACAGATAATTTCTTTGGCAAGATTTCTTTCCAAGCCACCGCCAGAATGAAGATATCAGGCAGCCCCACGAAGTCGATGATCTTTGTCCCGGCTTCGCCGTCATCTTTGAGAGCCGCCTCGGAGATTTTTCTCAGCGTGTTGAAGTCGTAGACCTCCGACAGCAATATCTCGACTTCGCCGTCGGCCGGAGGCTGAATGTTCCATGTGAGCCACTTCTTAGCGAGACCCTGACGGCCAAGGATCACATACAGGCGCGTGATCTCGATGCCGCTCCCGGAGCGCGACACGTCAGTATATTTCTGCCATATGATGCCGTGATCGTCCGGGTAAGTCGTGAAGTCCGGGTTCATGCTCTTCATGCGAGGCAGATTGATGTCGAGGGTCTCAGCTTCGCCGAATGATCCCGAGCCTTTGTAGTTCGGCATGATGCTGGACATGTTCAGCTCTTTAATGGTGTGAACGCCCAAGGTGCCGCCGTCGATCAGGTCTCCCGCGAAAGCCGCGCCAGCTAACATGAACACAGCCAACGCTATCGCCGCGACACTCCTAAATCCTAACTCCTCACTCCTCACTGCTACAGTCCCCTTCCATGACAATATTTATATTTCTTGCCGCTGCCACACGGGCAGGGATCGTTGCGTCCGACCTTCTGAACCTTTCGGGGGTCGTGAGCCTGCGCGCCGTCCGTCATTGAAAATTCTTGCTTCTGCATTGTCATTTCGCGCTTGCGTTTCATCTCCTCGGTCAGTATTCTGACTCTGAAAGCCTGCTCGGAGAACGAATCTTTAACGCGCTCCATCATCTCTTGGAACAGATTGTAAGACTCGAACTGATATTCAACGAGCGGATCTTTCTGACCGATTGCACGCAGCCCGATACCGCGCCTCAGCTCGTCCATGCCGGTTAGATGTTCGCGCCACGCCGAGTCGAGAGTGTTGAGCAAGATGTAGCGCATTATGACCCCGGCCGGGCTTCCCTCACCGCCAGAGTTAAGCTCACAGACTTTAGCGTCATAGAGCTTCTTCACGCCGTCGACGATCTCATCTCTCATTCCCTCCATGTCGAGGCGGTTATCGACACTCGCGATCTTGCCGCCAGCTCCGACACCAAAGAGAGATTTCAGCCTCGCCGCAGCTCGTTCGCCATCAGCTTCGGAGTTATCTTCGGGGAAATATTTATCGAGAGTGTCATTGACAACGCCCCGTATGACCTCCCAACCGTATTCGGGCATCTCGTCGTTGGGTGTCGCGATTATATCGGCGCGTTCGGCGTAGATAGCTTCGCGCTGTTGGTTCATTACGTTATCGTAGGCCAAGAGCTGACGGCGGATATCGAAATGAAGCTCTTCGACTTTCTTTTGAGAGTTCTCGATGATCTTTGAGAGCATGGAGGACTCGATCGCCTCGCCGCCTTTGAGTCCCAGCTTGCCCATTAGCGGTTGAATTTTCTCCGAGCCGAACAGCCTCAGCAGGTTATCTTCGAGCGACAAGTAAAATCTCGATGTCCCCGGATCTCCCTGACGGCCTGAACGTCCCCGAAGCTGATTGTCAATGCGCCGCGACTCGTGGCGTTCCGTCCCAATGATCGCGAGACCTCCAGCCTTAACGACGCGCTCATGTTCTTCGGGGTCGGGAGGATTGCCGCCGAGCATGATGTCAGTGCCGCGTCCGGCCATGTTCGTAGCGACGGTTACAGCTCCTTCGCGACCTGCCTGAGCTACGATCCCGGCTTCCTGTTCGTGATATTTGGCGTTCAGTACCTGATGAGGAATTTTTCGAGCTTTCAAGAGCTTGCTGACACGCTCAGAATTTTCGATTGATGTAGTACCGACGAGAACGGGCTGCCCGGCTTTATGACGCTCCGCGACCTCATCGACCACTGCGGCAAATTTTTCGTGTTCAGTCGCGTAGATCACGTCGGGATTGTCCGTGCGTATCATCGTCTTATGCGTCGGGATCGAGACGACTTGAAGCCCGTAAATCTCTTTGAACTCCTCGGCCTCCGTTGCGGCTGTGCCCGTCATGCCCGCGAGCTTGTGATACATTCGGAAATAATTTTGAAGCGTTATCGTCGCGAGGGTCTGACTCTCACGCCCGACCTTGACGCGCTCTTTAGCTTCGATGGCCTGATGAAGTCCGTCGGAATATCGCCGCCCGATCATCAAGCGACCCGTGAACTCGTCAACGATGATAACTTCGCCGTCCTTGACGACGTAATCAGTGTCTCGCTTGTAAAGTCTGTGAGCTTTCAAAGCCTGCACGACCCTGTGAGCCAGATCCGAGTGAGCCGCGTCGGAGAACAGACCCGGCATCTTCAAGTAATCTTCGCATTTCTGGATACCGGCCTCGGTCATTGAGATGCTCTTTTCCTTTTCGTCTTTCTCGTAGTCCGCGC
>JAFSJO010000118.1 GCA_017449415.1 Synergistaceae bacterium
CCTGTTCAGCGGCTTTGCGCCACCATTTGACAGCCTCATCATAATCCTGTTTTACGCCCTCGCCCTCAGCGTACGCAACACCGAGATTATATTGAGCTATAGCGTTTCCCTGTTCGGCGGCCTTGCGCCACCACTTGACGGCTTCGTTGTGATCTTGCTTTACGCCCTCGCCGGTATCGTACATAACACCGAGATTAAACTGAGCTATAGCGTTTCCCTGCTCAGCGGCCTTACGAAACCATTTGACGGCTTCGTTATAATCTTGCTCCACGCCCTCGCCGCTGTGGTACATAATACCGAGATTACATTGAGCCTTAGCGTCTCCCTTTTCAGCGGCCTTACGATACCACTTGACGGCTTCGTTGTGATCTTGCGCTACGCCCTTGCCGGTATCGTACATAACACCGAGATTACATTGAGCGTCAGTGTATCCCTTTTCAGCAGCCTTGCGATACCATTTGACAGCCTCTTCATAATCCCGTTTTACGCCCTCGCCGTCAGCGTACGCAACACCGAGATTAAACTGAGCTATAGCGTGTCCCTGTTCGGCAGCTCTGCGCAACCATTTGATGGCCTCTTCATAATCCTGTTTTACGCCCCAGCCTCTAGCGTACATAAAACCGAGATTATCTTGAGCGTCAGCGTTTCCCTGTTCAGCGGCTTTGCGCCACCACTTGACGGCCTCTTCATAATCCTGTTTTACGCCTCTGCCGAAACAATATATATTTCCTAAGTTAAATTGAGCTTCCGGGTCGCCGTGTCGAGCTTTCACTTCTACCTCGTCTGGTGTGTACTTTTCAAGATATGCTTTCATCGCGTTGAACGACGCATTGAACGACAATTCCGACAAATCCATTAACGAGGCCAAATCCATTAACGAGGGCACGACAGCATTGACATCAAGCAACCTTTGAACAATTCTGTTCCCCATCCACACAGCGACAGCGATCAGAACACCAACGGCTATTAGAACCCCCCACAAAAAAGAAGTCATAAATCAAGCTCCTCTCTCTGAAATTTTTTCAATTTTACATTACTTCAGTCTCACGCACAGCCCCGCGGCGCACTCAATGACCTCGTCAGCCTCAGCCGCTAACGTTATCATCAAGTCGGCGAGGGTCTTGCGGTAACGTTCCGTCAGCTCGTCGTAGATGACACCGTCCGAGAAGATATCATCAGCGACCAAGATTAAATTCCCGCACTTGGCCTCCAGCCTCCTAACCTCGTCAAGAATTTTCCCCGCCGCGCCGTCGCCAACGCCCTCGAACATCTCATTAGCCAGCCACGTCGTGAGAGCTTCGACCAGCACACTCGACCCCGGAGGCACGTCCAACGCTCCCAAGTCCCGAGGCCGTTCGATGGTCGTGAAATTCTTGCCGCGTCTTCGAGCTTGATGACGCTTCACGCGCTCGGCCATCTCATCATCGTAGACCTTGGCGGTCGCTACGTAAAATTTTTTTGAGCCTTGCAACTTCGCGAGCATCTCTTCGGCGTGGAGGCTCTTACCACTGCCCGAAGCTCCTGAAATCAAAATGAACATGTTTGTTATAATAACCGAAAAATTTCAAGTTAGGAGTGAGGAGTGAGGGGTGAGGAGTGAAAGTCTTAACTCCAATTCCGAGGCTTCGTTTTCCATAAGAGTGATGACAATTATTTTTCTGATATTCCTTTTGTGCGTGATGCCGCTGCAGGTTCATGCCAACGAAAAAGATTTTTCCACCGTATGTAGTCTTTTCCCGGTTTACGATTTCACCCGTGAGGTCGCTGGCGACTCGGCGAGTGTCCACTTGCTGTTGAGACCCGGCGCAGAGCCTCACGACTTTGAACCCTCTCCGCTCGATATGAAGACGCTGAACGACTCCGACGCTTTCATCTTCACTGGCGAGCATATGGAGCCGTGGGCCAAGAGAGTTGCGCGCTCGCTGAGCGACACCGCCATCATCGACGCTTCGGCTAACATCGAGACGCGAGGATCAGACCCTCACGTGTGGCTCGACCTCAGCAAGGCTCGCGACATGGTCATGAACATCGCTGCAGGGTTAGCCAAGGCCAAGCCCGAACATGCCGAAGAGTTCTTGCGAAACGCCGAAGCATATTGCCGAAAGCTCGCGGAGCTTGACGAGAAGTTCATGGCTCTCGACAAAAAAATTTTGGTGTTCGCGGGAGAGTTCGCTTTCAGTTACTTCATCGAGCGTTACGGCTTCGAATACGTCAGCGCGTACGACGGTGAGAACGAGCCTTCGATCCGACGCATGGCCGAGGTATTGAAGTTCATTCGAGACAATCGAGTTAAATATATCTTCACGGACTCCGGCGGAGCCTCCGACATAACACGCTCGATCGCTGACCAAACCGGCGCGGAGGTCTTGATCTTCCACTCCGGCGAACGAGACAGCGGTCTGAGCTTCATTGAGCTTATGAGCGCAAACTACGAGGCGTTGAGAAAATTTATCTATGAATGAAAGATTAAATCTTCAACACGCTGTGATACGATACGGCGACAACATCGTCATCAATGACGTGAGCTTGAAAGTCCTCGCGGGCGAGATGATCTTCATCACGGGCGTGAACGGCTCGGGCAAGAGTACGCTGACGCGGGGGATCGCGGGGCTGCTGCCTCTAAGCTCGGGGACGCTGACGCGATCGGAGCGAATGTCCTACGTTCCGCAGGTCGAGGAGGCTGACAGAGATTTCCCGGCTTGTGTGCGCGAGATCGTCATGACGGGGACACAAAGACGAAAGAAATTATTTTATTCGCGGCGCGACAGGCTCAACGCTGACAACGCTATGAGGGAGCTTAAAATCGAAAATCTTTCCGACCGCGAGATCAAGACCCTCTCGGGCGGACAGCTTCGTCGTGTGTTTCTTGCTCGGGCTTTGTGCGGCGAGCCGGAGCTTCTGTTGCTCGATGAGCCTTGCGCGGGGCTTGACATTGAGAGCCACAGAATATTATTCGGAGTGTTGGAGAAGCTTCTCGCCAATGGCTGCGCGATCCTCATGGTAACGCACGCCGACTCTGACCTCGACGGTGTCAAGAACAGCCGCGTAATCACAATCTCAGGCGGTAAGATCCATGAATGAAATTTTAGAGCTGCTCTCATATCCTTTCGTGATTCGTGCGATCGTCGCGGGGTCGCTGATCTCGATATGCGCGTCAGTGTTGGGCGTGATACTCGTCCTCAAACATTACTCGCTGATTGGCCACGGGCTTTCGGAGATAGGTTTCGCGAGCCTCTCAATAGCTTCGGCGTTAAAAGTCCCGGCTATGATGGTGTCGACCCCGTCGGTGATAGCTGCGTCGTTCGTGATTATGTTCGTGAGCCAGCGATACAAGACCGCCGGAGACATTGCCATAGCTATAGCTTCGTCGGCTGCGCTTGCGCTCGGGATCGTCATCTCGTCGCTGACAGGCTCGTCGTCGAACACGGGCGCGTATCTGTTCGGGAGCGTCTTGGCCGTGAGCGAGGGAGATTTAATCTTCGCGATCATCTTGTCTCTAATCGTGATGTCGGCATTCGTGGTCTTCTATAACAGGCTCTTCCTCATGACATACAATGAAGACTACGCGCACTCGCTTGGCATCAACACGACGCTGTACCAGCTCATGATCTCAGTGCTGACTGCGCTGGTCGTGGTGTCGGGCATGAGGATCACCGGGACGCTCTTGATCTCCGGCGTGATAATCCTGCCTGCGGTAACGGCGAAGAGTCTCGCGTCGCGCTTCAAGACCCTCGTGATAATCTCCGGGGTCGTGTCGTTCGCGGCATTTATAGCGGGGCTTGCGGTGTCGTTCGCGTTCAACATTCCGGCGGGCGCGGGGGTTATACTTTCAAACGCTGCGATTTTAATTTCAGCAAAATTTTTGGCTATGATGATAAAGAGAAAATGACAGGAAAAGGACACAGACTTTCAACAACTGCGATTATATTAGGAGCGACGGGGTCGCCGGTGGCGGCGTTGTTTGGATTTTTCGGGAGTACGTTCCCGGACTCGTCGGAGTATATTCTATTCGGGAAGCGTCGAAACCGTTGGCACAGACGCTGGACTCATTGGTTCGTGCCGTGGGCTGTGATGGCTTACGCGTGTTTCAAGCGAGCTGGCTGGATCGTGCCGAGGCTGTCGGCTCTGGTTGATGGACGCAACGCTCACTATGACGTGTGGGCCTGCGCGGGATTTTGGCTGATGGGCTGCCTGCTTCACATAATCGAAGATGCGTGGTGCGGGACGGTGCCTCTGATACGGCCATGGAAGCGCGAGGTTGGGATCCACGTCTTCCACATGTCGAAGAAGATCGGCGAGATGAGCCGCGGCGAAAGGAATTTCGTTCTATGTTGCGTGTTGCTGTCGATGGCTGCGTTTGCTGTGAGATTTTTCACGGTCGACAGCGCGATAGAATTCCTGAAGGTCTTGTGGAGCAACATCTGAACACAAGTTCATTGAAATTTCACGGGAAAATCTATATAATCTCGGTGAATTGCATTCATGTGCCGGTCAGTTTGTCGGCAGAAGTTGAAAATTAGCGATGAGGGGAGATGACAAAGTTGCTTAAGCGTATTGGTAAGTCTGTTTGTGTCGTGCTTCCGCTGTTGTTTGATTCGTCAACTTTACCCCCCCCCAAAAAAGAATTTTTCTGCATGGTGTAAGGTTCTCGTAAGCAACGAACGCGACGAACACCCTCCTTGACGCGAAAGGAAATGAATTTGCGCACGTAGGCAAAAGGAATTTCTTTTCTCAAATGCAAGGAGGATGATTACAGTGAGAAAGAATAAGTTAGCGGCTCTCATGATGTGGGTGCTGCTTGCGGTGTTGGCGTTGAGTGGGCAGGCGTTGGCCTTGGATTCTGCGTCGCCTTATCACGCTTCGAGGTGGACTAGCTATCTCAATGTTACGATGTATAGTGTCTTCCCCGACTATGCCTCAGTTAATTCCGAGGAATATTCGTGGAGAAAATTTGGCTCCAACTGTTTTTATTTTGCTAGGCTTGTAACAAAGAGTCTAACGGGCAAAGATTTTTCCCTACAGATTGATGGCAAAAGGGCAATACAAACCTCAGCCGCGGTTGTAAGCTCGCACAGAAATGAAAACTCCGGCCTTCCGACAGAGTCTACAATCAAGCAAGCGTTCGTTAATGTTAAACCTGGGGACGTAATACAGTTTGTGGGCTGGTCTTCACATGGCGAACATACCATGGTAGTAGCAGCTGTTTATAGTGATGGTTTTGAGACACTTGAGGGTAATAACCCAAAAAACTCAATAGTAAATGGCTCTTGGACATACAGCCAATTTAGCAATACTATCGCAGCGGCAACAACATCTTGGAAAGACGGGAAAGCTCCTGGTGGCTTCACAATATACCGTTTTAGCGATGTCCCAGTAACTCCTCCCGCTCCAACAATCACGACAACTTCACTGCCAAACGGAACTGTCGATAAGCCTTACAGCGCGAAAGTGGAAGCTACGGGTGAAAATCTGACGTTCTCTGTCAATGCGTTAGCCATAGCGAACGGCCTTTGGATTGATGACAACGGAAACATAACAGGCACTCCCAAATACGAGAGATCAACTCTGAATATCATCGTAACGGTATCAAATTCCGGCGGTTCTGACAAAAAAGTGTTTTCTATTCAAGTTTTCAAGGCTCCGCCCGTCGTTACGTCAGACTCATACACTGCCGTTACAGGCAAGTGGTTCAGCCAGTACCTGACTGCGACGAACAGCCCGACAAGCTGGAAAATCAAAAAAGGCTCTCTTCCGGGAGGCTTGAATTTTGACACAAGGTACGGGCGCATATATGGGTATGTCTCGTCAACGGCGGCTCCGGCGAATGGCAACACGAGCACCAATTACCCACTCGAAGTAACCGCAACAAACGCCGGCGGAACGTCAGCAGCTCAGAAAATTACGATCATGGTCGAGCACGCCGTCAGGATAACATCGCCGACAGCCTACAGGCTTCCTAATGCCGCGCCCAACACCGATTACAAAGTTACGTTTACCGCAGAGGGAACGAGACTGGGAATGTCGTGGGCGAAGGTTTCAGGGAATTTCCCGGCTGGCGTGAACCTCGACGCGGCGAGTCAGAAATCTACTCTCACGGGCGTGAGGACTGCAACTCTGAGCGGCAAGACAAACGCAGTAGAAAAAACGTACTACTTCACAATCAAAGCGTCGGCAGGCCGAAGTCATGCTGTCAAACTACAGCCGCCTTCCGGAATGAGTGCTTCGCGGTCTTACTACATCACAGTAACAAAACCGTCCATTTCGTATAACTGGTGTAGCAGGACGGGCTTTGTCCACTTCCAATTACATTCAGTTCAG
The DNA here is from genome assembly GCA_017449415.1 of Synergistaceae bacterium. Taxonomy (GTDB): domain Bacteria; phylum Synergistota; class Synergistia; order Synergistales; family Aminobacteriaceae; genus JAFUXM01. Next base: position 6,319 of record JAFSJO010000118.1, read on the forward strand.
CGGCTGGGCTCAGCCTTATAAGTGGGAGGTTGAAGGCTCAATTCCTCCAGGAACGAAGACTGTGCCATCTGGCGAAAAACTGACGCTTGCGGGCAAGCCCACGAAGGGTGGAACTTACAACTTCACAGTTAGAGTTACGGACGCGAACGGAGCTACAGCAACAAAAGATTTCTCTGTGAAAATCACTTCGCCCGTGATCAACTACGACTTCTACAGCCATAGGGCTCCAAGAGTCGGCAAATACGACAGCGATTACGTTTATGTCTATGGTGGAACTACGCCATATAGCTGGACTTACACAGGAACACTTCCGCCCGGCATGTATTTCGACTTCTCAGGAGGATACGCGCGTTTGAAAGGCACGCCGACGAAGGACGGGACATATAAATTTAAGCTCACGGTGAAGGACGCAAATAAAATAGCCGCGAGCAAGAGCTTCAAGCTGACAGTGCCTAAACTCGCGTTCTATTCAAAGACGTTCAGGACAGCCACGATTAACCAGAGTTACAACGATCACGTATGGATCGACTACTCATCAGGCACACCTGCAACCCCGATGAAAGTACAGCTCAAGGGCGACGTTCCTCCGGGATTGACTCCAACTGTGAGCGGACGTTACGTGTATCTGAAAGGTACGCCGAAGCAGCTCGGGACTTACAAATTTACTCTCAGTGGAACTGATAAGAACGGAGCCAACATCGTTCCGAAGACGTTCACCGTAAAAGTTGCGAAGCCGACGATCAGTTTGTATTCGAGTTTCAATACTGCTACGGAGGGAACATACTATAGCGGTTATGCTCATGCGATGGGAGGCACGTCGTACAGCTGGAAGACAACCGGTAACCTTCCGCCCGGCGTAAAGCCCTACCAGTCGGGGAGCTACATTTACTTGCGGGGGACTCCAACAGCCAGCGGAACGTTCCCCGTAACGCTGAAAGTAACCGACGCTTCAGGAGTGTCTGCGCAGAGGAAAATCGAGATTTATGTCGCGCCAAAACGTTCCTACGCCTTGCCGAATGGTGATGACAATACAGCCTCGCAAAAGCCGAGAGTTACAGGAGCACCCCAAGGCGAAGCCAGCCCGGTGCCGACCCCAAGAGAGGAAACAGCCTCGAAGGTTGGAAGTGGCTCGAAACTTTCTCTCAAAGTTGCCAGCGATGACATTGTAAGCGTTGGTGAGGAAGGCTACGAGGATATTATCGAAGTCGAGGCGGGCAAGCCCGTAACGTTCGAGATTGATGAAAGTGTCGGCGAAGATGTTGAAGTCAACATTTACATCAATGGCAAACTCCTCGAGGACGAAAAGGTTTCCATCACCGAGGAGAACGAGTTCACGCTCCCAGTCAGCATGATCAGTGACGATTTCAGGATTTACTTCGAGGCGGGCAATTCTGTCTCCGAAGAACTCCACATCAGCGTTGTTGAAAAGAAATAACTTTATTTAAGTAAGAACCACCGGCGTGGCCGGTGGTTCTTACTATTTCTAATCCCTAATTGATCAGCGCGTGCCACTCCTTGATGGACTTCAGCGACTTGTTCTCGCCGTCGTGAGTCTTGATCGCGATTATTCCCTCAATGGCCGCGTCAGCTCCCGCAAGGGTCGTTATGTAAGGGATCCCGGCCTTGATCGCGCCGCGTCGCAGTGATGAGCCAATGTCAGTGAAAGCTTTCTCGCGCGGAGTGTTCACAACGAGCTGAACTTGGCCGTTGATGATGTGATCGAGAACGTCCGGCCGTCTGTCTCCGACCATCACGCTCGCAATCCCGGAATTTTTCAGAGCCTCGTAAGTCCCCTCGGTGGCCATGATGTTGAAGCCCGCCGCCTTGAACTTCTCAGCGATCCTCGCGATGTCTTTCTTGTCGGAGTCGCTGACTGCCATTAACACCGTCCCACTGAGAGGCAACTTTGCGCCCGCGGCCTCCTCGGCTTTGAAGAACGCTTCGCCGGGTTCGTTGGCAAGTCCCAAGACCTCGCCGGTGCTTCTCATCTCCGGGCCTAAGACAGGATCAACCTCTTGGAACATGTTGAACGGGAACACAGCTTCTTTGACTCCGTAATATGGAATGTGCCGCTCGGAGAGTTCAGCAAGCGGAGAGTTTCGCCCGGTCAGCTCACGAGTGATGGCCTCGACCGCCAAAGGCACCATCTTGATGCCGCAGACCTTCGAGACCAACGGGACTGTCCGACTCGCTCGCGGGTTGGCTTCAAGGACGAAGACTTTTCCGTTCTCGATTGCGTACTGCATGTTCATAAGCCCCACGACGTGCATAGCCTCGGCGATCTTGCGCGTGTAGTCCTTGATCGTCGCCAGAGCTTCCGGGCTGATGTGCCTCGATGGGATTATGCAGGCTGAGTCCCCCGAATGTATCCCCGCGAGTTCGATGTGTTCCATGACAGCCGGGACATAAGCGTGCGTTCCGTCACAGATCGCGTCAGCTTCACATTCAAGCGCGTGATTCAAAAATCTGTCGATTAATATCGGCCTGTCGGGCGTAACTCCTACGGCGGCGTTGACGTAACGTTCGAGGCTCTCCTCATCGTAGACGATCTCCATACCGCGACCACCAAGGACATATGACGGCCTCACCATGACGGGGTAGCCTATTCTGTCCGCGACCTCGTGAGCTTCTCGCAATGTCGAAGCTGTCCCGGACTCCGGCATCGGGATATTCAGCTCGTCCATGACATTTTTGAAGCGTCCGCGATCTTCGGCGAGGTCGATTATCTCCGGCGAGGTTCCGAGGATCTTCACGCCGTTGCGCTCCAACTCCGACGCTAGATTGAGAGGTGTCTGACCTCCGAACTGCGCAATGACCCCTAAAGGTCGCTCGGCTCGATAGATGCTCAAAACGTCCTCGAGGGTCAGCGGCTCGAAATATAACTTGTCTGACGTGTCGTAGTCCGTTGAGACGGTCTCGGGGTTGCAGTTGACCATGATGGTCTCGAAGCCGAGCTTCTTCAACGACTGCGCCGCGTGAACGCAACAGTAATCGAACTCAATGCCCTGTCCGATCCTGTTGGGGCCGCCGCCGAGGATCATGATCTTATTCGAGTGAGGAGTGAGGGGTGAGGAGTGAGGAGTGTTGTATGACGAGTAATAATAGGCTCCGTCCCTCGTGCCGCTGACGTGAACTGCGCTCCATGTCTCGGTGATGCCCAGAGCTTCGCGGCGTTCCCTGATTGACTGCTCGGAGACGCTGAGAATTTTCGCCAAATATTTATCTGCGAAGCCGTCGCGCTTGGCCTTGGTCAAAATCTCATCAGGCGGCAATGAGCCTTTGAAGCGCAGGATCTCTTCCTCCTCCTCGACAAGCTCCCTCATCTCGTTCAGGAAATATTCCTTGACGTGCGTCAGCTCGTGGATCTCGTCGACGGTCGCGCCCTTGCGTAGAGCTTCGTATATCACGAAGTATCTTTCACTGTTGGGATACGCAAGCAGCTTCAACAGCTCCGGCTTCGACATGTCATGAAAATTCTTCACGAAGCCAAGACCGTAGCGATCTTTCTCCAACGAGCGAATAGCTTTCTGCATTGCCTCCTTGAAATTTTGGCCGATGCTCATGACCTCGCCTACCGCACGCATCTGAGTTCCGAGCTTGTCTTCAACGCCCTTGAACTTCTCGAACGCCCAACGAGCGAACTTCACTACGACGTAATCGCCGCCGGGCTTGTATCTGTCGAGCGTTCCATACTTGCCGCACTCGATCTCACTCAGCGACAGCCCCGTAGCCAGCTTCGCCGACACCAGAGCGATCGGGAAGCCCGTAGCCTTCGACGCAAGAGCCGAGGATCTCGAGGTTCGGGGGTTGATCTCAATGACGATTACGCGCCCTGTCTTGGGGTTGTGAGCAAATTGAACGTTGGTGCCGCCAATAACTCCGATATGTTCGACGATCTTGTAGGCCATGTCCTGAAGCTTCGCTTGAAGCTCCTGCGATATCGTCAGCATCGGAGCCGCGCAGAACGAATCGCCTGTGTGTACGCCCATCGGGTCGACGTTCTCAATGAAGCACACTGTGATCATGTTGTTGTCCTTGTCGCGGACGACTTCAAGCTCAAGCTCCTCCCAGCCGGACACGGACTCTTCAATCAAGACCTGATGAACGATACTGGCCTGAAGCCCGCGCTCGCAGACTGTTCGCAATTCGTCGCGGTTGTAGACGAGCCCCCCGCCCGCCCCCCCCATGGTGTACGCAGGGCGAATGACGACGGGATAACTCAACTTCTCGGCGATGCTCAAAGCCTCCTCGACCGAATACGCGACTTCTGAGCGAGCCATGTCAATGCCAAGTGCGTTCATGGTCTTTTTGAACTCTATTCGATCCTCTCCGCGCTCGATAGCGTCAGCCTGTACGCCGATGATCTTCACGCCGTATCGCTCCAAGATGCCGGCCTTGTGAAGCTCCGCGCATAAGTTCAAGCCCGACTGCCCGCCGAGGTTGGGGAGCAAAGCGTCGGGACGTTCGCGAGCTATGATTGCTTCGAGACGTTCGGGGTTGAGAGGCTCAATGTAGGTTATGTCGGCCATCTCGGGATCTGTCATGATCGTCGCGGGGTTGGAGTTCACGAGGACGACCTCATAGCCGAGCGAGCGAAGAGCCTTGCAAGCCTGCGTTCCGGAGTAATCGAACTCGCAAGCCTGACCAATGACGATAGGCCCCGATCCGATTATCAAAATTTTATGAATGTCTTTGCGTTGCGTCATGTAAATAAATCACTTCTTTCAAATTTCAAACAAAAAAAATTAGGAGCAAGGCTTTTAACCTCACTCCTAACGCTATAAATTTTACTGATTTTCTTCGAGAGTTTCAACCGCCGGCGCGTCTTCACTCACGACCTCGGGGATCGGCTCTGCGCTCACAGCTTCCGTTACAGCTTCAACGACCGCTTCGATGATGTCCTCGGATTTCACTTCCTCCATAACCTCTTCGATGACCTCCGCGACAGCTTCAACAGCTTCAACGACCGCTTCAGCAGACTCGACAATCGGCTCAACGATCTCAACGACCGCGGGGACATCTTCGGACTTCGCAGGCTCTTCGGGAGCTACGTCTTCGGACTTGGCCTCTTCGACCTCTTCAACGACCTCGGGGGTCGGCTCTGCGCTCACGACTTCCACGACAGGCTC
>JAFSJO010000119.1 GCA_017449415.1 Synergistaceae bacterium
GATCTTTCAGAGCCATGTTCACCAGCGGCGAGTCTTCTGCGACTTTGAGAGTGTAGAGTGCGGCCTTGCCGTCGAGCAATTCGGCTGCGTGTGTGGCGGAACTGACCTCCAACAGGCTTATGATCTCGCGGGCTATGGATCTCTCCGGCGATATCATGACGTTGATCCCGAGCTTGCGTCCCCAGTCCGCGCTGTCCGTGAACTCGAGGCTTCGGGCGCGTGAGATCACGTTGGGGACTCCGGCACTGTGAGCTATCCAGCACGATAACATGTTGACTTCGTCGCGGTTCGTACACGCGATTAGCAAATCGACATCACCGGCGGGAGCGACCCCGGCCTGAGCCAAGACGTTCGGCCTTGCGCCGTTGCCCTGAATGATCTGCACGTCAAGCTCTTCACCTGCGCTCTTGGCCTGAGCTTCGTTACTCTCGACGAGATAGATGTTGTTGCCCTCGCCCGAAAGAGTTTTCGCGACACTGCGACCGACCTCACCGGCTCCAACTATGACTATATTCAATTCTGGATCGCCTGCCATTCTAAGATAAAGTTTGCTGATGGTTTGGTTACGTTCTCGCGGATTATCCTGCACGAGAAAATATTTTCGCCGGCCTCGGAGTATTCGAGCGTAACTTTCTCGCCGAATTTCGCGCCGCTACGGAATGATGCACGGATTGATTTCAGCTCGTGAGTTGCGAAGTCCACCGGGCACTCATCGAAGACCCACGAGAAATAAACGGCGTTGTTGACGTGAGCGTTGTAATCAAGGTCGTGAAACCTTACGGGGAACTCGACGCGACGCAAAATTTTTTCTCCGTCGTCCTCGACAGCTTGGAAGTCCGGGCTGATCTCCGCCGTGTCGCGCTTCAAAATCTCGGGGAGATGAGCAGCTGGCTTGACGGGTCGCCCGGTCGCGAGGTCGAGCAGCAGCCACGAGGATTTCGCCCACGCTATCGGAGTTCCGTCCTGCGTCCTGACATCAAAGACTCTGAGAGTGTTGTAGCCGTGTGAGGGGTCATGAAAGGTGTTGATTAAAAACTTCTCATCGAGGCTCGGGAGTCGTCCGACGATCTCGATCTCGTAGCGCGTCAGCACCCAAGCATATCCCCGGGCGATCAGCTCCGTTGTTGTTCCCTCGATGTTTTCGACGGCTAGGCCGGCTGTGTCTTGAAAGTAATCGAGGAGGCTCTTCAGCTTGATCGAACCTCGACACGAGACATCGGAGGGCTGTACGGTTAATTCACGTGTGAACATTAGAAAGGTTCCTTTCAAGTTTTTCTGATATTATAAACGTTCATGAATACTTTCAATGATTTTACACTCGCAGGAATTTTGTTGAACGCCATCAAAGCTCCGTGCGGAGTTTTCATGCGGCTGTGTGAACGTTACGACCCCGGTGAGCTTGCGCGTGGCGAGAGCTTCTGGGACGAACTTGGCCTCAGCAAGACACAAAGGCAAAAACTTTCCAACCTCTTGCGTGAGAGTTGGGCGCGGCGTGAGCTTGAACGAGTCGAGAAGTTCGGCGCGAGGTTCATTACGGCTATGGATCTGGATTACCCCGCGAGGCTCAAAGACCTCAGAAACCCTCCCGTCGGGCTTTACGTCAAGGGGAGCGCGAACATATTGCTTCCGTCAGTCGCGATAGTCGGAACTCGAAAGAGCAGTGATTACGCTCGTGTTGTGGCTGAGAACCTCGCAAGGGCACTCGCGCAGAGCAACATCACCGTCATCAGCGGCGGAGCGCGTGGCATCGACTCGGCGGGTCATCGAGGCTGTCTTGCTGAGGGCGGAGTAACGATCGCAGTGTTCGGGACGGGGGTCGATCGTGTCTACCCGGTCGAGAACAGAGACTTATTCTCGCGGATCATCGAGCGCGGCGCGTTGGTCTCCGAGTTCCCTATGGGCACGGGCGGCGACAGCTGGCACTTCCCCGAACGCAATCGCATCATCGTGGGCATGGCTTCGCGGGTCGTTGTCGTTGAGTCTCCTGAGGGGGGCGGAGCTATGCTGACGGCGCGGGCGGCTCTTGACCTTGGGCGCGAGGTCTGGGCTGTGCCGGGTCGTATCACTGATGACGTGTGCCGCGGGACTAACGAACTTTTCAACGAGGGCGCGAAAGCTGTCGCGAGCATTCAAAGTTTCATCGAGACGATAGCTCCGACACATGAGCAGCTCAGCTTGAATTTCGATATGGAAGCTCCCAAGCCCGACAAGACAGTGCCGACCCTGAACGACGATGAGAAGATCGTGTATTCGCTCCTTGCGCGTCAAGGCGACAGGCTCACCGACGAGATAGTACTCGAAAGCGGCCTCGACTTCATGACGGTGCAGGAAGCCTTGATGACCCTCGTATCTTACGGCCTTATAATGGACGCGTCGGGGAGATATTCGGCCACGGCATAAAAATTTTGGAAAGGGACAATGATAAATGGAAGTTGGAAAGGCGAATATTCTCAAATTTCTCGGCAATGATACTCAGTTCGTTTTGCCGAAGTATCAACGTCGCTACAGCTGGGACATCGAACACTGCGAACAGCTTTGGAACGACCTCGTGAACATACAGAGGAGCGGACGCGCAAGCTACTTCATTGGCTCGATTGTCAACAAGGCCGAGGGTAATACGCCATCGGGCGTAAAAGTTCAACGCTTCACGCTGATCGACGGACAGCAGCGAATGGCTACGATCATGTTGATGCTGATAGCGTTGCGCAACTGGTCGCTTGACAATCCCGGCGACACGACAATCAACGCGAAAGAAATCGAAGACTTGCGGCTCAAAAATCAATATGCCTCAGGCTCGGACAGATATAAACTTCTCTTAGTCGGCGAAGACAAGGAAGTTTTGTCCAATTTGATTGAGGGAGTGAACAATCCAGCGGCGAAATATTCAAAGCTCCGCGAGAATTACGAATTTCTGGAGAAAAAAATTTGCGGAAATGAATTGAAGCCCGCGGAGGTCTACGAGGCTATAGGGAAGCTGCAAATCGTCAACATCACGCTCGAAGCCAACGACGACGCGCAAGCGATCTTCGAAAGTTTGAACTCGACGGGCAAAGACTTGTCGAAGTCGGATCTCATTCGCAATTTCGTCCTGATGGGACTCGACCACAACGAACAAAGCGACGTTTACGACAAGTTCTGGAGCCCAATGGAAAAACTTTTCGGCAACGATAAGCAGGATAAGCTGATGGATGATTTTTTCCGTGATTATCTGACTATGAAGCTGTCTCGTGTCGTGAGGGAAGACCGGGTTTATGAGGAGTTCAAGCGGTGGTATATGAACAGCGATTTTAATGGAAAAGTTGACGAGCTTTGCAAGGACATTAAAACCTACGCGACCTACTACACGGATATAATCTTCGCACGCAGCAACATTCCCGAACTGCAAAAGCTCTACGCGGAGATCAAGGGGATCAGAATGGAAGTGTCGTATCCGTTCATCTTAAAAGTTCACGAAGACTTTCGCAACGGATTAATCACCGAAGACGATTTGCTTGAAATTTTGCGGCTGTGTGTCAGCTACGTCATTCGGCGACATATCTGTGGCATCGCAACCAACGGACTGAACAAAACTTTCGTGACCCTCCATAACGAGATCGACGAGAGCGATTACATGAACTCTCTTAGAGCGAAATGGGTAACGCTGGAACGCTCCAGCAGATTTCCCGACGATAAAGAGTTTGCCGACGCGTTTGTTAAAAAAGATATCTTTCACATGGACAAGCGACGCTATTACATTCTTGGCAAGCTCGAGAACTTCGGAAACAAGCAACCCATCATCGACCCGAGCAGCCTCACTATCGAGCATGTCATGCCGCAAAATGAAACTCTTTCGCCGGAATGGCAGCGCGAACTCGGATCGAATTGGCGCGAGGTTCAGCGAGAATATCTTCACAGGATCGGCAACTTGACACTTACGGGCTACAACTCTGAACTCGGCGACCGGCCTTTCAAAGAGAAGTTGACGATGAAAGACGGCTACATTCAGAGCGGACTCAAGCTAAGCTCTTTCATCAAGGAGCAAACTCACTGGAACGAGGAGACAATCAAAGAACGCGCGAAAATCTTAGCTGAACAGGCATTGAAGATTTGGGAGTATCCGTCGGCAGTGGCCAAGCCCGTTGAGCCAACACCAACAAGTGAATACAGCCTCGAAGATTATACCTTCAGCGAGCTAACTCGTAACCTGTACGACAAGCTCGACAGACGGATCATGAACCTTTCATCGGAAGTCAGTCGCAGGTATCTTCAAATGTATATTGCTTACAGGCTCGACACGAATTTCGCCGCGGTCGTCGTAACGAAATCCAAGCTCAAAATTTACGTCAATATGAGACTTAATGACGTGAAGGACCCGAAAGGATTGTGCCGCGATAGCACTAACCGTGGATACTGGGGCACCGGCAGCGTGGAAGTTATCTTTGACGATCCCTCACAGCTTGATGACGTGATGGAAATTGTTGAACAGTCTTTCAATGAACAAAGCGAGGAATGAGACTATCTCACCCCTCACTCCTAACCCCTAACTCACTTGTTATTAATGACGAAGTCGTTGCGTTCTTTCAAGGCTCTTTCAGCTTCAAGACACGCGCGCGAGATATCTTCAGGATTTTTCGACTCGGCGGCCACTGCCAGACGTTGAACGGCTAGATCAAGCTCGCGTTCGATCTTCGATGATGCCGGAGCCGGGTCGGAGTACCTCAAAGCCTCGGCGAGGTTCGCAACTCTCATGATATCGGCCTGATCCATTCCGCCGGCGTTGCCGGTTTCCCAGCGATTGGCTTTCATGTCATCAGCGACATACGCAACCTTGTTGGCAAGCGACGATAGATTGAGGCGGCCCTCCTCGCGCTCTTTCCGGTCAGCACCGCTCATGCGAAGCGAAGCCATGTTCATCATGATCATCGGGATCAGGAAGACCACAAGCCCTCCGACATGAATTAAGATATACGCGGTCGTCGAGAAGCCCTTGAACGCGTTCCAAATCGACACGGCGATAACGAAAACAAAATACAGCCCGCCGAGGATAACTTTTGAAAATCCTACGGGAACCTCTTTGCCTTTGTTGGAGCGCATGGCGATGCCCGAGGCCATGAGGGTCTCAAGCACGAGAGCGAAGCCCAGAAAGCCCACCGAGATCCAAAAGGTCGTTCCGCGCTGTTCGGGCGTTGTCAGGAAGTACACGAACACAGCCGCAGCTGCCGCGATCAAAAGCATAATCAAGAACAGATTAAAGACTTGACGAATTTTATTGAAAAATTTTCCCATTGAATATCACCTCATGAAAATTATATTAACACGCTGCGCTATAATTTCCGAAGATTACAGAAAATAAAAACATGGCTGGATTGTGAAAGGAAATCGAATGTATAAACTCTTCATTAAAAGACTGATTGATATCGTGTTGAGCGCGTTGGCCTTGATCGTTATGGCTGTCCCGATGATGATATTCGCCTTGATAATAAGGCTCGAGGACGGAAGCCCGGTCTTCTTTCTTCAAAAGCGCGTGGGGATCCACAAGAAACATTTCATGATTTACAAATTCAGGTCGATGAAGAACTCCACGCCTCACGACACAGCGACGCACCTCCTTGAGAACGCCGGGCAGTATATGCTCAAATGCGGACGATGGATGCGTCTGTATTCGATTGACGAGCTGCCGCAGATTATAAACATTCTGAAAGGCGATATGTCGGTCGTGGGGCCTCGGCCTGCGCTTTGGAACCAGTTCGACCTGATCGAAGAGCGCGACAAGTACGGAGCTAACGACATAAGGCCGGGACTGACGGGCTGGGCGCAGATACAGGGACGCGACGATCTCGGTATTCAGGAGAAAGCGCGACGCGACGGCGAGTATGTTCAACGTGAGTCTTTCTCGTTCGATTTGCTTGTCATGATGAAGACTTTCGGGAGAGTTCTGAAACACAAAGGCGTGAGGAATTAGGAATGAGCGATTATCAACAAATTTTATTCTTCGATGGCGGCATGGGGACGATGCTGCAGGCTCGCGGCTTGAAACTTCGAGAGCTTCCCGAGCTGCTCAACCTCACAAACCCGGACTTGATACTTTCCATACACAACGA
>JAFSJO010000120.1 GCA_017449415.1 Synergistaceae bacterium
CTGACCTGCGCCGCGAACGGAGCTTTCTGTGAGATCATCATGCAGCCAATAACTGAAGCCGCGACACCCCAAGCCGCCAAGAACATCGGATAGCCAATTCCCCAAAGTCCAAGCTGAGAGTCAGCTACGCCGGGCGTGAACGTGTACACAGCTCCGATAGCCATAGCCGCGAGTATCGAGTTGACATAGCTCTCGAACAGGTCAGCTCCCATTCCGGCAATGTCTCCGACGTTGTCGCCTACGTTGTCAGCGATTACGGCAGGGTTTCTGGGGTCGTCTTCGGGGATACCGGCTTCGACTTTGCCGACGAGGTCAGCTCCGACATCAGCGGCCTTGGTGTAAATTCCGCCACCAACACGAGCGAATAGAGCTATGCTGCTCGCGCCCATGCCGAAAGCTGTGAGAGCGGTTACGTCGTTGAGGAACAGATACGCGACACTGAGACCAATGAGGCCAAGACCCACGACGACCATTCCGACGATACTGCCGCCCGAGAACGCGACTTCGAGAGCATCACCAGCCGCCGAGCCGTCATCAGACTCCATGCCTTTCAACGCCGCGTAGGTCGTTCGTCCGTTCGAGTTCGTCGCTACGTACATTCCGATATAACCCGCCGTCGCAGAGCAGACAGCTCCAAGAATGAACGCAAACGCCGCGCCAAGCCCCAACGCCGCTACGAGCAATATCGCGACCACGCCCACAAACGGAGCGAGCCACGTATACTCTTTCTTTAGGAACGCCATAGCACCGCCGTGAATTATCTCGGAAAGCTCCGCCACTCTGGCGTTGTCTATCTTCGACTGCTCCAGCTTCTGATAGACTGACCATGCGTAAAATCCGGCCAAGGCACCGAATACAAGAGTTACAAACACTAAGAAAAGCCACATGTAAAAGATTACCTCCTCTTTAATGATTAGGGATCAGGGGTTAGGGGTTAAAATCACTCCTCACTCCTCACCCCTCACTCCTCATTAGCGAAATTATAGCTTAAATATTTGGAAAACATTATAATTATCCGCGAAAAATTTTTTATTTTATTAAGAGTGGATATGCCGAACTTGAATTTATTAAAGAAAATCAGACGGACTGACGGCCGTGTCAGAATAAAGATGGAGCGCACCAGTTGGGGCATGAAGTTTTTTCTCCCGGAGAGCCTCTCGGAGGACGAGCTTTTGCGGCTTCTGGTGAGGATACCGGCCTCGGCCTACAAGCTTCCCGACGGTCAGGGGATAGCTCTCGACTTCGCAGCTCGCAAATGTTCCAGGCGGCTCATTCTCCACATGATAAACAGCATAGTGTGGGAGAAAGGCGTCAACATCTGCGCGTGGCTGTCGAGCAATGAAGAGACTGTCAGACTTTTCGCGGCGGCTGGCCTGTCGCTGTCCGAGCCTCAAAGTCTACCCAAGACCGAAGAGATCACCCCAATCGCGACCCCAAAGGAACCTATCTCGGCGTTGCGGGTCGTGTATAACTCCATGCGCTCAGGACAGCGAATAGAATCCGACGGCGACGTTGTCGTGTGGGGACACCTCAACCCCGGCGCGGAGATCGTCGCAGGCGGGAGCATCATCGTGGCGGGACGCTTGCTCGGGGTCATTCATGCGGGAGGCTACGGGCGCGAAGATGTCTTCGTGTGGGCTGGCTGCTTCGAGACCCCGCAGGTCAGGATCGCCAACAAACTCTGCTACGCCGACCCAAAGTCCACAGCCTGCTGGCGCAAAAGCGTCCTCATCACCCTCGAAGACGGAACGCCAGTGATACGCGAAAATAAATTCGGACTAAATTCACCAAGCTACGCAAATCTCTAAATCAGGAGGAATTTAATATTAAATGGCACGTGTAATCGTAACGACTTCGGGCAAAGGCGGAGTCGGCAAGACAACTTCAACAGCTAACATAGCGGCTGCTCTCGCACGGTTCGGCAAGAAAGTCGTGGCCGTCGATGCAGATGTCGGACTTCGTAACCTCGATGTGATCATGGGACTTGAAAACAGAGTCGTCTACAACTTCATCGACGTGATTGAAAAAGTTTGCAAGCTCAATCAAGCTCTCGTGAAAGATAAAAGAGTTCCGGGGCTGTATCTCCTCCCGGCCGCTCAGACACGAACGAAAGACGCTGTGAACCCTGAACAGATGATCGCTCTATGTGAGGAGCTGAAGCCCGAGTTTGATTTCATTTTGCTGGATTGCCCCGCAGGCATCGAAGGAGGCTTCAAGAACGCCGCCGCCGGAGCTGATGAGGCTCTCGTCGTAACGACTCCCGAGATCCCCTCCGTCAGAGACGCTGACCGCATCATAGGCATGTTGGAGTCCATGGGCAAATCCCCGATCCGCCTCATCATTAACAGGCTCAGACCCAACATGGTACAGGACGGAGACATGCTCGCCAAGGAAGATATCTTGGACGTGCTTTCGATTGACCTGATCGGTGTCGTCCCGGAGGACGAGAACGTCATACGCTCAACCAACAACGGCGAACCCATGACTATGAGCCTCGACTCGCCAGCCGCTCACGCCTATCTGAACATAGCTGAGAGGCTTCTGGGGCGCGATGTCCCGCTGATGGATCTGGAGAGCTACGCGACACGCGGCTTCATCAGCAAGATCAAGAAGTTCTTCACGTCAAAGAAGAAATAATTACGGGAGGTGTGATTATGGATTTTCTGAAAAGAATTTTCGGCTCAGGCAGCGACGGCTCGCGCGGTAAGGCCAAAGACCGCCTCAAGATCGTTCTGATCCATGACCGTACGGACATATCCCCCCAGCTTCTTGACAATCTTCGCGGCGAGATAGTCGAAGTCCTCACTAAATATATGGAAATAGACACGCAAAAAATCGAAATCGACCTCGACCACGACGAGCATGAAGTCGCGCTCGTTGCAAATGTTCCTGTATTGAGAATAAAGCGCGGAAAGATCGACGTAGACAAGAACTAGCGCATGAAAGATTTCTTCATATCCCTGCGAACTGAACTGTCTTTGACGGACAGGCTGATTTTTTTGTGCGCTTTTATGCTCTCTCTATGGGGAATTTTCTGCATCTACAGTGCGGCGGCAGGGACTTCGGGGCGCGGCTATGACTTTGCGATGAGGCAGGGCGCGTGGCTCGTGTTCAGCTTCGTCATGATGATCGTGGTGATGTATGTCGGCCACAGGAAGCTGCTTGACGGGGCGTATCCGTTCTTTGCGTTCGCGCTGCTGCTGCTCTTCCTCACGAACCTGCTTGCTCCCAAGGTCAACGGCGCACAGAGCTGGCTCGGGATCGGCGGGTTGCGCTTTCAGCCTTCGGAGTTCGCAAAGGTCTCAATCATTCTCGCCTTATCGAAGTTCCTTGGACGTTACCCACCTGAGGATCTCAAAACTTTCTTTCTGGCTCTTGGCCTGATCTCGCTTCCTGTCATTCTGGTGCTGCTGCAGCCTGATGCGGGGAGTGCGCTCGTCTTCCTCGTGATCTCGTTCGTGATGCTCTTTGCGGCCGGGACACCATTGAAGTATCTCGGCACCATCGTGGGCGCGGGCTTGGCGGCGATACCGGTGTTGATCCTGTTCGTGCTGAAAGATTATCAGCGCAACAGAATTTTGGTCTTCATCGACCCCATGAGAGACCCTCTAGGCGCGGGCTACAACGTCATTCAATCGCGGATCGCCGTCGGCTCGGGGGGCTTCCTAGGCAAGGGCTTCATGCTCGGCACACAGAGCAAGCTGAGATTTCTCCCTGAACCTCACACGGATTTTATATTCAGCGTCTTCTCCGAGGAGTTCGGCTTCGTAGGCAATCTCGTATTGCTGTTCATGTTCGGAGTCTTGCTGACGCGCGTAATCTTAACCGGGATACGGAGCAAAGATCGACGCTGTAAAATCTTAGTCTCAGGTGTCGCGGCGTGGCTGTGGTTTCAAATGTTCGAGAGCATGGGAATGAGTATCGGCATCGTGCCGGTAACGGGTCTCCCTTTGCCATTCCTGAGCTACGGAGGAAGCTCGCTGTTGTCGATCTTCATCACGCTCGGCCTCGTCGCGAGCATCTGTGTAGAGGAGGCTAGCAACAAACATGGAATTTAACTTCCCGGAGTTCGATACGCCGGAGTGGAGATTGATGTCGCAGGTGTCGCGTCCGTCTCGTTACAGCGGGAGCGAATGGCGGCCTTACAAGAAAATTTCGTGGGACGAGGCGGCGTTAAAGATCTGTCTCGCGTTCCCTGATGTTTACGAGACCGGCATGAGCTACTACGGCTTTCAGGTCATTGAGGGCTTCATAGCTTCAATGGGGAAAGATTACCTCGCCGACCGGGCTTACTGTCCGTGGCCTGACATGGAGGCTCTGATGCGAGCCAACGACATCACGCTGAGATCAATCGAACACAAGAGATCACTCCGCGACTTCGATATCATAGCGTTCACGCTGCCACACGAGACGAGCTACACGAACATTCTGACCATGATAAGCCTGTCGGGTCTGAGGTTGAAAGCTGACGAGCGCAGCGACCACGATCCGATCATCATCGCGGGAGGCTACGGAGCTTACACTCCCGAGGTTCTGAGCGCGTTTATTGACGTGTTCTGCGTTGGCGAGGCCGAAGCTCTTTTGCCGGGTTTCTTATCTCTCGTCGAGGGCATGAAAGGCTCACCGCGCAGCGACATTCTCAAAGCAATCCACGACCATAAATCTCCAACTCCTCACTCCTCACTCCTCACTCCTCACTCATATTACGTTCCGTTGTGCTTTGCTACCGGCGATAGGGTCAAGCGTCAGGCGGCCGAAAACTTCTTCACCCTCAACTCTATGATCGTCCCGAGCGTCAACATAGTTCACGACCGCGCGGCTGTCGAGTTATTCCGAGGTTGCGGACGAGGCTGTCGCTTCTGTCAGGCCGGAATGGTCAATCGCCCCGTACGCAGCAGACCTGAAGCCGAGGCTTCCAAGTCCATTCTCAGCATAATCAACTCGACGGGTTGGGAAGAGGTTGGCTTGCTGTCTCTTGCGTCATGCGACTATTACGGGATCGAAGCTCTGATTGACGAACTCTCGCCGACGTTGAACGAGCGACGCGCAAAACTCAGCCTCCCGAGCCTGCGAATGGACGGCTTCTCTATCGGGTTAGCTGAGAAGCTCGAAGGCTTGCGCTCCAAACATGGCGGGATAACTTTCGCGCCCGAGGCCGGAACTCAGAGGCTCCGCGACGTAATCAACAAGGGCATCAGCGAGGACATGATCATAAAGTGTCTTAACGAAGTCTTCTCACGGGGGTGGGAGCGCGTCAAGCTCTACTTCATGATGGGACTGCCAACCGAGACAGACGAGGATTTAGACGCGATCGCCGAAATTTCCTACAGGACGCTCAAACTCGGCCGAGCCATGGGACGCAAGAGAGCTACTGTCAGCGTCAGCGTGTCGGGCTTCGTGCCGAAAGCTCATACGCCGTTCCAGTGGGAGCGTCAGAATTCCATAGCCGAGCTTCAAGAGAAAGGCCGGCGTGTGAAAAATCTCCTTCACGATCGCGCACTCTCGATCAGCTACCACGAGCCGGAGCAGACGTTTCTTGAAGGTGTCTTATCGCGTGGCGACAAACGAACTTGCGACGTGATATTGCGAGCTTGGGAGACGGGCGCGAGGTTCGACAGCTGGACGGAACATTTCAACCTGACACTGTGGCTTGAAGCCTTTGAGTATTGCGGGCTTGACCCGAACGAGTTCACGAGGGAGCGAGCCGAGGACGAAATTTTGCCGTGGGACTTCGTTGACGTTGGATTAACGAAAGAATTTCTGCTCCGTGAGCGTCATCGAGCCTACGATCAGAAGCTCACGACGGATTGCTATTCGGGTTGCGCGGCTTGCGGCGTGGGGTGCGTGAAATGGTGAGGAGTTAGGAGTTAGGAGTTAGGAGTGAGAGGCAAAGGCAATGAGGGATTAGGAATTAGGAATTAGGAATGAAAGCCGCTAGAGGAGGCAAGGAATATGGAAAGGTTTATCGAACGTTGGCGCGGCAAAGGCAACGAAAACAAAGACACTCAAAAGTTTTGGCTCGAATTTCTCTACGACGTTCTGAAAGTTGACAGGCCGACGGAGGTCATTGAGTTTCAAAAGAGCGTCGAGCTGGCTCATAAGAGCTTCATTGACGCTTATATACCTTCAACGCGGGTTCTGATTGAGCAAAAGAGCCGCGATGTTAATCTCGACAGAGCCGCGAGACAGTCTGACGGCTCAGAGCTGACTCCGTTCGAGCAAGGCAAGCGATATTCTGATTGGCTGCCGGACTCCGAACGCGCGCGCTGTATCATCGTTTGCAACTTTCAAGAGTTTCGTATCCACGACATGCAACAACCGAAAGATCCGCCCGAGGTCATAAGGCTTGAAGACCTCGAACGCGATTGGCAAAAATTTATGTTCATGGTCGACCCGCAGGCCATAGCTCGCCACGAGGAAGAAATTTCTATCAAGGCCGGCGCGCTCGTCAGGAAGCTCAAACAAAGCCTCATCAGCGACAATTGGAAACGTTACGCGACAGCCGACACCGACGAGGCAATCAGGAGGCGACAGCGGAGCTTAACTGTCTTTTGCGTTCGGGTTGTGTTTCTGCTCTACGCCGAGGACGCTGGTCTGTTCGAGAAATCTCTGTTTCATGACTATTTGAAGCCTCGCGCCATCATGGCTCCCGATGCATTGCGAAATCTCTTCGCCGTTCTCAACCAGAGGCAGGACGAGCGAGCTTCAAACCTCAATATCAACCTCAGAGATTTTCCGTACGTCAACGGCGGACTCTTCAAAGATCAGAATATCGAGATACCTCAGCTTGACGGCGAGCCGCTCGAAATTATTCTGCGTGAGATGTCCGAGGGCTTCGATTGGAGCAAGATCAGCCCCACGATCTTCGGCTCTATCTTTGAGCGCGTCCTCGAAGACGAAAGAGATTCCGGCGGTATGCACTACACGACCGTCGAGAACATTCACAAGGTCATTGATCCGCTGTTCCTCGACGAGCTGAAAGCCAAGCTCGATGACATTTTCGCAACCTCGAACGGAGCTGAACGGGCTAAAAACTTGCTGGAATTTCAGAATAAGCTGGCTTCGCTGAGATTTCTTGACCCCGCTTGCGGCTCAGGCAACTTCCTAACTGAGTCTTTTAGGTCGTTGAGGACGCTCGAGAACAGAATACTCCGCGAACTGTCGCGACAGCCGATGCCCCACAAGCTGGAGACGAAGGTCTCGATATCGCAATTCCACGGCATTGAGGTCAATGACTTCGCCGCAGCCGTTGCGCGTACAGCGTTGTGGATCGCTGACAATCAGATGTGGAAGGAGGCTCGCGAGATCACGAACGAAGCTCCCCTGCCGCTGAAAGATTACGACCACATAAAGGAAGGCAGCGCAATGCACGCACTCGAAGGGCTGGCGTGGGGACTGCCGGGCTGGAAGATACATCACGAGGACATGCTCTACATCATGGGCAACCCGCCTTTCCTCGGATACTCGCAACAGAACACGGGTCAAAAAGAGGACGTTCGCAAGCTCATAGGCAGCGGCAAGGTTGATTATGTCGCGTGCTGGTTCGCGATTGCGTCGGAGTACGTTCAGGACAAGATGACCAAGGCCGCATTCGTCGCTACGAACTCGATCACGCAAGGCGAGCAGGTCGCGGCGATCTTCAAGCCTCTGTATGAACGTTGGAAGATTGAAATTGATTTCGCTCATCAGTCTTTCGTGTGGGACAGCGAGCTGAAGGACAATATAGCTCACGTTCATTGCGTCGTGATAGGGTTCAGCACCACTCCGCCGAAGCTCAGAAAACTCTACGCGCCTGATGGCAGCTTCGTTGAGGTCGAGCACATAAACTTTTATCTACGCCCCGAACCGAATTACTTCATTGAAGCTCGAAAGGCTCCGATCTGCGAATACGCCCCGGTGATGATAACGGGCAACATGCCAAGGGACGACGGCGGATTGATTTTGACGGCTGACGAACGCGACGAACTGTTGAGACGTGAGCCTAGGGCGGAGAAATTCATTCGGCGGTACATGGGTGCGGAGGAGTTCATTAACAACATTCCGCGCTATTGCCTGTGGCTAGTCAACGCAACCCCCGGAGAGCTTTATAGTATGCGCGCCGTGATGAAACGAGTCAAAGCCGTGAAAAAGTTTCGACTTGCCAGCAAGCGCGAAGCGACTCGACGGTCAGCTGATACTTCGTGGCTATTCGCGGAGATCCGACAACCGGCAGGCAACTATATCGCGATCCCGAAAACCTCATCAGAAACTCGCAAATATGTTCCAGTTGACTGGCTCGACGCTTCGATAATCCCCGGCGACGCTTTGAAAGTCATTCCCGGCGCGACGCTCTATCACTTCGGAGTCCTGACGAGCCGCGTTCACATGGCTTGGATGCGGGCGGTAGCAGGGCGGCTCAAAAGCGATTACAGATATTCCAACACGGTTGTGTATAACAATTTTCCGTGGCCTCAAGCGTCAACTCGACACCGCGCAAAGATCGAACAGACTGCGCAGAAGATCCTTGACGCGAGGGCGAAATATTCGGATAGCTCGTTCGCTTCGATGTATAGCGACACGATGCCGTCGGAGCTTCGCAAGGCTCATGAGGTGAATGACGCGGCGGTGTGCAGGGCGTATGGCTGGGACAAGGACATCAGCGAGGAGGATATAGTGACGGAGTTGGTGAAGATGTATCGGAGTATGGTAAAATGACGGCAGTGGCAAAACATCAATCCTCGGCAGGAATGAACGCCGCTGCTTTTATTTGTGAGGTAATATTGAACGACGTTAGCGACTACGGGGGCAACGACGGCGGCCGCCGCGAACAGAACACCAAACACAGCCAGCCATTTGTTGTTCGAGTGGTGGGGGTCGTCGATGCGCTTCTCGAGTCCGTCTACGCGGGTACTTAGACTGTTGAATTTTTCATCGAGCCTTTCGCTAAGGACTCTGACATCTGCCCGAACGTCGTTGACACTGGCCTTAATCTCAGTCAGGCTTCTTTCAACCACAGCTTGAAATCTCTCAAATTTCTCGTCCATAATGCTCTTCTCGTAGTCCATTCTCTCTTCGAGACTACGCATATACATGTCGCATATTCTCTGCGGAACATAATCAACTTCTGTTGCGTTCATAAAAATCCCTCCTTGGAAAGATTATATCAGAAAGCTCGCTATGAAGTTGCTCAGTGCCTCAATGCCCTCTTTCTTGTCGCTCGATGTTATTATCGGCATGTCGTAAGAGAACAGTCCGTCGCGTACGTAACTCTCTCTCGTAGCTCGCCACTTTCCTTTGGGGATTTTGTCGGCCTTGGTGAACACGACCTGAATATTCTTATCGTAAGCTCGTATCCATTCCTGAAGCTCTCTATCGTTGTTCAAGAGGCCGTGTCGGAAGTCGACGAGGTGCAAAACGAGCTTCAAGCCGTCGCGCTCACGCATATATGCCGAGATCAATCGCTTCCAAGAGTCCCGCTCGTCCTTGCTCCGAGCCGCGTATCCGTAGCCGGGGAAGTCAACGAGCCGAAATTTCTTATCCGCACCCTTAATCTCGACGTTGTAAAAGTTTATGCTGCGTGTCTTGCCGGGGGTCTGACCTGTCTTGGCCAGCTTCGTATTCAGCAGCGCGTTGATGAGTGAGGACTTGCCGACGTTGGAGCGTCCCGCAACAGCGATCTCCGGGATCGAACTGTCCTCAGGCAAAAGCTGACCCGGTTTGAAGCACGAAGCCTCTAGCCGGGCGTTTATGAGTAGGATTTTCCTGTCAATCATGAAGCAGATCTTCTAAAGGAATGTTTTTGTTGTTCACAAATTCTGGCGTGATGAGCAACTTCTTCCCGCGCTTGTCAACGTCGGGCATCGAAGGCAGCTCGTACTCGATATCTATCATCAGGCTTTCCATGATCGCACGCAGACCCCTCGCGCCGGTCTTCTTGTCGACTGCAAGCTCGGCGATCCTTGCGAGAGCCTCGGGAGTAAATTCAAGCTCCACGCCGTCCATCGAGAGAATTTTCTTGTATTGCTTGACGAGCGCGTTCTTTGGCTCTTGAAGCACCCTGATGAAAGCGTCCTTGTCAAGCTCCTCCAACGCAACCAGAACGGGAATACGTCCGACAAGCTCCGGGATAAATCCGTACGTTACGAGATCCTCGGGCTGAACTTGCTGCAAAATCTCGTGTCGCTTGTTCCTCGGCGATAGCTCGCTCCCGAAGCCCAAAGATTTTTTCATCTCGCGACGCGCGATTATCGGTTCGAGACCGTCGAAAGCTCCGCCGCATATGAACAAAATATTTTCCGTGTTGATCTGCACGAACTCCTGCTGCGGGTGCTTGCGGCCGCCTTTGGGCGGAATGTTGGACATCGTGCCTTCGAGAATTTTGAGCAGAGCTTGCTGAACTCCCTCGCCAGAGACATCGCGAGTTATCGAGGTCGACTCGGATTTTCGCGAAATCTTGTCAATCTCATCGACGTAGATTATCCCGCGTTCGGCGGCTTTGAGGTCGTAATCAGCGGCCTGCAGCAGCCTCACGAGAATATTCTCAACGTCCTCACCGACATATCCGGCCTCCGTCAGCGTCGTAGCGTCAGCAATCGCGAACGGGACATTCAGCTTCTTAGCGAGCGTCTGAGCTATTAGCGTCTTCCCCGACCCTGTGGGGCCAAGCAGCAGAACGTTGCTCTTTTGAAGCTCGACATCAGAATTTTTGAGATCGAGATTATTCTTCAACCTTTGATAATGGTTATAGACCGCCACCGAGACGACTTTCTTCGCGCTGTTCTGACCGATGACGTACTGATCCAAGTAGTCATTCAGCTCCTTTGGTTTGATGGCGCTGTTGAAGTTCGCGAACTTGTTCACGGTCGGAGGGGTCGGAAGGCCAAGTCCCAGCATGATATCTTCCTGAGCGTTGCCCTCGGGAGATGTCGCGGCCATTTCTCTGCGACTGTTGGCCATCATGATGGAGCATAGCACGACACACTGATCGCAAATTCTGACATTGCCGCCGGGGCCGTCGAACATGTTCTGAACCTGCGAGCGAGGCTTGCCACAGAACGAACAGCGATCCTCATCGGGAGTGTTAATCTTTTTCGGGGGCATCGTTACCTTGCCTCTATTATCTTGTCAATCAGGCCGTAACTCAGAGCTTCATCGGCGGTCATGTAGTTGTCTCTGTCGGTGTCGCGTGCGACCGTCTCGAAGTCCTGACCTGTGTGGCGAGCTAAGATCCTGTTCATGCGCTCTTTGGTCTTGATGATGTTCTTGGCCTGGATCTCGATATCGCTGGCCTGACCTCTCGCGCCGCCGAGTGGCTGGTGGATCATGACCTCGGCATTAGGGAGAGCAAGCCTCTTATCTTTTGCGCCGCCCGCAAGCAAGATAGCCGCCATGCTCGCCGCCAAGCCGACACATATCGTCGAGACCTGAGGTTTGATGTACTGCATGGTGTCATAGATCGCGAGGCCGGCTGTTACGCTCCCGCCGGGGCTGTTGATGTAGAGATTTATGTCCTTGTCGGGGTCTTCGCTCTCTAGGAAGAGCATCTGCGCGACTACAGAGTTAGCAACGTCATCGACGATTTCAGAGCCGAGAAAGATTATTCTGTCTTTCAAGAGCCTGCTGTAGATGTCGTAGCTTCGTTCGCCGCGCCCGGTCTGTTCAATTACATATGGAACGTAATATGACATGTAACTATTCTCCGTCGTGATCGTGTTCGTGTCTGGCGTTGAACTCCTGTTCGCTGACCTCTTCGACTTTAACGTGAGTGAGCAGGACGTTGACGATCTTGTCCCAGCGCAAGCGGCTGCGTAACTCGTCGAGCCTCTCTTCGTTCTCGTAGAAAGCTTTCGCTACGAAGCCTTTCGAGACGTTGAAGCGTGCCGCCTGACGTTCAAACTCGGCTTCAAGGTCGGCCTGTTCGAGATGGATATCGAATTTCTTCGCAAGCTCGTCCATTACGAGGACATGTCTGACGGCTTCTTCAGCGCGTGAGTGCAGCAAGTTCTCGTAGCCTTTGCGTCCGTCTTCGGTGTCGAGCGCGTAAGCCTGTTCGAGCGTGATGCCGTTGTTCTTCGCCCAGTCCTGATCTTCCTTGCGAATGGCTCTGATCTGACGGCTTATGAGGCTCTCCGGGACTTCGAGCTTTGAGGTCTTCGCGACAAGCTCAACGAGTCTGCCTTTCATGTCCTCTTCGTTCGTCGACGTAACCTCTTTGATGATGTCTTCTTTGAGTTTCGCTCTGAAGGTCTCGTAGTCTTTGATGTCAGTGTCAGGGCCGAAAGCGTCCTTGTAGAACTGCTCATTGACTTCCGGCAGGACATACTCCGAGACCGTCTCGATCACCATCTTGTAGCGCACGTGGCGGCCGGCCAACTCTCTGTCGAAGTGCTTCTCTTCAACGTCAAATTCCGTGTAGACCTCGTCGCCCTTGCTCTTGCCGATGAGAGCCTCGCGAACTTCTTTCCTGATCGTCTCGTCAGCGAGATTGATCTTCTCTTTCGTCGGATCCTTGCGGGGCTGGTCTTCGGCCTCCGAGCCGTCCGGGTTGAGCGTCCTGATCGTCAGTTCGAGGTCGACGAGATCTCCGTCCTGTACAGCTCTCTCGACGGGCTTGATCTCGGCCATGCTGATTCTGATTCTCTTTTCGAGCCTGTCGACGGCTTCATCGTTGACTTCGGTAACGACTTTCTCGACCGTGAGGCTGTCAACGTCGCAAAGCTCAATCTCGGGTCGGACTTCGAATATAAGCTCGCACACGACGGGCTGACCTTCGACTATTTTTTCTTTAATGTCAAGCGTCGGAGTGTCCATGACATCGAGGTCATAATCTTCGACTATCTGGCGGATCTGTTCGGGGACTATTTTTTCGAGTGCTTCGTTGTAGATGGCATCTCTGCCGAAACGCATTTCGAGAATGTTGCGGGGCGTTTTGCCTTTGCGAAAGCCGGGAACGCTGGCCTGCTGAGACAGCTCATTAAGCGTTTTGTTAAGTGCTTTGGTGAACTCGGCGGCTTCGATATCGAGTTTGATTGTTACGATGTTCTTCTCTTGCCTCAGCAATTCTGTTTTCATTTGAATTTAAGGCTCCTTCTGAATTAATATTGCCCTGCATACGTTCAACAGGGCGCGATTATTTGCAATTCTACCACAAAAAAAAACGCCTGTACAAACAGGCGAATTGTCTTTAGTGTTTACAGGTAAACTCCGCGCAGCGCGACAATGTCCGAAACTCTCTTGATCGCCGCGATGTAAGCCGCGCGTCTCATCGTAACCTTGTGATCGTTTGCGTATGCCCAGACCTTATTGAAGTTCTCGGTCATGAGGTCAACGAGCCTCTTGTTGTAGTCGGCCTCGCTCCATGAGAAGCCCTGAAGGTTCTGCGCCCACTCGAAGTATGATCCGATAACGCCGCCAGCGTTCGCCAAGAAATCCGGGATAACGATCGCGCCAGCGTCATTCAAAATCTCTTCACCCTCGGGGGTCGTGGGGCTGTTCGCTCCCTCAATGACGTAGCGGGCTTTGACCTTTCCGGCCGTGTCCTGATTGATGACACCCTGCAGAGCGCACGGGAAAAGGAAATCGCAGTCAAGGAACAGAACATCATCAATTCCGATCTTCTCGCAGCCTTCCTTCTCGAAGCCCTCGAGCTTGCGTCCTCTCTGCTCGGGGTTGTGGTTCATGTATTCAAAAGCTTTCTCGACGTTGATGCCTTTGGGGTTGTAATAGCCGCCTGTCGTGTCGCTGATGGCTACGATGGTCGCGCCCGCCTCTTTGAGCAGCAGAGCAGTGTAGCTTCCGACGTTGCCGAAGCCCTGCACGGCGATCTTCATCTTCGACGGGTCAAGCCCTTTGGCTTTCATAAGTTCGAGGCCGCATGTCGAAGTTCCGCGTCCTGTTGCCTCAGTGCGTCCCTTGGCTCCCCAATAGTCAATCGGCTTGCCTGTGAGCATTGCCGGCTCAAAGTGTCCGAGCATCTTGCAGATCGTGTCCATGATCCAGACCATTTCCTGACCGCCGGTGTACATGTCAGGTGCGGGAACGTCGCTCCAGCGTCCGATGATGGGGGCGATCCTTGCGCCGTAGGTTCGGGACATTCTCTCTTTCTCGCGCCTCGTGAGTATTGTGGGGTCGCAAGCTATGCCGCCCTTGCCTCCGCCGTAAGGGATCCCGGCCAACGAACATTTCCACGTCATCAGCATCGCAAGACCCTCGCACTCCGCGCCCGTAACGTCTTTCGCGTAACGAATACCGCCCTTTGACGGCCCCAAGGCTGTCGAGTGCTGAACTCTGTAGCCTTTGAAGACTTTGACTTTGCCGTCTTCCATCTCGACCGGGACGGAGACATCAAGCCTGCGCTCCGGGTAACTCAGCATTGAAATTAAACTCTCGCTCAATCCCATCTCGTCGGCTGCACCGTAAAAATCACGCAACGCCGTATCGAGCAATATGTCATCTGACCTTCTTCTGCCGTTCACTATTCTATCGGCCATGTTTTAACACCTTCAAAATATTTAGTATATTTACAATTTTCCAACGGGCGGAAATTTTACTCGCGAGTTTTTATTTTGTCAAATCGTCTCGTATAATTTGCCGTGATTAAAGCATCACGTGAAAGGAGATTTTTTTGTGTCGGAAGACTCTATAGTGAAGATTAATCTTGAAGCGTTGGAGAAGTTGAGGAGCGATGTCGAGTGCAAGACGGGCTTTCGCTTCGTGAAGGTCGAGGAGGGGATAGCGGTCAGCGAGCTTGAGCTCGAAGAGGAGCATTTCAACCCCTACGGGATCCCTTACGGCGGAGTCCTGTTCACGATGGCGGACGACACTGCCGGGGTCGCGTTCATAAGCGCGGGAGGGAACGGCGTTACGGTCAACGGACACGTCGACTATCTGAGAGGCTCGCGAGACGCGCAGAAACTTATCTGCACCGCGAAAGTCCGTAAGGCCGGGCGCAGGATCTTTTACATCGACGCTGACATCGTCAACGAGAAAGGGCTAGACCTTTGCAGGTTTAAATTTGTGTTCATCAATTTGTGAATAAAATAAAAAGCTCTGAAGTTTGTCTTCAGAGCCACTACCGTCAATCTTTGGAGCGGAAGACGGGATTTGAACCCGCGACCCCAACCTTGGCAAGGTTGTGCTCTACCCCTGAGCTACTTCCGCAATGTTATTCATGGTGGCGGGACCCAGAATTGAACCGGGGACACACGGATTTTCAGTCCGTTGCTCTACCAACTGAGCTATCCCGCCCAACGTCCTTGACCTAACGACTTAAATATTTCTGGCGGGGCCGACGAGACTTGAACTCGCGACCTTCGGCGTGACAGGCCGACACTCTAAACCGACTGAGCTACGACCCCGCGTGTCGTTAAATCTCTGGTGGGCGAAGCAGGGTTCGAACCTACGACCCCCTGCGTGTAAAGCAGGTGTTCTACCGCTGAACTATCCGCCCCGCGCAAGCACGAGGGAAATTTTATACTCTGTGCTTTTTTTTGTCAAGCCGTCTCATTCAACTGCTATGACAGGCGCGTAGAGATCGCCGCTGTTCAGCCACACGGAAACTCCGATTTCATGAGCTTCAATTGTCTCGGTGATCTCGGCTCCGTCAGCGTCATAGAACTCTGCGAACTCGTCATCGTCATTCGTTGCGCGATTTTGCGGGAACGCGAACCACACCAGCTTGCGGCCAGCTTCGATGTCCTCGAACAGGTCGACTTCAAGGTCGTAGAGTCCGCTCTCCGTAACTGTGATCTCAGGCAAGACTGCCGCGATCGTGTAGCCTTCCAGCGCGTCAGCGTCGATTTTGCGGATTGAGGAGATGTCGCGCTCCGCGCCCAATGTCAAAGTAGCTACGCTCTCAGTCTTTGATTTATCGGGCATCGTTGAAACGCTCGCTTCCTCTTCCTCTTCGGGGTCAGGGTCAGGCTCCGGCTCAGGGTCGGGCGGTGTCGTGGCTTCGGTGGTCTGGATCACGACTTTCTTGGTGGCCTTGCCGTCAGCGTTCGCCGCCGTAACTTTCACGGTGATCTTCTTCTTGGCCTCGGCTGGTGCTGTCCCGGAGACTGTCGCGGTGTTGCCGTCCTGCGTCAGCGTAAGCCCCGTAACAGGCGTAAGAGTGAACGTTATCTTGTCCGAGCCTGATGCCGTGAAGCTGAGACTTATCGCGCTGCCCGCCGGGACACTCATATTAGACTCCGGCGACGTTGTGAAAGCTGGCTTAGTCCCTGCGAACGTCAATTTCACTTTCTTGGTTGCAGGTGTCGTGGCCGCGACGTTCGTAGCTGTGAAGACGATCGGGAGACCCTTTATTGACTGATTGGGCGTGCCGACAATCGCCGCTTTGCCCTCGTCAGGCGACGTTATGAGCGATAGGCCAAGATCGTCAAGGTCATCAATTTCAAATTTCTCTTTGTCAGCGTCGGAGATTTCGTAGCCAATAGTTATGGGAAGAGTCCCTGTCGCGGTTACGGTCGTGTCACTGTAGGCTTCGCCGGTCTTGCCTCTCGTTGAGGTTGCTTTCAGCTTTGGCGCAACACCTTTGATCTTGAACGTGAGAGTTTTGTCGCTGCTTCCAACGTCGTTCGACACCTTAATGTGAAGCGTCAGCTCCTCGGCCGCCGTCGGAGTTCCCGATATCGTAAGCTGCGCTCCGTTCTTGGCCGTCGTGAGCGTCAATGTCGATGGCAATTCCGGAATGTCCCACGAGATCGGCCCGGTGCCTTTCGCGTTCAATTTCGCCGAATATCTCTTGCCGGTCGTAGCGTCCGAAAGCTTCGACGAGGTTACAGTCGGCTTCTCGTACACCGTGAATGGCAATCGAAGTTGAGCCTTACCGCCGGAGTTCGAGGCTTTGAGAGTGATGTTGAAATTCCCGGGTTTGGTCGGAGTCCCCGCGAGGTCGCCCGACGCGCTGAGTGTCATTCCCTTGGGAAGCCCGGAAGCTGACCACGTTATAGGCTCGGTGCCAGTGCAATCGAACGAGTAACCCGCGTACTCGTCGC
>JAFSJO010000121.1 GCA_017449415.1 Synergistaceae bacterium
GCGTTAATTTTGCGGCCGATGTTCGTGTCCATCGATGGCGAGGGAGTTACGGTGGCTCCGTATGTCCTCATGACCTCGCGGCGGAAGGGTTTCTGCTCGTAAGAGACTCTGACCATGTAGACTTTGCAGCCGAGCCTAAAGAACGAACATGCCATAGCCAGAGCCGTCCCCCACTGTCCTGCGCCCGTCTCGGTCGTTACGCCTTTGAGTCCTTGCTTCTTGGCGTAGTAAGCCTGAGCGATCGCCGAGTTCAGCTTGTGAGAGCCGGACGTGTTGTTGCCCTCGAACTTGTAGAAGATATGCGCGGGTGTCCCCAAAACTTCTTCGAGATACACAGCGTGCACAAGCGGCGACGGTCTGTACATCTTGTAGAAGTTGTAAATCTCTTCGGGGATCGGAATGTAGGCGGTGTCGTCGTCAAGCTCCTGTTTAATCAGCTCGTCGCAGAACACCGGGCGCATGTCCTCGAAGGTCATTGGTTTGAGCGTCCCGGGGTTAAGCAGAGGCGCGGGCTTGGTCTTCATGTCTGCGCGGACGTTGTACCAAGACGAGGGGATTTCTTTTTCATCAAGATAAATTTTGTAGGGAACGTTGAATTTGCTCATGACAAAACTTTCTCCAATCTCAAAAATTTTCGCGCAATGATATCACAACGATTTATTTTTTTTCAAGCTCCTCATTCATCGAGCCGGTGCGGTAACCTTTCAAGTCCAGCGACACATACGAGAAGCCCAGAGCCTTCAGAGAGTCGTAAATCTTCTCGCGGGTCTCGGGCTGCAGCATTCGCGTGAAATCCTCCGGCATTATCTCAATCCTCGCGAGCTTGCCATGAATACGAACGCGATATTGTTTGAAGCCCATCTCCGAGAGAAGCTGCTCGGCCGCTCCGACCATCTTTAATTTTTCCTCGCTGATCATCTCGCCATAGACGAAGCGCGACGCAAGACACGCGAATGACGGCTTATCCCACGTCGGGAGATTGAGCTGTCTTGAAAGTTCACGAACATCGGACTTGCTCAACCCGGCAAAGCGCAGCGGGCTTTTTATTCCAAGCTCCTCGATAGCCTGCAAGCCCGGCCGATAGTCTCCAAGGTCATCGAGGTTGGAGCCTTCGACAACGTTGGCGATGTTATGCTCTCTCGCGATTGCCAGAATTTTCGTGAACAGTTCTTTCTTGCAAAGGTAGCAGCGATTTTTCGGGTTGCTTTTGAAGCCGTCGATCTCAAGCTCCTCGGACTCGCAGATTACCTGTGTGATGTGATTGAGGTCGCAAAATTTCTTCGCCTCGTCAAGCTCCCTTTGAGGGAACGACAGCGACGAAGCTGTTACCGCGATCGCCTTATCGCCGAGTACGTCGTGAGCGACCTTCAACAGCAACGTAGAATCAACGCCACTGGAGAACGCAACCGCGACGCTCTCCAAAGACGCTAGATAATCTTTCAGCGTTTCAAGTTTCTGAGCCAGCACTTATTCATCTTCTCCTTCAACTTCTAAATCGACGTTATAATCTTTCAAATCCAGCGTAACATACGAGAAACCGAACTCTTTCAGAGCCTTATAAATTTTCATTCTGGCCTCGGCCTGAAGCATCATCGTGAAATCCTCCGGCATGATCTCGAGCCTCGCGAACTTGTCGTGAATGTAGACCATGTACCGCTGGAAGCCCATATCTGAAAGGAGCTGCTCGCTGTTCTCGACCATCTTCAATTTTTCTTTCGTGATTGGCTCGCCGTAGACAAAGCGCGACGCTAGACACGCAAACGAGGACACGTCCCACGTCGGGAGGCCAAGGACTTTCGAGAGTTCAATGACATCGGACTTGCTTAGTCCCGCCATTCGCAACGGACTTTTGATCCCAAGCTCTTTGAGCGCACGTGAGCCGGGTCGGTACTCCTTGCCGTCATTGAGGTTGGAGCCGTCGATTACGTTGGCAATATTTCGCTCTTTGGCGATGTTCAGGAGCCTCGTAAAAAGATCTTTCTTGCAAAGATAACAGCGGTTTCGTGAATTTTCTTTGATGCCGCTTATCTTCAACGAGTCGACCGGGCACATGATCTGCGTGATCTTGTTGTCCGAGCAGAACTTGCTGCCTTCGAGATAATCTCTGTGGGGGAAGAGGCTCGAAAAAATCGTTATTGCGACCGCCTTATCTCCGAGTACGTCGTGAGCGACTTTCAACAGCAGCGTCGAGTCGACACCGCCGGAGAACGCAACCGCGACGCTTTCAAGAGCTTTCAAGTCGTCTTTCAGCTTTTCAAACTTCTCGATTAGTGTCATTAAATCTTCTCTCCAATCTCTTTCGCGTATTCTTTCAAAAATTTTGCTGTGTAACCTTTGTTCCTCTTCATGATCTCCTCGGGAGTCCCGGACGCTGTGAGTGTCCCCCCGGCCTCGCCGCCCTCCGGCCCCAAGTCCACTATATAATCCGCCGACATCAAAACGTCAAGGTTATGTTCAATGAATACGACGGTGCTTTTGTTCGTGTCGATCATTCTGTGAACGATTTCGAGCAGCTTCCTAACGTCTGTGTAAAATAATCCGGTCGTAGGTTCGTCAAGCAGGTAGAGCGTACGGCCGCCGAACTTCTTTGAAAGCTCTTTCGAGAGCTTCACGCGCTGAGCCTCGCCCCCCGACAGAGTCAGTGCCGACTGACCGAGCTTTATGTATCCGAGCCCCGCGTCCTGAATGAGCTTCAGCTTGTTCGAGATTTTAGGAATGTCGCGGAAGAAATCCATTGCCTCGTCAACCGTCATTGCGAGAACGTCAGCGATGTTCTTGTCCTTGAACTTCACTTCGAGCGTCTCGTGATTGTAACGAGTTCCCTTGCATATCTCGCAGTCCGAATAGATATCCGGGAGGAACAGCATCGACGTTCTGACGCTCCCGGCTCCCCCGCAGGCTTCACAGCGTCCGCCCTTGACGTTGAAGCTGAAGCGACCCGCCGAGTAGCCCCTGACCTTAGCTTCCGGCAAGTCAGCAAAGAAATCTCGGATCAGCGAGAAGACTCCCGTATATGTCGCAGGATTTGAGCGCGGAGTCCGTCCGATTGGGCTTTGATCGACGAGGACGATATTGTCAAAAAATTCCGTGCCCTCGATGCTCGCGAACTTGCCCGGCCGCTCTCGAAAGTCCTTATCCAAAATCCGCCTCATTCCTTTATACAGAACATCGTAGAGAAAGCTGCTCTTGCCGGAGCCTGATACGCCGCTGATACACGTGAAGACTCCGACGGGGATTTTCACGTCGATCTTTTTGAGGTTGTGATGTTCAGCTCCCTTGACTTTGACCCACCCCGAGGGCTTGCGTCTGACTCGTGGCCTGACGATCCCGGTAGCTTCGCCGCGAAGATATTTCCCGGTCTTGCCGTTGGTCTTCATGACGCTCTTGTAAGTCCCGGCATAGAGGATTTCCCCGCCCCTGTCCCCGGCCTCCGGGCCAAGTTCGATAATCTCGTCGGCGGCTTGCATGGTCTCGCGGTCATGTTCGACGACTACGACGGTGTTGCCGAGATTTTTTATTGACTGCAGGGAGCGGATTAATTTCTCCGTGTCGCGTGAATGAAGCCCGATCGTCGGTTCGTCGAGGACGTAGAGAACTCCGCTTAGGTTCGAGCCGATCTGAGTCGCGAGCCGGATCCGCTGACTCTCACCGCCCGAGAGAGTGTCCGCCCTCCGCAGCAGCGATAAATATCCGACCCCGACATCGACGAGGAACTCAAGACGCTTCGTGATCTCGTTGATGACTTGCGATATGATTGCGCGTTCGCCTTTCGTGAGCTTGAAATCCTTTATGACGTTCACGAGCCTTTCAACCGGCATTGAGAGCAGCTCACCGATCCCGTAACCTGACACTCTGACGTTCAAAGCCTCCTGACGCAGACGCAAGCCGCCGCATGTCTTGCAGATGTCTTCCTCTCGATACTGCGCGACCTCCTCAGCGACGTTCTCATTATCCGCGAACCATTGCAATTTATTTTCCAGCCACCCCACGACACCTTCATAGCGTCCCATGTAGGGTCGGGCTGCGCCTTTCTCGTCGAAGATCATCGGGAGCTTCTCGTCGCCGCTGCCGTTCCATATGAAGTCCTGAACTTCCTTGGGGAGCTTCTTGAATGGCTTCGTCAAGTCCCAGCCGTGTTTATCCGCGAACATTTTCAATTTTTCGAGTGTGTGAGGCTTCGTCTTCCATGGCAGGATTGCGCCGTCGAGGACTGAACGCTCCGGATCGATTGCGAGCTCTCGCGAGTAATGCTCATGACTTCCAAGACCTCCGCAGTCCGGGCAAGCTCCCAAAGGATTATTGAACGAGAACAGCCGCGGCTCAATCTCCGGCATACCGATCTCGCAGTCCGGGCACGAATAATTCTCCGTCATAGTGTACTCGTCCCGGCTCTCGGGCTTGATGAGGACGTAGCCGCCCGAAAGCTTCAAGGCCGACTCGATGCTCTCAGCAAGCCGCGAACGTCTGTCCAGCGAGACTTTGAGCCTGTCAACTAAAATTTCGATATTGTGGCGTTTGTTTTTGTCTAAAGATATCTCTTCTTCGAGAAAGTAAATATTCCCGTCGACCCGGGCGCGTGTGTAACCTTTCTCCCGCGTCTGGCTGAATAAATTTTTGAACTCGCCTTTCTTGTCCTTGACCAGCGGCGCGAATATCTCGACCCTTAAATTATTTTCATGGCTCAGAATGTAATCTAAAATTTCGTCGATCGAATGACGCTGTACGGGCTTGCCGCACTTGGGGCAGTGAGGTATCCCGATCCTGCCATACAATAATCTGAAGTAATCGTAAATTTCCGTCACTGTTCCGACCGTCGAGCGTGGGTTGTGGCCTGTGCCTTTCTGTTCGATCGAGATCGCCGGAGACAGCCCGGAGATTTCATCAACGTCAGGTTTCTTCTGAACTCCGAGGAACTGACGCGCATACGCCGAGAGGCTCTCGACATAACGCCGCTGACCTTCAGCGTAGAGAGTATCAAACGCGAGCGAAGATTTCCCCGACCCCGACGGCCCCGTAACGACAATCAGCTTGCCGCGCGGAATGTCAACACTGACGTTCTTCAGGTTATGTTCGCGTGCGCCTTTGATTGAAATTTTTTCGTTCAATGAATTTTTCTTCCTTTTCATGTTATCATTTTGAAAAATTTTTATGGAGGAGATTTTATCATGGTGAACGTTGCAATTTTTACTATCGCGCTTGCGTTTGTGCTCATGATGTGTCGGACGGCTCACGCCGGTACGGACTACGGGGACGAGATCTGCGAGCTTATCACCAGCTACCTGGACGGCGACAACTGGCACTACACTTTCAACGAAGACGACAGGACATACAACTTCAACATCAGCATCAGCGGGAAGCTTCAACACCTGCGTTATGTCGTCCTCGTCCGCGGGAACGGCTACACGGTCTACGCGATCTCGCCGATCAACGCCGACAAGGAAGAGCCTTCGACGATGTTAAAGATGGCTGATTTTGTGTGCCGCGCCAACTACGGGGTTCGCAACGGAAATTTTGAACTCGACATGAACGATGGCGAGCTTCGCTACAAAGTCTTCGTTGACTGCGACGAGTGCCTGCCCAGCCAAGGGGTCATCAGGAACAGCATCATGATCCCGTCGGTCATGTTTGAACGTTACTCGCCCGGTATCCTCGATGTGATCTTCAAGGACGCAGATGTCGAGGAAGCTATCGCGAAGTGCGAACGCTAACGGAAAAAATTTCATTTGACAATCTTTTAAGGCCGTTATAATATATTCCTCGTTTTGTTTAATGGTGGGTTGGCCGAGAGGCTGAAGGCGCTCGCCTGCTAAGTGAGTATAGGGTCTAATAACTCTATCGTGAGTTCGAATCTCACACCCACCGCCATTAGACAAAGTCCTGCGGTAGTAGCTCAGCTGGATAGAGCGAAGGCCTACGGAGCCTTAGGTCGTGGGTTCGAATCCTGCCTACCGCGCCACTTGTTATTTTGGAGGAAGAAGGAGGCGGTCTGAAATAGAGCCGCTTTTTTTGTAGTTTCGGGCTTGAATCCTGAAAATAAATTCTTCAGGCCGTAGAGATATTTTCAGGTTAGGCATAAATTTTTTACAAGGAGAGATATTTCGATGAAAAAGATTTTAATCTGCACAGCTCTTGTTCTTGCCATGACATCGTGCGCATTTGGCGCGGCTTTCAAAATTGGAGGCACTGGCCCTCTCACCGGCGGCGCGGCAATTTACGGAAACGCGGCTAAGAACGGCGCGGAGATCGCAGTAGAAGAAATTAACGCAATGGGCGGCGACGTTCAGTTCGAGCTTCGCTATGAGGACGACACCCACGACGCTGAGAAAGCTGTCAACGCTTACAACGCTCTCAAAGATTGGGGAATGCAGGTCTCTTTAGGTTCCGTAACCTCCAAGCCCTGCGAAGCCACAGCAGCTGAGAACTTCGCGGACAGGATTTTCGCTCTCACTCCGTCAGCTTCATCGGCGGCCGTAACCGAGGGCAAAGACAACGTGTTCCAGATGTGCTTCGTTGACCCCAACCAGGGAAGCGCGAGCGCGCAGTACATCGCCGACAAGAAATTCGCCAAGAAAGTCGCAGTGATCTGGAAGAATGATGACGTGTACTCGAAAGGTATCCGCGACACGTTCGTAGAGAAAGCTCCTGAGCTTGGCCTCGAGGTCGTGAGCGAGACGACATTCGCCGACGGCAACGACAACGATTTCTCCGTACAGCTCACCGACGCTCAGAATAAAGGCGCGGAGCTTGTCTTCCTCCCGATGTATTACCAGCCCGCTTCGTTGATCCTTGCGCAGGCTCAGGCTATGGGCTACGCTCCTAAGTGGTTCGGAGTTGACGGCATGGACGGAATTTTGACGATGGAGGGCTTCGAGAAATCACTGGCCGAGGGCGTTATGCTCCTTACGCCGTTCAACGCTGACGCGAGCGACGAGAAGACAAAATCATTCGTGGCGAAGTATCAGGCCAAGCACGGCGAGATTCCCAACCAGTTCGCGGCTGACGGCTACGACTGCGTGTACGCTTACAAAGAGGCTCTCGAGCTTGCAAAGGCTACGCCTGACATGAGCGCGGAAGATATCTGCACGAAGATGATCGAGCAGTTCACCACAATGACATTCAACGGCGTAACCGGCGA
This sequence comes from Synergistaceae bacterium, assembly GCA_017449415.1. Lineage (GTDB taxonomy): Bacteria > Synergistota > Synergistia > Synergistales > Aminobacteriaceae > JAFUXM01. The sequence continues at coordinate 7,136 of JAFSJO010000121.1, forward strand.
GAACGTCAAGTGGGCGGCCAACGGCGAAGTTACCAAAGACCCCAAAGGCATGGTCATCAAAGACGGCGCATACGTCGGACTTGACTAACAGATAAGATATTCACATGGGCAGTCTGGGAATTGCGGCCTTAAAAAATCTCAGGCTGCCTTTTTTCATGATTAGGGATTAGGAATTAGGGATTAGGAATTGTAAAAACTCCTACCTCCTACCTCCTCACTCCTAACTGAACAAAAGGAGCTATAAACTTTCAATGATATTTCTGAATTTTTTCATCAGCGGCATCAGCCTCGGGAGCATCTACGCCATAATCGCGCTCGGCTATACGATGGTCTACGGCATCGCAAAAATGCTGAACTTCGCTCACGGTGATGTCATTATGGTCGGGGCGTATGTCTGCTTCTATGCGATATCGCGCTACGGGCTGAATCCTCTCCTCGGTGTCGTGATAGCTATGGCGGCGTGTACGTTGCTCGGAATAATAGTTGAGCGTCTGGCTTACAAGCCTCTCCGTCAGGCTCCGTCGCTCGCAGTCCTTATAACGGCTATCGGCATGAGCTACTTTCTTCAAAACACAGCGTTATTATTATGGTCATCGAACCCCAAAGTATTCCCCTCGATAATTGGCCGCGGAGCGTTCAAGTTATTTGACGGCGCGCTGTCTGTCTCTCATGTTACGGTGTTGACGATAGCGACGTGTCTGGTGATCATGATCGTTCTATCGCTGTTCATCAGCAAGACAAAACTTGGCAAGGCTATGCGTGCATGTTCGGAGGATAAGGGCGCGGCGCAGCTTATGGGCATCAACGTCAACGCCACGATCTCGCTGACATTCGCGATAGGCTCGGGGCTTGCGGCGATCGCTGGAGCTTTGTTGTGTTCAGCTTATCCGACATTGATGCCGACGACAGGATCATTACCGGGAATAAAGGCTTTCACTGCGGCAGTGTTCGGCGGGATTGGCTCGATCCCCGGCGCGTTCCTCGGTGGGATCATGCTCGGAGTTATTGAAATTTTCGCGAAGGCTTACATATCGAGTCAGCTCTCTGACGCTGTAGTCTTTGCTGTGTTAATTGTAGTGTTGCTCGTGAAGCCGTCGGGCTTGCTCGGCAAACAGTTGCAGGAGAAGGTGTAACATGACAATGCGAAGACTTATAAACCTAAAACGTGTCGAAGCGCGGCGAATATATCTGACCTACGGAGTCGTGATCCTCGCGTATATCATCTGCCAGACCATGAGCAGCACGAAGATGTTAAGCTCCTCAATGCGCGGAATGTTAGTCCCGATCTGCGCGTATATGGTCATGGCTGTGTCGCTGAATTTGGTCGTTGGAATTTCCGGCGAGCTTTCATTAGGTCATGCGGGCTTCATGTCTGTCGGAGCTTTCTCGGGAGTCGCGTCAGCGATCCTGATGCAGAGCGTGATCCCGTTCGAGCCTGTCCGTCTAGCTCTCGCGATGATCATAGCGGCGGTGTTCGCGGCGATTGCGGGATTTCTAATTGGTATTCCGGTGTTGAGGCTCAAGGGCGACTATCTGGCTATCGTAACGCTTGCGTTCGGCGAGATCATCAAGAGCATACTCAACAATTTCTATATGGGCGTGGACTCCGGCGGCGTTCACTTCAGCATGTTGACCGACACAACGAGGCTCTTAAAGGGAGGTCGGCTAATCATTCGCGGCCCGATGGGGATAAGCGGCATTCAGAAAATTTCAACTTTCCCGGCGGGCTTCATACTCGTGATGATCTCGCTGATGGTTGTCTTCAACCTCGTGAACTCGCGTTCGGGTCGTGCATTCATGGCCATACGTGACGACAGGATCGCGGCGGAGAGCATCGGGCTTGACATCACCAAATACAAGATGATGGCTTTCGTAACTTCTGCGGCATTGGCTGGAGCGGCCGGAGCTTTGTTCGCGATGAATTACTCCACGATCGTAGCGAATAAGTTCGACTTCAACACTTCGATATTAATTCTAGTGTTCGTCGTGTTGGGAGGTCAGGGCAACATGCTCGGAGGCATTATCGCGGCGGCGGTCTTGACGATCTTGCCGGAGAAGCTGAGACAGTTCTCGGATTACAGAATGTTGCTCTACGCCATAATCTTAATAGTGATGATGCTCGCGACGAATAACGCTGAGATAAAATATTTTCTCTCGCGTCTCAATCCATTCAAGCGCAGAGAGGAGGCTGAGTGAGCCATGGCGAAAGCTAAAACGAAATATGTAACTGTCCCGTCGACCACGATTTTGCCCGAGCGCGACGCTTCTCGCGAACCTGTCCTTGAATGTGTCAACCTCGGAATAACTTTGGGAGGTATCAAGGCCGTCGAGGATTTCAACCTTACAATAGGCCGCACGGAGATAGCCGGGTTGATTGGGCCGAACGGAGCCGGAAAAACTACAGTCTTCAACCTGCTCACGAAAGTTTACCAGCCCACCACCGGAACGATCTTGCTCAATGGCAAGGACACTCACGGCATGAGCACCATGCAGGTCAACAAGGCCGGGATCGCGAGGACATTCCAGAACATCAGGCTGTTCAAAAATCTCAGCGTCGTTGACAATGTCAAGGCCGCAATGAATAACGACATGCACTACAACATGTTCAGCGCGATATTGAGGCTCCCGGATTATCGTCGCGAGGAGATCGCCGCACATCGTCGAGCTTTGAAGCTCCTTTCGATCTTCGACATGCAGGACATGGCCGACGTTCGAGCCGGTTCATTGCCTTACGGAGCGCAGAGACGACTCGAGATAGTCCGAGCTTTGGCTACAAATCCGTCGCTGTTGCTGTTGGACGAGCCTGCCGCCGGCATGAACCCCTCCGAGACAGCTGACCTCATGGACAACATTCGCAAAGTTCACGAGATGTTTCAGATCGCGATCGTCTTAATCGAACACGATATGAGCCTCGTCATGAACATCTGCGAGGGGATCTGCGTCTTGAACTTCGGCCACATCATCGCCAAAGGCACGCCCGACGAGATCCAAAACAATCCTGCCGTTATTGAAGCCTATCTCGGGAGACGAAAGGAGGCGAAAGGCAGTGAGGAGTGAGGAGTTAGAAGTTAGGAGTGAAAATCCGACTCCAGTCTTGAAAGTCGACAACATCAACGTCTATTACGGAAGTATTCACGCGATAAAGGGAATTTCATTCGAGGTTTACGACGGCGAGATAGTAACGCTCATCGGCGCGAACGGTGCCGGGAAATCCACAACCCTCAACACGATATCGGGACTTCTGCACCCGTCTACTGGGGGCGTGTCGTTCCTTGGCGAGTCGCTTGCGAAAATTCAGCCTCACAAGGTCGTTGAGAGGGGTCTCGCGCAGGTGCCTGAGGGTCGCAGGGTCTTCGCGCAAATGACAGTTCAGGAAAATTTAGAGATGGGCGCGTTCACTCAGAACAGCCAAGCTAACATCAGCGACGATTTAGAGAAAGTCTATTCTTTGTTTCCGCGTTTGAAAGAGCGCATGAAGCAGACGGCGGGGACTCTTTCGGGCGGTGAACAGCAGATGCTTGCAATGGGACGAGCCTTGATGAGCAGGCCGAAGCTGTTGATGCTCGATGAGCCTTCGATGGGGCTTGCGCCTATACTCGTCGAACAGATTTTTGACATTATAGCCGACCTTCACAAGACCGGCGCGACGATCCTGTTGGTCGAACAGAACGCGCAGATGGCTTTGAGCATTGCCAGCCGTGGCTACGTCATGGAGACCGGAAAGATCGTAACGACCGGCACGGGTAAGGAGCTTTTGGCCTCCGAAGCTGTCCGAAAGGCATATTTGGGCGGCTAGCTCGAACATTTCGACATTCAACTTCTGGGCATGGTGTCCAGAAGTTTTTATTTTTGTCCTTTCATCAACGCGCTGTGAAACGCCGGATTTTTTTGCTCGATTATCCAAAACACCGGCGAGAGAACGCCCCACGACGAATATTCCGATCCGTCAGCTTCGTGTCCCATTGCGCTGACCGGGAAGAATTTCACGTTTGTGAATGTGCTGTCGATTAAGTTCAACACCGATACGAAGCCGTGAGCTTGCAAAAATTTTCTGCAAATCTCGTTTTGGATTAGAGCTTTGTCAGTGTCAGGTCGTGAGTCCGCCTCGCGATTGATCCGCAACAATCCAATCTCGCGACGATGTAAATCAGATTTCGAGATGACTGCCGCGACTGGAATATCAATCAGGCTATCCGCCGCGATCCCTTTCAGCTTCTTGATCTCGAAGATGAAATTTGCGATGCTCTCATGAGTTTTCGCCGGAGCCATTGATGGATCGATGAGCAGGATAACGCCCTCACAATACTGGAATTGTTGTTGCTGAACATCGTCGCCGAGCCTGTTGAACGCTTCGCCAGCGATATCATAAAAACTCAACTGGAGCGGAGTTTTGTTGTCCTTGAAATTATGAATGATGCTGTACATTCTCGCATTCATTTCGATGGTGGCGTTGCTCAATCCTTGCCTGTACCATGTTTCCAGCTTATCAAAAGATTTCTTGGGTGAGGTCGTATAATTTATATCGAACGAGCGCTTTAGAATGTTGCTGTACTCATGCCAAAACGCCGCAAGGAATGTAGTCTTCCCGGAGCTTACTGCGCCCGCGATCTGGATCCCGAACTGCGACGCGCCACCATGAGCGAAACTTTCATTGCAATAGGGGCAAAAGGCTTTCAATTTGCTTCGACCGTTGAAACATGTTGTAGACAGTGAAGTTCCGCACTGACATTTGACGTGAAAAATTCCATGCGCACCCGGTCTCAGATTTTTGTGAAGCGTTCCACATTGCGGACATTGGAACACCGGAAGCCCCGTCAGACGCTTACATTTTGGACATCTATAGCCAATATGGCGAACGTAGGTTAAAATCTTATCAGGGACATAAACAGCAAAGACGATGACCGCGCGAATGATGTTAAACAATATGATAGGCGTGAAAAGCACAACGCTGAGAATGCCAAGCAGCAAAGTTCCTGCGATATACGTGAATATTACCGCAACTGAATACATGAGCTTTTTGAGTTTCAAATCGTCGTTGGCAGTCGCGAAAAGCGAGAAGCTATCCGCGATATACGCGCGAACCTTGAAGAACGCCGCTCCCGTCAGATAGCTGTCTTTGTAGTTTGCTGGAACTTCCTTTTCTTTCGCCCAATTTATCGCTATCCGAAAGCATGACAGCATATTCACGAAGCCTTTCAATACTCCGATAGCAAGGAAGACAGCTAAAATTATCCCAATCCCGTACAATATGTATGGAACTATTGCCATGAAAAGTCCTGCAATCCAGTTGAATATCGCCGCAATGGCTTCGCCTATCCAATTAAATATCGCCGCGATAAGGCCGAGTATTCCCTCGAATATTGCCTTTGCAATGGCGCAAAGAACCTCCCATACCACGGCGATCAGCCCAGCAATCACGCCCAAAATTGCCCCGATAATTGCGCCGATGAGGCTGAGAATTAACTTAAAAATAAGGCCTATAAGGCTGAAAATTGCTTCAAAAATA
>JAFSJO010000122.1 GCA_017449415.1 Synergistaceae bacterium
CGTAATATAAAATCACAGCCGCTATGATTGACGCGACAGCCGTAACGATTGCGACACATCGCTTGCCGCTGAAGAACGCGAGAGCCTCAGGAAGCTCGACATGTTTGAACCTGTTGAAGCAAGCCGCGCCTATAAGTCCCAACAATATTCCGATGAATGCGTTTTGGATCTTCCCGAACGCCGCAGGGACTTGCGAAGCCTCCACGCCCGTATACATTGCGATCGCGCCCGTCGATAGCAAGGTCGTGATCATGAGCCACGAGACAAGACCCGCAAGAGCCGAAGTCCCGTCCTGGTTGTCAGCCATTCCGATAGAGACACCCAACGCGAAGAGAAGCGGTATTTGGTCAATGATTGCCGAAGCGGCCTTGATACAGAACGCCGCAACGATGCTGTTGGAGCCCCAGCCCACAGGGTCTATCCAGTAGCCAATGCCGTACAAGATCCCAGCGACCGGAAGACACGCAACAGGGAGCATCAGGGCTCTTCCGATCCTTTGAAGATATTTCATCATGATGAAAGAATTTCCTCCTAATTAAATAAAATACGTTTTGGGGATATTATACAGTCTCGGATTTTTTCTACAATGAAGACAGTATGACAGAATAATTTTCGATGAGGCATCCCGCAGTTTGGGTGGGGTGCTTAGGGTGTCCCCCTCTGACTGCAAAGGAAGGAGGTGGATAGCATGAAGTGGCTTAACCTCACAATAAAACTGCTACACGCTCTTGCCGTCATTGGCACGTATGCAGCAGTCTTTGAAATACTCCTAAAAGTCACTCGTGCTGTGCCGTCCTTCCTCGTCGGGGCGACGTTGCTATTATACAACACTAGCTGTTATATCGCGTCAGGAATTGTCTCGTGCGCTCCTCCTTGGGATTGTTGAAAAGTTCGCGAGGCTCGCCCTGTTCGCATATCCCGCCGCCGTCCATGAAGATCACATGACTTGCAACGTCGCGAGCGAATGCCATCTCGTGAGTAACGATTATCATCGTGTTATTCTTGTCGGAGAGTTGCTTGATGACCTTCAAGACCTCGCCGGTTAGTTCGGGGTCTAACGCGCTGGTCGGCTCGTCGAAGCACAGGATATCAGGCTTCAATATCAAGGCGCGAGCTATTGCGACTCTCTGCTGCTGGCCGCCCGAAAGCTGATGCGGGTAGTTGTTCATTCTGTCCGACAGTCCGATCTGGTGAAAGAGTTCGACGGCTTCGGCTTTGATCTTGTCTTTTTGAGCTTCATAAGCGCGCTTCTCTTTGGCCGCTAGCCTCGGAGCTAACATCACATTTTCAAGAGCCGTGTACTGCGGGAACAAATTGAACGACTGGAACACAAGCCCGAAATGAAGACGTTTCTGACGTATCTGACTTTCGAGCCGCGTCGATGGGTCGGAGCTGTCGAACAGAACGTCGTTGTTGACCTTTATAACTCCCGTGTCGGGGGTCTCGAGGAAGTTCAGACACCTCAACAGCGTCGTCTTGCCGCTGCCCGACGAGCCGATGATCGAGAGTACTTGACCCTTTTCAAGCGAGAAATCTATCCCCTTCAACACTTCAACATTGCCGAAGGTCTTGCGTATGTTCTTAACTTCTAAGATAGCCATGATGTTTACCTGAAATAATCCATTTTCCTTTCAAGCCGGGTCAGCAGCACCGTGACGATGCCGTTGAAGATCAGATAATAGAACGCCGTGAAGAACAGCGGCCAGATAGCTCCCGAGATCCCGTGCGAGCCTTTCATGAACGCCTGACCCGCCCATATGATCTCCTGCAACGCTATTATCCTCGCAAGCGCGGTGTCTTTCACGAGAGTTATGATCTCGTTCGAGATCGGCGGGACGATCCTCTTTATCATCTGGAGCAGCGTTACGTGAAAGAAGATCTGCCGCTTCGTCATGCCCAAGACCAAGCCCGCTTCGGTCTGACCGACGGGGACGCTTTGAATACCACCGCGATAAATCTCTGAGAAGTAACACGAATAGTTGATTATGAACGCTATCGAGGCCGCAAGAAATCTCCCGGACTCTCCGCCGCCCCATATCGGATTGTGAAGCACGAGGCCGGGGAAGTAATACACGATCAAGAGCTGTATCATCAACGGCGTGCCGCGCACGATCCAGATTACGAACTGCGTCGCAAGGCTGATGGCCTTGATCTTCGAGAGCGAGCCGAAAGCTATCAGAAGCCCAAGAGGAAAAGCCCCGAGCAACGTTACAGAGAACAGCTTCAATGTCTGAACGAAGCCGGAGTTCAACGCGCCGATTACGATCGGCATCTGCTGAAAAATTAATTTCATGATGAAAGATAAAAGTGAAAAGAAAAATGAGGGGTCAGGAGTCAGGGGGAGGAAGCCCTAATCCCTAATCCCTCATTCCTAATTTCTAATTTATTTTATGAGTGCCGCCTGGATCTTGTAGGTCTCCGCAGCTTTCTGAATGCTCCCGTCCTTGTAGCCAGCCTCGAAAAACGCGTTGAGAGCCGCCACCAAGTCTGAGCCCTTCCTGAAGCCTACGCCGTACTCCTCGCTGTTGAGGCCGATCGTGTAGACGAGACTCTCGTAGCCCGTCCCCGGTCCGACCATCGCCGCCGCCATGAGCGAGTCAATGATCGCGCCGTCAGAGCTTTCCGAGGCCGCTTCCATCAATGCCGAAGCCTGATCTTGAACTTCAACGACTTTGAAGCCGTGAGCCTTGGCCTGCTCGTCGCCCGCGCTGCCATGTTCGACCGCGAAGGTCAAATCTTTCATGCTCTCGAGCGTTGTGTATTTCGTTACGTTCTCGGCGGGAATGACTACGATCTGCGCGTTGTTGCAATAGGGCTTCGAGCATTCCATCGAAGCAAGCACCTCGGCGGTGAGGGTCATGCCGTTCCATACGCAGTCGATGTTCTTGCCGTTGAGTTCGAGTATCTTGTTATTCCACTCGATCTCCTGGAACTCGACCTTAACGCCCAGCGACTCAGCAAACGCCTTCGCGAGGTCAGCATCGAATCCAATCCACTCGCCATTCTCGTTCTTGTAATCCATGGGCTGGAAGTCAGTGATCCCGACCACTAGAACGCCTTTGCCTTTCACGTATTCCATGTCGCTTTCGGCGTAGGCGCACGAACACAGAGCCATCGCAAGCACAAGAGCCAAAACAAAAATCTTCTTCATCTTAAAGCTATCTCCCTGTATAAAAAATTTTTTGAAAAATGCTTTAGCGTGATAAAGCGCAAAAATTCTATATGAAGTTTTTCTAATTGTAAAGGTCTGCGGCTTCGCGCTACAATATCGAAAAATTTCATTCAAAGGGGGCAAAAATTTTGCGAGATTACGTGAAACTTACCGAGCGTGATAACGTTGCTGTTGTGACTCACGACGCGCCCAAAGGCACGGAGATCATGCCGGGGCTGAAGCTGCTCGACGACATTCCGCAAGCTCATAAGTTCGCGCTCAATGACATTCCCAAGGACGGCGAGATTATCCGCTATGGCGTTGTGCTTGGCTACGCTCTTGACGATATCAAGCGCGGCGCGTGGATCAACGAACACATGCTGAGGCTGCCGGTCTCGCCATCGGTCGACAACATGCCGTGGGGCACGAACATCAGGACGGATCTGCCCGAAGCTCCGAGGAAAACTTTCATGGGCTATCGAAGCTCCGACGGATTTTACGCAGGAACTCGAAACATCTTGGGGATCCAGACCACCGTCCAATGTGTGCAGGGAGTTTTGAATGTCGCGGTCGAGAAGATTAAGCGCGAGATCCTCCCGAAATATCCGAATGTCGATGATGTCGTGGCGGTCAATCACGCTTACGGCTGCGGAGTTGCGATCAACGCGCCTGACGCGAAGTTCCCGATCCGAGCATTGCAGAACATCGCCAAGCACCCGAACTTCGGAGGTCAGCTCATGGTGGTGTCGCTGGGCTGTGAGAAGCTCACCGTCGAGAAGCTCATCGACGCGAAGGACAACACGCCCGAGAATGTCATCGTGTTGCAGGACTGCAAAGGCTTCGACGCTATGATAAACGCGATAACGAGCATGGCCGAGAAGAAATTAAAAATCTTGAACGAACGTCGGCGCGAGGAGTTGCCATTGAGCGACTTGCTCGTCGGTATGCAGTGCGGAGGCAGCGACGCTTTCTCAGGGGTCTCGGCGAACCCAAGCGCGGGCTACGCGGCTGACATGCTCGTACAGGCTGGAGCTACTGTCATGTTCAGCGAGGTTACTGAAGTTCGCGACGGAGTTCACTTTATCGCCGAACGTTGCGTGAGTGCCGAGGTCAGAGACAGGCTCGCCGAAGAGATGCGCTGGTACGATGAGTATCTCGCGGAGGGTCAAGTCGACAGAAGCGCGAACCCGGCTCCGGGCAACAAGAAAGGCGGCCTCAGCAACATCGTAGAGAAGGCCATGGGCTCGATCGCGAAGTCTGGAACGTCTCCTATAGTTGAAGTGTTATCTCCCGCGGAGCGTCCGACCAAGCACGGAATGATCTACGCCGCCACGCCAGCAAGTGATATGGTCTGCGGGCCTTGCCAACTCGCCAGCGGGATTGGGCTTCAGGTCTTCATGACGGGACGAGGCACTCCCTACGGACTCGCCGCCGCGCCTGTCATAAAAGTCTGTTCGCGTAATGAAATGAAAGATCAGTGGTTCGACGTGATCGACATCAGCGCCGGAGCTGTCGTTACAGGTGAGAAGACAATACAGGAGGTCGGGACGGAGCTGTTTAACTTCATTCTCGACGTTGCGAGCGGAGTCAAGAAACCTTACACCGAGCAATACGGGCTTCATAACTTCCTTTGCATCTTCAACCCCGCGCCGATAACGTAATGACGGTGAGGAGTTAGGGGTGAGGGGTTAGGGGTGAAAATTCCTAATCCGAAAGATATTCGAATAATATGGGACTTAGAACCTTTATATAAGTCCCTTTCATTCCAAGACTGCGGCTCTCAATCAGCCCGGCACTCTCGAGCTTCCTCAGCGCGTTCACGATCACACTGCGCGTAACGCCGACACGGTCAGCGACTTTCGAGGCAATTGCCACTCCCTCCATGCCGTTAAGCTCGGCTATGATGTGCTTCATGCTTTCAAGCTCCGAGTATGACAGGGCACGAATAGCAAGCTGAACGCTGAGACGATTGCGCGAGGTCTCCTCGAAGACTTTGGCGCGTTCGTTCAGGATCTGAATCCCGACCAACATTCCGAGATACTCCGCAAGCAACACATCTTCGACCAAGAACGGCGCGTGAAATCTCACCAACATTATTGTCCCCAGACGCTCCGCGTTAGCTCCGATGATCGGAACATACATCAAGTGCTTCTCGGGTCGCTCGCCGGAGTAAGCGTCATCGAATAGAAAAGCGTCCTCGTCATGAACTTCAGAATCCCGGCACCTGTTCATTCGTACAACGAACTCGTCGGGCATAACGCCGTCTTTGAAGCTGTCGGACAACGCCTTTGACTGATACTCAGGCAGCCAGAAGTATCCAAGCAAGCGCCCGGACTTGTCGACTATGTAGACGTTCGCCGTCGAAAACTCCGAGAGCATCTTCGAGAGGTGGTAATAGTCGAGAGGTTCGCCCTCGCGCTTCGATTGGAACGCACGCCCGACGCGCCGCGTCTTCTTCAAGAGTTCCCGCAACGCGCCGTCGATTTCAGAACGCGATGAAAATTCCGCCATTGTTCGATTAACTCCTTTCTGCGTTAGAGCAAGTATCGTCTGATGTCGCGATCCTCGACGAGACCGCTGAGCTTCTCTTTGACCATGGCCGGTGTGATTTCGATCTTTTCTACGTCCATGTCGCTGACGCTGAAGCTGATTTCCTCCAAGAGCTGTTCCATCATCGTGTGAAGCCTCCGCGCTCCAATGTCTTCCATCTCGGAGTTCATTTTGTGGGCGAGCCTCGCTATCTCCTCCGTAGCTTCCTTTGTGAATGTCAGCTCCGTGCCCTCGGTTGAGATCAGAGCCTCGTACTGACGGATCAGACTATTCTCTGGCTCGGTCAGAATTTGCTGAAGATGCTCCCAGCTCAACGGCTCAAGCTCGACGCGGATCGGGAAGCGTCCCTGAAGCTCCGGGATTAAGTCCGACGGCTTGACACCGCTGAAAGCTCCCGCGGCAATGAACAGGACGTGATCTGTCTTGACAGGGCCGTAGCGTGTCTGAACGACAGAGCCTTCGACTATCGGCAGCAGATCGCGCTGAACTCCCTCGCGGCTTACGTCAGGCCCGTGGGAGTCTCCGCCTTTCACTACGACCTTGTCGATCTCGTCGAGGAAGACTATCCCATCCTCCTGCGCCATATCGAGAGCTTCTTTCACCATTGCTTCCGTGTCGATCAGCTTCTCGGCCTCCTCCTGCTGTAAAATCCTCATGGCCTCTTTGACTTTCATACTGCGCTTCTTGGTCTTCTTGGGCATGATCCCGCCGAGAACTTCAGTTATGTTGATCCCCATAACGTCCATGCCCGGGCTTCCGAATATTGGCATTGCGGCGGCGTTGTCGTTCACTTCGATCTCAACGTCCTTATCATCGAGCCTGCCATCTTTGAGCATCTTTGAGAAGTGCGCGCGCGTCCGGTTGTACTTCTCTTTCTCTTCCTGAGTCTCCGCTGGCTCTTCGTCCTTGTCTTTATCGTCGTCGGGCTTGTCCGAAAAGACTTTCATGAAGTCCGGCATCGAAAATTTCTTCTCACGTCGTGGGAGCATAGCGTCGAGCAGTCTCTCTTCAGCTTTCTCGGCGGCCGGGGTCTGAACGTCGGCGATCATTCGCTTGCGAACCATGCTCACAGCGAACTCCATCAGGTCTCTGATTATCGTCTCAACGTCGCGTCCGACATAGCCGACCTCCGTGAACTTCGTGGCCTCGACCTTAACGAACGGAGCGTTTGAAAGTGTCGCGAGCCTGCGGGCTATCTCAGTCTTGCCGACACCAGTGGGGCCGACCATGAGAATATTCTTCGGCATGATCTCGTGAGCAATCTCAGGCGGCAGTGCGCGGCGGCGGATCCTGTTCCTCAACGCGATCGCTACAGCTCGCTTGGCCTTGTCCTGACCTACGATGTAGCGGTTGAGGTGTTCAATTATTTTTGATGGCGTTAAGTCTGATTCAATTTTCGTTTTCGTTGACATGTTTTACTCTCCAAGTACCTCGACAATAATATTGTTGTTCGTGTAGATGCAAATCTCTGACGCGAGTTCTATTGAACGTCTCGCGATAGCTTCGGGGCTCATGTCGGTAGCCTCGCACAAAGCTCTCCCAGCCGCAAGCGCGTAACCCGACCCCGACCCTATCGAAGCTACGTTGCCCTCAGGTTCAAGGACATCACCCGCGCCGCTGAGTAACAAAGTCGTCTCAGTGTTAGCCGCCAGCATCATAGCTTCGAGCCTCCTGAGTGCCTTATCGAGCCGCCATTCCTTCACGAGCTTCACAGCCCCTTTCATGAGGTCGCCTTTCTCCTGTTCGAGACAGTTCTCGAATTTTTCAAGCAGCGTCATAGCGTCCGCAGTACTCCCAGCGAACCCCGTTAGGATCTTCCCGCCCAACAACGTTCTGACCTTCCTCGCGCCCGACTTGATGACCTGCGAGCCTAACGTAACCTGACCGTCCCCGGCCATCGCGACCCGCGAACCCTTTCGCACGCACACTATCGTAGTTCCTTGAAACAGTTTAATCATTCCTTCCATGCTTAAATTTTGAATCAGGGGTCAGCTTGCAATTTTTTCTCATTCCTAATCCCTAATTCTTCATTCCTCATTGACTGAGTATTATCTCATTAGTTTGTATTTTGGGAATGTATTAATTAAGTTAAAATTTTCTGTGAAAGGTTGCTGATTTTTTTTCACGCGCCTCATGTTATAATGCCGAGCGTAAAGGCGCGAACAGCAATTACCA
>JAFSJO010000123.1 GCA_017449415.1 Synergistaceae bacterium
GCTTGTCCTCAGAAATTCTGGAACTTCACGAGGCTGTCAAAAATCTTCAGACCTCATTGGAGGTCGAGACCCCACCACAGAACAATCAGATCAACGACAACGAAGTAGCAATAAATCTCGACGATGATACGGACATTCAAAAGGCTTGGCAGGAGACGGCAACGGGCTTAAATTTGAGCCTCGATGAGCCGCCCCCGGAGCTTTGGACTCGCATCGGCGAAGCTGACGAAGATGACGACTCCGAGGTCGAGTACGAGCAGGGCATGAGCCTTCAGGGAGCCGCGTATGTCCAGAAGCGTGAGCACGGAAAAAATTTCACCGAGCGGCTTCATTACACCCTCAAAGGCCGAAAGCAAAAGGCCGAGGAGCTTCGCAAAGAAGAGGAACAGAAAAAAAATCATCACCCTTACGTCTCCCACGCCGTGATCATGTGCGCGACTATGCTCATGGTCATGGGGGTCGCGTGCCTGGCTCTTTGGTTCGTTCGGAGCTGGCTGCCTGAGAAGCTGAAGCTCAGGAATGAAGAGCAGCATGTCGTGGTCGAGGAGCCTGCGCCCGAGGTCGTCATCACACTGTCGGAGGACTTGACCTCGCCCGACGTTATCGAACCTGAAGAGGTTACAGAGCCGTCGCCGGACATCGAGCCGGAGCCTGAGATTGAGATCAAAATCCCCGTTACGTTCGAAGATTTTTTAGAGGAAGGCAACAACGCTTACAATCTTGGCATGTACAACATGGCCGTGATTAACTTCTTCAAGGCCATCGAACAGAACAGCAGCGACGTTAGAGCTTATATCGGCCTCGCGGGAGCGTACAGAGCTAAAGGAATGTTATTCGATTCAAAGAGGATCCTCGACGAGGTTACGAGGAAGTTCAAACGCAACCCGACAGTCGAGACAATGTTACAGATTTTGGAGGAGGACTAAGACATGACGCACGAGAATGTTGTGAAAGCAAATGAAATCATCGGAAAAGATGTCGTGAAAGCGTTGCAGCGCAGGGGCTTCGGAGCTGAATACGTCGCAACCGGCGAGGAAGCCTTGAAGCGAGTTTTGGAGATTATCCCGGCCGACGCGACAGTCGGAATCCCCGGCACGGTTACCATACGGGACATTGGCGCACTCGACGCATTGAAAGCTCGCGGCAACGTCATCTATCAGCATTGGGGCAACATGACCCCGCAAGAGACACGCGAAGCTCGCTTCAAAGAGAACGAAGCTGATGTGTTCCTGACGAGCGCGAACGCCCTGACGCGAGACGGAGAGATCATCAACATCGACGGCACCGGCAACAGGGTCGCGGGCATGGCTTGGGGCAACGGTCTCGTACTCTTCGTGGTCGGGATCAACAAGCTAGCTTTCGATCTGTCGGACGGTCTCAAACGCGCCAAGGCCGCCACAATCCCCAACGCCATCAGGCAGCACGTCGAGACAGCTTGCGTCAAGGCCGGGCACTGCGTCAACTGCCTCAATGATGAGAGCATGTGTCGCGCGATCTTGATCCTGAATCAAGCCGTGAAAGGCCGCAAGTATCACGTCATAGTCGTGGGCGAGAGTTTCGGATATTAAAGGGAGAAAAATTTTTATGGAGAACAGAGACAAAATTGTAGTGTTGTTGGCAGGGGGGCGGATAGTTCAGCGTCAGGACGAGAGCGAACTTACTGACGAGGATCTATACGCGCTGTTGCCGGAGGATTTAAGAGAGCATGTAGTGTTTCAAAAATGGAGCTTCCAGCCGGTCTCGAATTACACTCTGCGAATGTGCGGCGAGCTTATCGGAATGGTTACGGCGTTCGTTCATGACGAGGGAGCACGCGGGGTCGTCGTAACGTGCGGCATTCAAGCTCTGTCGGAGCTGTCGTACTTCGCGGATCTCGTCTGGGATCTGAACCCGCCTTTAATCTTCACCGGGTCAATCTTCAACGCCGACTCGCCGAACAGTGAGACGCGCCTCAGGCTCAATCAGTCAGTCCGTGCGGCATTGTCAGGCTCATGCACCGGCAAGGGAGCTTTGATCTGCATACAGGACGCAATATACGCTCCGGCGGACGTGTTGAGGATCTCGAACTTCAACCGCGGAGGGCTTCTCGCGTTCCCTGAGTCGCCGCTTGGCGTGTTCTCTCAGCCGTCGGGGAATTACATCTCGCTCAGGTTTCCGCGCCACAGATATATTCAAAAGATGCAAAGCCCGCTGGCTCGTAATATTCCGGTGCTGTCGGCTTCGCTCGGCGATAATGACGTGATGCTCAGGGCACTGCTCGAACGAAAAATCTTTGAGGAGCTTGACGGCCTCGTGATCTCCGGGCTTGGTGATGGCGACGTGCCCTCGACGTGGGTTCCGTTGCTGCGGAAGCTGCTTCGTGCGAATATTCCGATCGTGTTGAGTGCGCGGTATCCTGACGGTATCGTACAGCCGACGGAGAATTACGAGGGCAGCGCGGCTCAGCTTCTGGAGATGGGGCTTATCAGTGCCGGAATGTTGTCGCCATATCAAGCTCGAATAAAACTCGCGGTGGGGCTTGCGGCTAACCTGCAGGGCGATCAGCTCGCCGAGTATCTTCACTGGAAATAGACATGGCCGGAATAGTTGCAATAATCGGACGGCCGAACGCCGGGAAATCTTCGCTCTTCAACAGGCTGACGGGACGGCGCGACGCGATAGTTGACGACATGCCCGGAGTTACTCGCGACAGGCTCTACGGTGAATGCGAACATCGCGGGAAAAATTTTTACGTAATCGACACGGGCGGGATCTTTGGCGAGGATACCGCGTTCAGTGCCGGGATCAAAACTCACGTTGACGAGGCTGTGAGGGAGTGCGACGTTATCATCTTCATGCTCGACGGCCGCGACGGCGTTACAAGCTCCGACGAGGAGATTGCCGACTTCATTCGCAAGGCATCGGGAGACAGTAAGCCCGTCATTGTCGCTATGAACAAGCTCGACGATCCCAAACACGACGACTTCATCAACGACGCTTACGCGCTTGGCTTCGAGAATGTTCTTGGCCTCAGCGCACTTCACAAACGCGGGATTGATGAGCTGTTGGATCTGGTCGCGGAGCTTCTGCCCGAGGACGATGAGGACTTCGCGCACGACGACAATGAGATCAGGCTCGTGATTGCGGGCAAACCTAACGTCGGCAAGTCATCGCTCCTCAACAAGATCACGAACTCCGAACGCTCGCTTGTCAGTCCGATAGCCGGGACGACCCGCGACCCCGTAGACATGAGCGTGAACATCGACGGCCAACAGTTTCGGATCGTCGACACGGCGGGACTTCGACGCAGAGCGAAATTTGATGGCGACCTCGAATATTATTCTTTCGTTCGGACATTGGCGGCCGTGGATCGCTCGGATATTGCGCTGCTGTTGATGGACGCTCGCGAGCCTTGCACGGATCAGGACAAGAAGATCGCCGCTCATGTCGTTCAGAAAGGCAAGGGAATAATCTTCATCTTGAACAAGTGGGACTTAGTCCAGGTAGGAGTTAGGAGTGAGGAGTTAGGAGTGAAAAGCACGAAAAAATCTCCTGATAACATCGCCGACAAGCTCATCAAGAAAATTCGCGACGATATGCCGTTCCTGACTTACGCTCCGATCGTATTCGCTTCGGCTTTGAATGGTCGCGGGATCGGCAAAATCATCTCGACGGTCATGACGGTGGACGCGAACCGACGGAAGAGGATCCCCACGAACTTGCTCAATCGTCTGATGCGCGATGTGCTTGCGTTCGACAGGCTGCCTTCGGACAAGAGAGGCCGGGGCTTGAAAGTCTATTATTGTTCGCAGGCTGACGCGTTGCCGCCGACGTTCATATTCTTCGTGAACAGTCCCGAGCTTGTAAATTCGTCGTTCGAGAACCACGTGAAGAATAAACTCCGCGAGCTTGAGGACTTCACAGGCACGCCGCTGAGAACTTTCTGGCGCGGAAAGGAGAGAGATTGATGAAGATA
>JAFSJO010000124.1 GCA_017449415.1 Synergistaceae bacterium
AACTCCCTCTTCAGCTATCGTGTCAACTAACACGGAGATATTATCTTTAACTCCCGTTATCTCATCTCCCATTGAACCCGTGTTATCAATGAAAAATACGAAGTCAGCGACCGGGGCAAACTCCTCACGCTCTTCAGCCGGCCTGACAACAGAGTCTAAAAAAAAATTTTTTTTTGGGGGGGGTAACGGTGGAGGGTTTTGACTTGATGAACTTCATTGGATCGACGTAGCCCGGAGAGTTCGGTCCCCAGGTGTCCGAGACAGAAGCCGCGAAAGCTCCCGCGACCCACGCTCCCAGCACGACGGCGGCCAAGAGCACACATAACAACTTGCGGTTCATTTTGAACACCACCTAAAATTAAAATTATTATCTAGGTATTATAGCGTGTCTTTTGTTTCCTTTCGAGGGTCGGTTATGCTATAATTCTTCGCGAACGCACTCGCCTGATTTGGAGTCAGACGGGTGCGTTTTTCAACTACATTTGCAACTACAAAAATCCCGCTTTAACGCACTCACGACAATCATTCACGAAGGGAGCTTGAAAATTAAAAATGCGAAAAATTTTCCTGACCAACGGGCTCGCGATCCCCGAAATCGGATTCGGAACTTACAAGGCCGCCCCCGAAGAAAATATCTCCGTGATCTCAAAGGCCATCGAGGTCGGCTACAGATATTTCGACACAGCGTCGTATTACGGGACTGAAAAATTTATCGCCGAGGCCATCAAGCAAAGCGGACACGGGCGCGAAGAATTTTTCATTGCGTCGAAGCTCTGGAAAGCGGACATGGGCTACGAGAACACAAAAGCCGCGTTCAAGAAAACTCTCGAAAACCTCCAGACGGATTACGTCGACGTGTTCATGATACATTGGCCAAGACCTGACCTGACCCGCACGGACTGGAAAGAGCTTGACATTGAGACGTGGCACGCCATGGAAGAATTTTACGAGCAGGGCAAAATCCGCGCGCTTGGCCTCAGCAACTTCCTGCCACATCACGCCGAGAACATCATCAGGAACGCAAAAATTTTGCCGACGGTTGCGCAGCTTGAATTTCACCCCGGACACACGCAGACTTTCGCGCTGAATTACTACCGCGAGAAAAAAATTCAGCTTCAGGCTTGGAGCCCGATAGCTCGCGGCCGGGTTGCGAATGACGAGCTGATTTTGGAACTCGCGCACAAATATGACGCTACGGCGGCTCAGATATGTATTCGCTTCTGTGTTCAAGAGGGTGTCATGCCGCTTCCAAAGGCTTCGAGTCTTGAACGAATGAGAGAAAATCTTGCGAGCCTTGATTTCGAGATCGACGAGTTCGACATGATGAGGCTCGAAAACATGCCGCCATTGGGCTGGAGCGGTGAACACCCGGACAGGGAACGAATTAGGAATTAGGAATGAGGGATTAGGGATTAAGAAGATGATAAAATCATTCATAATTCCTAGTTACAAATTTTTGGCGAGGTGATTATTTATGGAAAACGTGTACGTTTACAAGAACGTGTTTGATGCTGAAGTCCGAAGGCTTGATGAAAAGATGGACAGCACGCTTGCTCGTATTGAGGCTCGCATGGACGCTTACATGGCGCGGATGGAAGCAAGAGACGCAAAGATTGATGGGCGGCTCGACGCAATGGACGCGAGGATAAGCAACCTTACGTGGTCAGTAAATTTGATGCTGACGATTGTCGGGCTTGTGGTCGCGGGCGTTGGATTATATCTCGCGATACCGCATTAAGGGTCATCATGAACGAAAAATTTTTGCTGTTGCCGATTTTGATCCCGGCACTGTCGGCTCTGTTGATCCCGACGCTGAAATTTCCCGACAAGAAGCTCCGCAACATCTTCATCGAGTCGGCTGTCCTCCTCAACACTTTCATAATAATATTGCTCGTCATGTATCCGCCTCAGAACACTCTGACCCTGTTTAGACTCTCCGAGCGCGCGGGGTTCGCCTTGAAGCTCGACGGGCTGGGCATGGTCTTTGCGACTCTGATCGCACTGTTGTGGCCGTTGACGACGCTCTATGCGTTCGAGTACATGAGCCACGAACATAGACAGACATCTTTTTTCGGGTGGTTCGTGCTGACCTACGGGGTCGTGTCGGGGATTGCGCTGTCCTCGGACTTGCTGACGCTGTATTTATTCTACGAGGTGATGACGCTCACAACTCTGCCGCTCGTGATGCACGAGATGGACGGCCGGGCGCGCTACGCGGGTCGAAAGTATTTGCTTTATTCCGTCGGCGGTGCGTCGTGTGCCTTCATTGCTCTGACCTACACGATGTCGCAAGGGGGCGGCGAGTTCTTCACGCTTGGCGGGACTTTAGGGGTGTGGCCCAACGAGCCGGATAACATGTTCTTGTGCGCATATCTCATTGGCTTCATTGGCTTCGGGGTAAAGGCGGCAGTGTTTCCGTTCCATGGCTGGCTGCCGAGCGCGTCCGTAGCTCCGACACCTGTAACGGCACTGTTGCACGCTGTCGCGGTGGTGAAAGCCGGGATCTTCGCGATCATTCGCTTAACCTGGTACGTGTTCGAGCCTGAGTCTCTTGCGGGGACGTGGGCGCAGTGGGCGGCGTTCGGGCTTGTGTGCATGACGATAATATACGGCTCGTCGATGGCGGTCGCAACTCAGCACCTGAAGCGGCGCTTCGCGTACTCAACGATAAGTCAGCTCTCGTATATCTTGCTCGGAGTTTTGTTGCTGACCCCTGAGGGGTTGGTCGGAGCTTTGACTCACATGGGAGGGCACGCCGTGATTAAGATGAATTTATTCTTCTGCGCGGGAGCTATCTTGTGCCAGACGGAGCGCGAATATCTCTTCGACATGCGCGGGATCGGGCTTGGAATGCCGAGGACATCGCTGGCGTTATTGATCTCGGGGCTTGCGCTGTGCGGTCTTCCACCGTCGGCGGGCTTCATGGGCAAGTGGCAGCTTGGGACGGCCGGGGCGGCTTCAAGTTCTCTCGGTCATGCGGGCGTAGCGATGCTTGCGATCTCGGCGGTGCTGACGGTGCTGTACGTCTTCTCTATATTCAGCATATTCATAATGCCGGGGAAAAATTTTGATTTCGCGACAGCCAACGAGGGAGTGAGAGATCCCGGGCTTCAGATGCTGATCCCGTTGGGAGTGTTGGCACTCGGCGCGTGGCTGTACGGTCTCTACTCCGAGCCTTTAATAAACTTCTTCAATAAGATAGCTCAGGGGCTTTTGTAAGTCCCCCCCTCCGCCCCCCCA
>JAFSJO010000125.1 GCA_017449415.1 Synergistaceae bacterium
CTTCAAAGGCGTGATCCTCGGCGCGATCGGGCTCGTTATCTTGGCTTTCATGACTGAGTGTCTCAAAGACCCGTTGAAAGTCGCGTTCGGTCAGCACCTTGGAAAGCTTGCGTATCAAGTTGTGTTCTTCTTCTACGTGATGATCTTGTGGCCGATAGTCTTGAAACTTTTCTCGCGAGGCAGTAAGAGCTAAAAATTTTTTGAACTTGTGCTAGAATTTAGCGCAGGTTCATGCGGGGGTGGCGGAATGGCAGACGCGCCAGACTTAGGATCTGGTGTCATTGACGTAGGGGTTCAAGTCCCCTCCTCCGCACCATAAAAATTTCAGGAGAGAGCTGAGCATGAAAGGCATCGTATTAGCCGGAGGGAGCGGCACTCGCCTCTATCCTCTAACGTTAGTAACTTCCAAGCAACTGCTGCCTGTGTACGACAAGCCGATGATTTATTACCCCATAGCAATTTTGATGCAGGCGCAGATTAAAGACATTCTCATAATTTCCACGCCAGACGATTTACCACGATTTGAAAAACTTTTAGGCTCGGGCCGACAGTTCGGAGTGAGTTTCTCCTACGCTGAACAGAAATCCCCCGACGGACTCGCGCAAGCGTTCACGATCGGAAAAAATTTCATTGGCTCGGATTGCGTA
The DNA here is from genome assembly GCA_017449415.1 of Synergistaceae bacterium. Classification (GTDB taxonomy): domain Bacteria; phylum Synergistota; class Synergistia; order Synergistales; family Aminobacteriaceae; genus JAFUXM01. Next base: position 648 of record JAFSJO010000125.1, read on the forward strand.
GCTATGATCTTGGGAGATAACATCTTCTCAGGTCAGGGGCTGGTCAGCAAGCTCCGCGAAGCCGTCATCAACGCCGAGTCAGGCCAAGGCGCAACGATCTTCGGCTATTATGTCGATGACCCGGAACGCTTCGGCATCGTTGAGTTCGACCCGCAAGGCCGCGCCGTCTCGATCGAAGAGAAGCCCGCCAACCCCAAGAGCAACTATTGCGTTACGGGATTATATTTCTACGACAACAGGGTCGTGAGCTTCGCCGAGAGCCTCAAACCCTCAAAGCGCGGTGAGTTCGAGATAACCGACCTCAATAAAATCTATCTTGAACGCGGCGAGCTTAACGTCGAGCTTCTTGGTCAGGGCTTCACTTGGCTCGACACAGGGACGCATGAAAGCCTCGTTGACGCTACGAACTTCGTGAAGACAGTTGAAACTCATCAGCACAGAAAGATCGCCTGCCTCGAAGAGATCGCTTACCTGAATGGCTGGATCACTCGCGAAGATGTCTTGAACGTCTACGAACGTCTCAAAAAAAATCAATATGGCCAATATCTCATGGACGTGTTGGAGGGCAAGTATCTCGATGCGCGACGCTAAATTCTTCATCACGGGAGCAAATGGACAGTTGGGCCGCGATCTCATAACCGAGCTTGTTTCGCGTGGGGTCGCGTGTGTCGGAGCTGACCTAGGAGAGAGCTTCGCGGGTTCAGAGCCTTGTGAGTATGTTCAGCTGGATATAACGAGGTTTGAAGATGTTGCGGAGGCTCTCGAAAGATTTATGCCGGCTCGGATCATTCACTGCGCCGCGTGGACTGCTGTCGATGCCGCCGAGGACGAAGCCAACAGATCGAAAGTTCACGCCGTCAACGTAACCGGCACTGAGAACATCGCGAGGGCTTGCCGACAGATCGACTCCGTCATGACCTACATAAGCACGGATTATATTTTCGACGGGACAGGGACGCGGCCATGGACTCCGGAAGATGAAAACTTCGCGCCGTTGAACTTTTACGGCCTTACGAAGCTGCAGGGCGAGTTGGCGGTGAGGAGATGTCTTGAAAAATTTTTCATCGTTCGGATCGCGTGGGTGTTTGGGGCGAACGGAAATAATTTCGTCAGAACGATGTTGCGGATCGCCGAGGCTCACGACACGTTACGGGTTGTCAATGACCAGATCGGAACGCCGACTTACACGCCGGATCTCGCGAGGCTCCTCGCCGACATGAACATGACCGAGAAATTTGGGATCTACCACGCGACCAACGAAGGCGGCTTCATAAGCTGGTACGACTACGCGAGGGAAATTTTTTCACAAGCCGGGCGCGACGTTCGAGTGATCCCGGTGTCGAGTGCCGAATATGGCGAGAGCAAGGCCAAGCGTCCTTTCAACTCCCGACTTGACAAGAGCAAGCTGAAAGCCTCGGGCTTTGAACCGTTGCCGGATTGGCGCGACGCTCTACGGAGGTATCTAACAGGTAGGAGTGAGGAGTTAGGAGGTAGGAGTTAATGGGACAGATTAAAGTTTATTTCAACGTCGGCGGCATTGAGGGGCTGAGCGTCATCATTCCGAAAGTTCACGGCGATGAGCGCGGCAGCTTCTGCGAGACTTACAACAAACGCGACATGCAGGAGGCGGGCTTCAACGTCGATTTCGTGCAGGACAACCAGAGCCGAAGCTCAAAAGGCGTGTTGCGAGGTCTTCACTTCCAAGTCAAGTATCCGCAGACGAAGCTTGTTAGGGTCGTGAGAGGCGCGGTCTTCGATGTCGCTGTCGACCTCAGGCGGGGGAGCGCGACTTTCGGAAAATATTACGGCGTTGAGCTGTCCGAGGACAATCACAGGCAGATATTGATCCCGAAGAATTTCGCTCATGGCTTCCTCGTGCTGTCGGAGGTCGCGGAGTTCTGTTACAAGTGCGACGACTTCTATCACCCCAACGACGAGGGCGGAGTCTTCTACGCTGACCCGGATATCAACATTCAGTGGCCGAAGATTGACGCGCCGTTTATACTCTCGGACAAAGATAAACATCAGCCATTATTGAAGGAGCTTTCACTTTGAAGATAATCGTAACTGGCGGGGCGGGCTTCATCGGGAGCAATTTCATTTTCTACATGCTCGCTCAGCACCCGGACTATAAAATAATCTGCGTCGACAAGCTGACCTACGCCGGCAACATCAACACACTGAAAAGTTTAATCGCTGAGAACAAAATCGAATTTTTCAAGCTCGATATCTGCGACCGCGAACGGATCTACAACCTATTCGAGCGCGAGCGTCCTGACATCGTCGTGAACTTCGCCGCAGAGTCTCACGTCGACAGGAGCATCGACAACCCCGGAATTTTTCTCTTCACGAACACTTTAGGGACTGGCGTGTTGCTTGACGCTTGCGTTAGGTTCGGCGTGGGTCGCTTCCACCAGATCAGCACCGACGAGGTCTACGGAGACTTGCCGCTCGACAGGCCGGATCTGTTCTTCACGGAGGACACTCCCATAAAGACATCTTCACCGTATTCAGCTTCAAAGGCCGGGGCGGATCTGCTGACGCTTGCGTATCACAGGACGTACAAGCTTCCCGTCAGCGTGAGCCGTTGCTCCAACAATTACGGGCCGTATCATTTCCCGGAGAAGTTAATCCCGCTCATGATCATCAACGCGCTTCATGATAAGGCTCTGCCCGTCTATGGCAAGGGCGAGAACGTCAGGGACTGGCTGTATGTCCGAGATCACTGCCGCGCAGTCGACATGATCATTCACGACGATAACTCCGTTGGCGAGGTCTACAACATCGGAGGGCACAACGAGATGAGGAACATCGACATCGTGAAATTAATCTGTCGCGAGCTTGGCAAGCCTGAGAGCCTCATAACCTTCGTGACGGATCGCAAAGGCCATGACCTGCGCTACGCGATTGACCCGACAAAAATTCATGACCGACTCGGGTGGCTGCCTGAAACAAAATTCGCCGACGGTATCAAGCAAACAATTCAGTGGTACCTCGACAATCGCGCTTGGTGGGAGAAGCTTGTCAGTGAGGAGTTAGGAGTGAGGAGTTAGGAGTGATATTATTATTCCGCAAATCTTAGAGAGGAGAGAAATTTTTTATGCGCAAATTCTTAGAAGTCCTCGCGTTCGGCGCGGCGATGCTTCCATTCGTGGCTATGCCGGCGTTCGCTGACGAAGCTGTGAAGAGAGCTGTCGCGAATTTCGATACGAGCATGGGAAGTTTCAAAATCGAACTTTATTCAGACCTCGCGCCCAACACCGTCAAGAATTTCGTTGACCTAGCGAACAAAAAATTTTACGACGGCGTGATCTTCCACCGCGTTATAGACAACTTCATGATACAGGGCGGAGACCCCACCGGCACAGGCATGGGCGGCCCCGGCTATCAGATCCCTGACGAGTTTGGCGCAGGCCTCAAGCACGACTCGAAAGGTATCCTTTCAATGGCGAACGCTGGCCCGGACACAGGCGGCTCGCAGTTCTTTATAACTCTCGTTCCGACCCCGTGGCTCGATGGTCATCACGCAATCTTCGGACATGTCATTGAGGGTATGGAAGTCGTCGAAGCTATCGGCCACACCAAGACCGACAAGCGCGACAGACCCGTCAAAGAAGTCATCATCAATTCAATCACCATAGAGGAGTAATCACCATGAACAGAAAAGTATACGTAACGCGCAGGCTCCCCAACACCGTCATGAAACTGCTCGGCAACATCTGCGAGTATGACGTGAACCCCGAAGAGAGGCTCTCAACCCGCGAGGAGCTTATCAACGCTTTCAAAAATTACGCCGTCGTCATCACGATGCTGAACGATAACATCGACGCGGATTTAATCAATCAGGCCGGGCCGGACTTGAAATTAATCGCGAATTACGGCGTGGGCTTCAACAACATCGACGTTAAGGCCGCGAACGCGAAAGGAATTTATGTCTCCAACACTCCTGACGTTCTGACCGACGCAACGGCGGATCTTGCGTGGACTTTGATATTTGCGGCGGCTCGTCGTGTCATTGAGTGCGACAACCTCGTGAGGACGGGGACATTCGAGTGGGCTCCGAAATTCATGCTTGGCTACGACGTTACCGGCAAGACGCTCGGGATCATCGGCGCGGGGCGTATCGGCACCAATCTCGGCAAGAAAGCCGCGTTAGGCTTCGACATGAAAGTTCTGTATTATGGCCGTCATAACTCGTTGCCGCTCGAAGCTGTCGGAGGTTCGAGAGTCGGACTCGAAGAGCTGTTGGAGCGTTCGGACTTCGTCTCGATTCACTTGCCGCTGACTTCTCAGACGCGACACTTGATCGGAGCTAATGAACTCTCGAAGATGAAGCCGGACGGAATTTTAATCAACACGTCGCGCGGCCCCGTGGTCGATGAAGCAGCTCTTGCTGACGCTCTCAGCCGTCGTGTCATCGCCGGAGCAGGTCTCGATGTCTACGAGAACGAGCCGGAAGTCAATCCGACATTGAAGACTCTTCAAAACGTCGTATTGATGCCTCACGTTGGCACAGGAACATTCGGCACCCGCAAGAACATGGGTATCGTTGTCATTAAGAATATCGAAGCCGTCTTCGCAGGTCATGAGCCTGTCAACATGGTGAGAGTCAAATAAATGAACGTCAGAGATTTACTGCCTCCGCGTCCTGACGACATGCACAAGGGACACAGAGGCAGGCTTTTAATTGTCGGAGGCTCCGAGCGTTATCCCGGTGCGCCCGCGTTGAGTGCCTTAGGAGCGTTGAGGAGTGGTGCTGGTGTCGTTACGCTGCTGTCGCTCCAGACCGTGTGTGCCGCATGTGCCGCAAGGCTTCCCGAAATAATTTACGCCTACGAAGATGACAAGTTCCGCTGGAAAGAGCTTGCAATGTCCCAAAAGAATATCGACGCTGTCGTGATCGGCCCGGGGCTTGACAGGAGCGTAGCGGCTGAGCTTGTAACGTCACGATTGTGGCGCGAGTGGCCCGAGAAAATTCTCGTTGACGGCGACGGATTGAACGCTCTTGCGAGTGTCCAGAGCGATTTGAAGCCTCGCAAAGACTCCGTCATAACGCCGCATGAGGGAGAGGCCGCCAGGCTCTTGGGGACAACTCCTGATGAAGTTCGAGCCGATAGATTTTACGCAATCAGCGAGCTTTCGGCCAAGTGGGGTTGCGTCGTCCTCAAAGGGCATCACACGCTCGTGGCGAGTGGCGAAAAATTCCTTGAAATCAAGAACGGGAGTCCGGCTCTGTCAGTCCCCGGCTCGGGCGACGTGCTTTCGGGCTGTATTGGCGCGTTCCTCGGAATGGGGCTTGACGCTTTCGACGCGGCTGTACTCGGCGCGACTGTTCACGGAATGGCGGGAGATATCCTTGCGCGTGATGGCATCGATGGCGTGCTGGCGACCGAGATCGCGAACATGCTCCGAAGAGTCATCAACGCGTTGAGACAATCCAAAAATGACAACATCAAGTAGACGGCATCGAATTGATTGGGACGACGAGATCCAGAAGACCGAACAGATCAAGCGCAGGGGCTTCCTTATGAGCGGATTGAGCTTCGCTATGGCGTGTGCTTTGATCTTCGGAATGAGCCGCGCCACCGATAGCGAGATTGAAATTCCCCGGGCTGTCCTCGTGGCCGTGTGTTTCTTTGTCTCGTGCGTCATCTTCGGCATCGTGATGAAGCGCAGAGCCAACAGGAAGAATAAATCCAAGTCCCAAGATGAATGACAGCGAAGAAATTTTCATATCACGCTCCGAGCTTGACACGTTGGAGCTTGGCCGCAAGTTCGCGAAGACTTTAACGCCCGGCGTTACGGTGTTGCTGTATGGCGATCTCGGCACGGGCAAGACTGTTTTTGTTCGAGGTGTCGGCGAGGCTATGAAGGTCTCGGGGGTTCGCAGTCCGTCTTTTACTCTCGTGAACGAGTACGAATCTCCGACGGGAGTTTTTTTGATTCATTCGGACTTGTATAGGCTCGACGAAGGCGGCGTTGAAGCTCTTGGCCTCGAAGAGTTTGCCGGAGCCTCGGACGCAGTGCTGTGCGTTGAGTGGCCGGAGCGTTGGCGCAACATTCCGACTGACAACGTGATAAGAATTTTCTTCACAGCCCTAAGCGAGACCGAACGCGAGATAAAAATTCAGGAAGAATGACAATGACCCAACAATCCCTAATCCCTAATTCCTCATTCCTAATCGCTTTTGACTGCTGTCTGAGGTTGACGGGCGCGGCATTGAAGCTCGGCGGAGAGATTTTTTATGCTCAGGAGGATTTAGGCCGCCGCCAGTCGTCGGAGCTTCCCAAGATGACCGAGCGGCTTTTGCGCGAACATGGCCTAACGTGGTCGGACATTGATTACATCGCCTTGACGAACGGCCCGGGCTACTTCACCGGCATCAGGGTCGGGGCGGCTTACGCTACGGGGCTTGCTTATGCGTCCGGCGCGAAGATAATTCCCGTCTCGTCGCTCACGATGCTTTCACACGCTTTCAAGAGAGATAACAATCACGAAAAAATTTTGACGCTGATTTACGCGGGGCATGGCTTCGTATACGCTGAGGCGGAAAACTTTCTTGCGGCCGGGCAATATTCGCACGACTTCATAAGATCGTGGCTCGAAGACAACTCCGACGCTGTGATAATCTCCGACGACCCCGACAGGCTCGGCCTTGGGTCAACACTCAACATCATCACCGTGAGGCCGGACATGACTTCTCTATGTGAGCTTGCGGAGCAGAACATCGAGACCGCAATAAATCCCACGGAGCTGAAGATTTCGTATTATCGCGCTCCGATTTGAAAAATTTTTTATGGAGGTAGCAACATGGCAAAAAATATGGCTTTAGTTTTTGACTTAATCATGATCATAGTATTCGTGTTCTTTTTGTGGCGCGGGTTCATACGCGGATTTTCCGGCGAGATCATCAGCTTCGTCGGTCTGTTCGTCGCGGTGTTCTGCGCGTGGAATTTCCTTGAGCCAGCCGCCGATATGTTTCGGCATTATCTCCCCTCGATGAAGCTCGATGACACTGTCGTGTCGATAATCTGCGGCGCGGTGATCTTCTTTGGTGTCGAAATAATCTTCGCGATCATCGGCGCGTTGCTCTCGTATCTTGTGAGAGTTGCGGATCTCTCGGCTATGGATCGCCTGTTCGGCGTGGTGATCGGCTTCGTGAAGACGTTCTGCATCGTCGTATTCGTTTACGCCATTGCTTCGATGTTCCCGAGCGTCATTCCTGCCGAGTTCACCGAGCGAAGCTACGCAATGACGGGCGCGTCGTACGTGTGGCCTTACATCAGGGACTTCATGACGGCGCGCGGACTTTTGGATTTCACAACTCTGACCGGCGGAAATTAAACATACATGCGCTTAACTGACAACATCTCCGAAATTCTTGAACTTCAAAAAAATCTGCTCCCCTTCCGTGAAAATCTTCGCGGCGAGTTAGGGGAGTTAATTTTGGACTCGCTGAAGCCCGCCGAGGACTTCGAGACCCTCAAAGCTCGTGAGAAGCTCTTACGCGAGTGGCTCGACCTCACTGACCACAACGGCGAGTTTAACTTCAATGCGAGTGCCGAGCCTGTCTCTTACATGTTCGCGAACGCCAAACGAAGCGGGATCTTATCGGGCGAAGAGTTGCTGAAAGTTCGTGTCCTGTTGAACGCCGCCCGAAACATCAGAGACAACCTCGCCGACATATCCGAGAAATACAAAGGCATCGACGGGCTGAGGCGCGGGATCAGGGACTTCACCCCGGAGCTTGAAGCTCTGAACGTCGTTGAGGACTCCGGCAGGCTCGCCGACACAGCTTCAACGAAACTCTTCAACCTCCGAGCCGAGATCGAGAACTTGAAACGCAACGGCCGCAGGATCGCCCAAAAATTATTTGAGGACTCCGACATCAACAACATGCTGCAGGAGCGTTCGCTGTCGTGGCGCGACGGGAGATTTCTGCTGCTCGTTCGTCAGGAATTTATAAACAGGTTCCCCGGACTCGCCGTTGAGCGTTCAGCCTCCGGAAATTCTGTTTACATGGAGCCTAAGGCACTGTCCAACATCAATAACAGCCTCATCATTAAGACCAAGGACGAGCAGGACGAAGAGCGCGTTATCCTCCTTGAACTCACGCGAACGATACTGAGCCGCGAGAATGCAATCATCAACGCCGAGAGAGTTATCGGGACTTTCGATTTACTCTGCGCGTGCGACTTTCTGATCCGCAATAAGCGTTGGACGATCCCGGAGCTGACGCAGAAAAATTTATTTCGGCTTGTCGGAGCGCGACACCCGATGCTCAAAGACAAGGCCGTCCCTATAGATGCGTCGTGCGGCGAAAAATTTTCCACACTCGTGATCACCGGCTCGAACACTGGCGGCAAGACCGTAACTCTAAAGACTGCGGGAGTTTTAATCTCCATGGCGTGGCTTGGCCTGCCTCTGCCTGCGCGGGACGGGACAGTGATCGGAACATTCGATGAGATTTACGCGGATATCGGAGACGAGCAAAGCATCGAGCAAAATCTTTCGACATTCAGCTCTCACTTGAAGAAGATCATTCACATTCTGAAACATGCGACGAATAATTCTCTTATCTTGTTGGACGAGCTTGGCGCGGGCACAGACCCTCACGAGGGCGCGGCGTTGGGCGTGGCTATCCTCGAAACTCTAAAGGAGCGCGGCTGTGTTACGCTGGCTACGACACATCACAACCCGATAAAGCAATACGCTCTCACGACTGACGGGGTCGAGACCGCGAGCATGGAGTTTGACATTGAGAAGCTCCAGCCGACATATCGCCTCCTAATGGGGATCCCGGGTCGGAGCAGTGCGCTCCTCATCGCGAAGCGTTACGGAATGCCCGAGAAAGTTCTGAAACTCGCGCAAGGCTCTTTGGACTCTCGCGAGCTGACAGCCGAGGACATAATGAGCGAACTCAACGAACGCAAAGCCGCCTTAGACAACGCCGAGCGTGA
>JAFSJO010000126.1 GCA_017449415.1 Synergistaceae bacterium
CCTTTCAGAGCTTTTATCGTCTCGCGTGTCAGAAACACTCCCTGATATATAAAAATTAAATCCGGCTTCACGCTGTTGGCGTATTCAATTAAATCGCGATTTATTCGGTTGATGATTGGACCTCTGCGAAATCTCTGCTGAGCGCGTTTTATCATCTCCAAAAACTGCGCCTTATATCCGAGTATATTTTTCCAGTTGAACGAGAAAAGATTGTTGTAGCCAAAATATTTGTTCCAGCCAAATTTATAAGTGTCGTAGCCAAGCTCTTGAAATGCCGTAAACATCGCACTTTCATAAACTCCCCACACGTCCCACACAAACGAACCAACAACAAGAATTTTCATAATTTGCTCCTTACTTGATGATCCCCGCCAAATTGAACACCGGCGTAAGTATTGCCAGCACGATGAAGCCGACCGACAACCCCAGCGACAGCACCAAGATCGGTTCCATGAGCGTCGAAAGTTTCTCCATTCGCGACTGAGCCATCTCGCGGCACTGCTCCGAAACGTTGGCTAACGCGCCGTGAAGATCGCCGCCCATCTCGCCGACTCGAACGACCGCGACAGTCTCCTCAGGCATTCCGATACGCTCCAAAGCTCGATCGAATTTGTGCCCGGCTTTGACCATCTCGGCGGCATCGAGCCATCTCTGTTTGTACACGTCCATCGACGAAGCCATCTTCAACGCCGACACCAAAGGGATCCCCGACTTCAACAGCGTCGCTATGTGAGACATCACGAGCGCGAGGCTCAACTGGTCGCGTATGCCTTTCATGCCGGGAATGGTGAGCGACTTGCCTTTATGTTTCAGCCACAAGTAGCCAAGCAACAGCGCAATCACAAGATACAGGCCGTAATTCACGAGGAAATCCGACAGCCCAATCAAAATTCGCGTCGGAAGCGGCAACGTCTGGTGCATGTCCGCGAACAAGTCCGAAATCTTCGGCACAACGTACGTAATCATGAACGACACGACACCAACTCCAACGATCATCATGATGATGGGGTAGGTCATCGCGCCGCGGATCTTTCGCTGGAGGTCGTCCTCGAGCTTGAACTCGTCAGCCGCTTCAGTCAACACTGAGATAAGAGTCCCGCTCTGTTCACCTGACTCAGCGACGCGCCAAAGACTTTCACGAAATGCTCCGCTCTCGGCCAGAGCTGTGTGAAATTTTCGGCCGCCTTCGACCTCGGCTAGCAACTTTTCCATGACGGGCTTCATGATCCTGTCGCGGGTCTGCTTCGACATTATCCGCAGAGCGTCAGCCAACGGCAACCCCGATTTCAGATACGAAGCTACGCTACGGCAAAAGAATATATGTTGTTCGAGCGGAAGGACTTTGATTTTGACCTTGCCGCCCTTTTTCTCCTCCGCGACTTTGACATCAACGACGACGATTCCGCGCTCAGTGAGACGGTCGACAGCCTGCATTGACGAGCCGGCCTCGATCGTTCCTTTTGTGCTTTTGCCTTTAGCGTCGTAGCCCGAGTAGCTGAAGTACGGCATTACTCTCCCTTAGGCTCCCAACGCCATTCTTCGCCGGGCATCGGCTTCCAACGATCAGCAAACGCTTCGGGCGACATTTCTTTATAATTCAGCACAAGCTCCTTGAAAAGTTTCTGATTGTCTTCTCCCAACGCCATTCCCGTAACAATTCTTGGAATGCTGTAGCGTGCGTCATGGCCGAACAATCCCTTATTCTCAACAGCGAAAGCAACCTCATAGCCCGCCTCTTTCACGTCATCAATTACTTTCCCGTCATAATCGCTGTAGGGATACGCGAGAGCCTCGACTTTCTTCCCTGTGAGGTCTTCGAGAAATTTCTTCGATTTTGCGAGTTCTTTCTGTCTCTCTTCGTGAGTTATCTGTGTGAGACGAGGGAACGAAGCTGTGTCGGACGCGACGGAGAAAAGCCCGGTGTTTACAAGCTGTTTTATCTGCCGCTTAGTTATGTGAGCGTACACAGTCGTGAATGATCCGACGTATTCCGTGTTGATGAACAACGTAGCTTTCATGCCGCGTTTGGTCATCTCGGGAAAAGCATAATTGAAGATCCCTGAGTATCCGTTGTCGAAAGTGATGAGAATGGATTTTTCGGGAAAACTTTCCCCCCTCTTCACGTAAGAAACGAAATCTTCAATCGAGAGAGTCTCGTATCCGTTCTCTTTGAGCCAGTCGAGCTGCGCGCAAAAATCTTCGACAGTTACGTCAGCTTCATTCAGCGGCTTGTCCTTTATGTCGTAATAGAGAAGAACCGGCGGAAAATCTGCGATACTCTCTCCGGCGAAAGCCGACACCGACACCAACATAACCAAACACACCGCCAACAAAATTCTTTTCATTCCTAATCCCTCATTCCTAATCCCTAATTGCAATTAATCCTCACCCGCAACTCTTGCTAGCTCGTCGGGCGAAGTCAATCCTGACTGAACTGCGGACAATCCAATCTCCCACAACGTTTTGAAGCCGCTCTCTCTCGCAATGTCGCGGAGCTTCGACGCTGGCGCACCACTGACGAAAGCTTCTTGAATGGCCTCGTTAATCACGAACTGTTCGTAAAGTCCGACACGTCCGCGATAGCCCGTGTTATGACACTCCGAACAGCCAACCGGCGCGAAAGCTCTTTGAAGCCCCTGCTTGGCCATCATAGCCGGAGGCGCGATCTCCTTGCGACAATGAGGACACAATCGACGCGCCAACCTCTGAGCGACCGTCCCAACCATGCAGCTGGCCGCGAGATAAGGCTCGATGCCCATGTCGACAAGTCGTATTATCGCGCTGATGGAGTCGTTGGTGTGAAGTGTCGACAAGACCAAATGTCCCGTTAATGAAGCCTGCACGCCAATGTGAGCCGTCTCAAAGTCGCGCATCTCTCCGATCATGACGATGTCGGGGTCTTGGCGCAAGATCGAACGCAACGCCGCCGCGAATGTTACGCCAGCTTTCTCATTAACTTGGATTTGCGAGACACTCGGCAAGTCATATTCAACTGGGTCTTCAACTGTGATGATATTGACCTCGGGACGCGCAAGAGCTTGCAAGATCGCGTAGAGGCTCGTTGACTTTCCCGACCCCGTCGGCCCCGTGAATAAAATCATTCCGTGAGGTCTGTGAATGAGATCGTTCATGATGTCGCGCTCGCGCTGTTCCATGCCCAAATCTTCGAGCGTCATGAGGCCGTGTCCCTTATCGAGAAGTCGCATAGCGATCCTTTCGCCGTATTGCGTTGGCACAAGTCCGACACGAATATCGACAGCTCGATCGCCGAGAGTGATCCCGATACGTCCGTCCTGCGGTGCCATGTGTTCGGCGATATCCATTCGCGACATGACTTTGATACGGCTGGTGAGTGGAGCTTGATTCGAGCGTGGGAGCCGCAGTCTGTCCTGCAACACTCCGTCAATCCGGAAGCGTATCAGCACTTCGTCCTCGTAAGGTTCAACGTGAATATCAGTGGCTCGCTGTCTCAATGCGTCAACGAACAGACCATTAACGAGCCTTATGACAGGAACGTCAACGGAGTCGCTCAAAACGTCCTCGCGGGTCAGGTCGTCGATGTCGTCGATGCCTTCGATGTTCTTGGCTGCCTCGTCGGCTGCGACACTTCGCAAGTCGTAGAGAGTTCGCAACAGGTCGCTGATCTCTTTCTCGCCGCGGATTTCGAGATCGATCGGGAAGCCCAACGCCGTCCCAAGCATCTGAGCCTTGCCCCACGAGTCGAAGTTCACCGCGCCGACTATCAAAACTCCGTCATCAACCCTAAGCGGGACTATGCGAGCCTGACGCAGGACATCGAGACCCATGCCCTCGGGTAAGAGGTTGGAAACTTCCTTAGCGTCCGGGAGCGGCGGCAAAATGTTCTCGGCCATTATTTTCTCCTGAGACTCTTCTGATACATCTCTCTGAAGCGCAAGTCAATATCCGACTCGACCGGGCTTATTACGTCCATGCTGGCGTTGTTGTTCTGGACGCGGACATCGAATTTGTTCGAGAAGCCCGTAGCTTGACGTGTTACGGCTCTCATCTGATCCTGATTTTCGATTATCTGCGGCGTGAGGAAGATCACGAAGTCAACTTTCTCTTTCTCTTTCGAGAGCTTCTGAAACAGCCCGCCGATCAGCGGAATGTAAGACAGACCCGGCACTCGACGTTTGAGCGATCGCTCCGTCTCCTTGATCATGCCGCCGAGGATTATCGTCTCGCCATCTCCAACGACAACGGAAGTATTAACTTCACGCTTTGAAGTTCTCGGTGTGGGGTCGCCGGCCGCGCTCATAACGTCCTCAGTGGTCTGTTTGATGTCCATAGCCACGAGGTTGCCTGACCTTATATGCGGCGTTACGGTCAGCGTCAAGCCGGTATCTTTGTAATCGTAATTGCTCTGTATCGCGCTCGGGTTCGTCAAGTCCGAGGTTGAGCCTTTCAGCACCGGGATAACCTGACCAACTTGGAACGAACTTTCCTTGTTATCCGTACACATGAGGCGCGGGACTGAAAGAATGTTGACGGCGTTATAGCGTCGCAATAAATCAATCGTCGCGTACATCAAGGCCATGGGGTTGTAATTCGTTACGGTGTAGGTCGAGCCGTTGCGGTCGAGTAGCTCCTCGCGCTTCGAGAGGTCGTTGAACCACGTCATAAACTGCGAGGGCACTGAACTCTCTCCTAACGAGACGTTGCCGCCCATCAGCAGATCGTCCCACATCTGACCGCCGATTATCGACCAGTCGATGCCGTTATTTTCGAGGTTAGTTACGTTGATCTCAGCGATGAAGCCGCGCAACAAAATTTGACGAGGCTGAATGTCTATCGCGTCAAGGATCGGAATGAGCGAGTCGAACTGTCGCTGCGTTGCCGCGAATATCAAACTGTTCGTAGCGACATCAGGGACGACAGTAGCCGGGAATTTTGCCGCGTCAGAGCCTAACATCGTAGCCGTCGAGGCCAAGACCTTCGCGACCTGTTCAGAAGCTACGGTAGCGTCAATATTTTTGAGCTTGTATATGTGGAAGTCTCCGATCTTGGAGTCAACGTCAAGCTCTTGGATCATTCGGGTGGCGTGGTCGATCGCGCTTCGGCTTCCAACTAAGATAACTTTCTTGCTCGGAACGTCGGCGATCGCGCTCAAACCTTGAAGAGGCCCGCTGGTCTGTGCGATTGCGTTCAATTGTGCCGCAACCGTCGCGGGGTCTCCGTAAGTCAGCTCGTAAGTCCGGCTGATCCTCGCGCTTTGGGGAGTGTCCATCTTGCGGAGGAGCTGAACGCCTTTGTTAACGTCCGTGGCTCGCCCCTGCAGCATGATGTCGCGACCATTGCCGACCGGCAGAGCTATGATCGACTGCCCCAAAGATTGCTGCAACGCCGGCAAGACGCTCTCGACGCTGACATAATCGAGCGGCACTATATATGTAACTGTCTCCTCGCCGTAGCCCGGCCCCGTCCGTCCGCGATAGACGTTAGGTGAAGGGCTAACTCCGCCCTGACGCACGATTGAGTAGCTCCCCATGCTTTGAAGCGAGAAGTTATACATCTGAAGAGTCGAGAGCATGATCTCGCGGGACTCTCTGATCGTTACGGGGTGTGGCGAGATTATAGTGATCTTGGCGTTGACATTCGGAGGCACGATTATATTCTCGTCCAATATCTCCGACATGAAGCGCATGAAGCGCACCAAATCCATATCCTTAAAGTTGAACTGCACAAGCCCGGCTCGTTTCATGGCCTGCGCGGCCTCGATTAAATTTCTCTCTTCCTCGGCGGAAGCCCCCGCACCCGCAACAGAAGATGGAGCTGCGGCCTCCGTCGTATTCGCTGTATTATTATTAGTCCTCGTAGCCCGTCGAGTTGCGGCTTCGGAACATTGACTCATCGTTATCGTAAAGATTATTATCAATGAAACTTTCTTGAAGCTCAAATCCAAAACTCTTAGCCCCCTGTCGGTTGAACACAAGCAATTATTATATACTAACACAGATTTATTCAGCGACGTAAATCACAGTGGAACGATTGTCGGGCAAACTGATCGTAACGCGCCTGTAGTTCAGCTCGTAATCGTCAACAGGCACTGAGACACGCTCAGCTCGCCACGTAATATTTTTCTTATCGTCCGTTCCATTGTCGGGCATGTCTTCATCAATTCTGAAACGCAGCCATATATCGCGAGCCGCCTCGATGAGCTGACGCTCGATTTCGATCTCGGAGAGAAGCTTGTAAGACATTCCAATCAACCTAAAGCCCGCCGTTATGACGAGCCCGGCTATCGCCGTAGCCACGAGGACTTCCATAAGCGTGAAGCCCCTTCTCCGCAAGGAAGCCAACCCCTCACCCCTCACTCCTAACTCCTCACTCTTAACGTACGACATAGCGCAGAGCTTCGGGCTTGCCGTTGCGGGTAACTTCAACGTCAAAGCGTTCGCTGTTCATCAGAGAGTTGATTGAGTTCGCAATGTCGCCCATGTTCGTAAAGGGGATCCCGTTCACGGATCGGATCACGTCGCCTTTCTGAACTCCGAGACGCTTCAATATGCTGTCGTTCTGTATCCATTGAACTTCGAGACCTCCGGCGGAGTCGCTTGGCCTGATCCTGATGCGTTTAAGTTCGTCGAACGGATTTTGAACGAGCTGGTTGACGGTCTCGCTCGACACTTGGCCTTCCTGACCTCCGGGCGCGGCTGCGACTATGTTGCCTGTCTGAGCTGGCTCGGGTGTTGGAGTTGTTGCGGCGGGCTTGGGAGCTTCGGCTTTCTTCTCAGGGACGGGCAGAGGGCCGTAGGTTATGTATTTGGTTATGGAAGTCTTTCCGCGAGTAAATACGGCCTCGGTGTACTTGACGCTCGTGAGCTTGTAGCGTTCGATCTCCTTGCCGACCAGCAACAAAGTCAAGTTACCTTTGTTCTCGACATACGCGCCGACCCCGGGGAACGTCCCGCGCAAGATTAAATCATCAAGTCGAGACTCAGGCTCTGTTGGCTCAGGCTCGGGGGTCGCAGCTTTCGGAGCTTGCTCAGGGGATTTCTGCGGCGATATGTGGAACGGGTTCGCGGTCAGGAAGCCATCAAGCCCGCGCTGTTTCTGACTCTCGGACGCGCTGCCTCCAGCCTCGATCACCGCGGAGTCCACGACCCCGGCATTGCCCGCGAAAGCGTCAAGCCCGAAACCCAACCCGACACTCACGAGACGGCCAAGCACGAGACCGCTCAGGATCGGGATAACGAACAGCCACGCCGAATAAATCTTCCCGCCGTGAGCCTCCTCCTGCGACGGTCGAGCAGAGCCACGGAGCTTCAACTTGTCCGTCAGCCCCGAAAGATTTAACCGTGAAAATGTATCTTTTATTCTCTCAAACATTTCTAGCTCCTCATTGTCTTCTCAGATACCAGCGGCCGCCCTCCTGCACGAGAGGCAAGAAACCTTTCAACATGTTCATATTCTGCGCGAAGCTGTCGGGAATGTTCAACCTCGCGTCAGTCCGTCCGAGCTTCATCGTCGCAAGGTTGACAGTTAGGTAGCCATTGAGAGCGAAATCGCCGTTGGTTCGCAAATTTTCAAGAAAGATCTCTCTGCGCCCGGCCGTCATCAGGAAACCGCCATCGCCCAAATGCAAATTTTGCCCGAGCCTGACGTTGGCATCAGTGAACGTTATATCGCACACCGGCGCAAGGCTCAGGAGGCTCGAAAGGATCTGCGGCTTGATCGTTATCGAACTCAGCGAGATATTCGCAAGGCCGCTCAAAGCGAGGTTATT
This sequence comes from Synergistaceae bacterium, assembly GCA_017449415.1. GTDB lineage: Bacteria > Synergistota > Synergistia > Synergistales > Aminobacteriaceae > JAFUXM01. The sequence continues at coordinate 7,748 of JAFSJO010000126.1, forward strand.
AACCGTGAAGCCGCCCTCCTCACCCGTAACGTCCGAGTAGCTCATTCTCATTCCGTTGCGTTCGAGCTGTCTGTAAGCCGCCGACATGATGAACTTCCCGACCGCGCCCCACTCGAGAAACGCGTACATGGCGTACACGAAAGCGACTATGAAAAGTAAAAATTTTATTGCGCTGTTGAATTTCTTCATGATCTTCAATTCATCGGCCCTATTATCGCCGATATCGTCATTAATCTTTCGCTCCCGGCCGGCAACGCTCGAAGCTCCGCAGCTATGAAGCGAACGCCCCGCGAGGCTAACTGTCTTTGAAGCTCCGCAAGCTCTTCAGCGTACAGCCTATTGATCTCGACGGATTGATTTCGGCCATCAGGCGTGATCCTGTTGACGCGGCTGCCAAGCTGCATACGTTCCGAGACCTGAGCAAACACCGCCGGGACATCTACATTAGCGTTGCTGGTCGTGTTCTCACGCTGCGAGGGCGAGAGATTTTTATATTCGTTCGCGAGCATCAGGAGAGTGCGCCACCGACCTTGCTGAGTGTTGAGATCCGTCTGGCTCTGCTTCGTCCAGTTGCCGACCATCGACACGCCGACCCACACCGCCAACATCAACAGCGACACCGCAAGAAACTTCACGGAGCCGGGAGCTTCACCCTGCACCACGCTCCGAGCGTTATTCAAAACATGTTCAAAATTTAAGGCCATTTCTACCACCTCACGCGCAAGTCAAATCTGTAGCCGATCCCCGAGACGAATTGAGTGTTATCGAGCTGAGCGACGGACGCATATTCAGCCCACGCCCTGCGGAAGTTTAATATCGTCGTCATGTCGGGAGCCGACCCCGTGCAGTCGATGCCCTCGCCGCTGTAGCGGATCGTGTCGAGCGTTACTTTCATGTTCTTATCAGCCGCGAATATCTCGCCCATGTCGGCCAAGACCTCTTCGATCGGGTGCCCCTCGTTGCCTGAGCCTGCGATCTCCGAGATTTTATTCCGCGCAAGCGTTACGGGGTTGGAAATTCTCCCTGTGTGTTGCGGGTCGAAAGTAGCTTTGTAGAAGTTCTCGGAGCGAGTCCGAAGTGCCCGTGTCTGATCCTGAGTTCGGATCCACTTTAGCAACCCCGTTCCCAATGTGATGACCCCGAACACGAGAAGCCAACTCGCCGCACGAGTCAGCAGCCTCACGACCCGTTCGAGATCCCTCGCGCCCTCGATCGCAGTCCGGGACAAATTCACGCTCGCGATCCATGGACATATCCTCACGCTGTCGTTGATCATCTCTACGAACTCTTCATCAGGTTCGGCCTCGTAATCGCCGCCGGCGTTGAGGATAAAATTCCCTCCACGTTCAAGCTCCCGAGCTTTACAATAGCTGTCGAACCATTCAAGCTCTTTCTCCTGCGAAGTTTCATCGACGAACTTCCGCCACCGGGACAAGATCGGCTTGTTGCTCTGCCACAGTATCGAGCTGACGTTCTCTTCGTCGACCCACATGGTTACGCCCGTGCCTCCGTAACTCGCAAGCCGCGACACAAACGGCAACGGAGCAGGCCATACCTTATTCATCGCGCCCACGTCATGAAGAGGCGAGGGGAGATTAAGCTCATCAGGCGAGACATACCACACAATGCCGCTGACACCGCGCCCAACTTTCGACACGACCACGGGGAAAATTTCAAGATCACCGGCCGCCGAGAATGGCATGACTTGAAGCTTCAAAGCCTCGCGGATCTTCGTAGAGTTCGAGAACGGGAAAGAGAAATCTTCCATGGATAGCGACCTCATCGGGATCAGCGTAACGAAATTTTTCCGCGCTCCGATGCTCGATGACATGACGCGCACGGACTTTCGGGTTATTGTCTCCTCCTCGCCGGTCTCACGGTCGTGAACGAGGTCGCTCGTCTCTACGATCCTGCGGAACTCCGTGTTGTCGAAGCTTTCAGCGTTGGTCTTGCTCGTGAGATTGAATTTCAGTTTGTTGAGATTAAAATTTGGTTTCTTCATTAAGTCCTTTCACTCCTGCCTCCTAACTCAAGACTCGTCCCACCTGACTATTTGGCGGGTCGTCCTGTCGAATATTATATTAAAGGAGGTTCCGCCCTCGCTCTCATCGTCGAGAGTTTCTATCTTCACTTCAAAGTATCTGCTTTTGAAGTCCACGAGATTAGTTAAGAGTGTCGCAGTCCGCGGAGACGCTCCGGGCAATTTTTGAATGTCCGCAAAGCCTGTTATCGGCTCCTCAGTCCTGACCTGCGAGATGCGCTCGGCTAGTCCTCTCTCATCGAGGCCGGGCAACAGCTCCATGACATGAACGGGCGCGACGTTGAGATTAATCTTCCCCTCGCTGTACACGGTGCAGTAGTCGGCGATCCCAAGCTCCGAGCCTTCACCATAGAGTATCTGGGGCGTAATGTCCTGACTCAGCATGAGAAGCTCCGAGATGTCGAAAGGCCCGCGGTTGATGAAGTTGTCTCGCTCAACGCTCCCGACTCTGGCGCGTGTGTTGCGGTCAAGGAAGTCCAAGATCAGAAGCTCAAGCTCGCGGTGTCCGATCTGCTGAAGCATGTTCTGAAACGGCTCCTCGAACTCGTGGCGCATGGTGTTGCCGTCCGGCAAGAATAAATTTCGGATCGGGATCTTATCATCAAGCGGCGTTATCTGCAGCACCCACAGCCCCAAGTCATCGAATGGAATGATGAACGGCTGAAACCAACGCTGAGTCGGGCTGTCATAGTCGGACTCGTTGGCGAAGTTCGCAAGCACCCCCATGACCGCGTTGACGAGGACGTTAGCCATGCTTCGTTGAGTGAGGCTCTCACGCTCACGGCCGACGCTACGAACCTGAACGCGGACAAACCACGCGAACGCCGTTGCACATGAAATCAGCATCATGCCCATCATGAGGACGCTCACGAGGACGAAAGCGCGATCTCTCCTATGGGAGCGGAATAAACGTTTCAAGCTCATTAAAATTCTTTTCATTGTTGTTATTCGATGTCGAGGCCAGCGAAGAATTTTTCTTTGTGTTGCGCCCGAGCTTTATGTAGATCCCGGCCGGCAACGCCCCCGAATATTCTTTCTCTCTGTCGTCCTCATGGCTCCCGCGAGGGACTTCAACGCTGAACTCGTCGACCCCAGGCAGAACAAGCTGACCATCAGCCGCGCTCAGGTTGTCATATTTGATCGTGTTGGGGAGCTGTCCGGGGAATATCCAACGATACAGACCCGGCAACACGTTCCCGTGCATGATGCCCCCCTCCGCGACTTTGTAGACCAGAGTCCCCGAAGGCATGTTCTGAGCTGTCGGCGACGTACTCATGACCATCAGGATATCTTCATCAGCTCCGCCGAGTGCCTCGTGATCTATGACGGTCAGGACGTTGGTCGAGAGCCTCATAGCCGCCGAAAGATCCCGAATGATGAAGTTCATGGTTCGCGACAACGCCGAGAAGTCAGCATATTCGTTTTGTGTCTCGACGACGCTGCGGACGGTGTACGCGACGGGGACAAGCGCGGCTGTCGTCAATATCCCCGTCAACATCACAGCCACGAGAACTTCTACCAGCGTGAAAGCCCTTTTTAGTGAGGAGTGAGGAGTGAGGAGTGAGGAGTTAATTCCTAATTCCTCATTCCTAATTCCTAATTCGTTACTTGTCATCGCTTCCGGGGCCGTTCAGTAACAGAAGCGCATTGATCTTTCGACCTTGCGAGTCAGTCTGCGGAACGCGCTGCAGATGATACGTGCCGGGCTTGAAATAGCTCGCTAGCTGCCTCAACACTGACTCGAGCTGGAAACGTTGAGCGAAATTCAAAATTTTCCCGATATCCTCCGAGTGCGGCTCGCGGTTGAACTGGCTCCAAAGGATCTCGAAACCTTTCACGGTGGCTTCCATGTTCTCGGTCTGTTCACCGACCTGCAAGTAATGATAGCCGAGGTTGCGTTGAGTCTCCTCGCGCACGATTGGGTGTTTGTTGGCCTCTTCGAGCAGATAGAGCTGAAGCTTCTCCTCCTGAGTCGACAGAGCGCGACGAAGTAAATAATTTCCGCGAATGCCGCTTGCGATATAGACACAGCCAGCAACGGACGCGCCCACGCACAAGACAGCTACGAACCTCGCGAAGATTTTCGATTTTATGATGTCGAACGGCTTAAAGCCCACGGCCGGCAGAAATTCGTTGTTGCAGATTGCGAACGCGAGCGTTATCCAGACCATATTCTCAATGCGGTGGAATGGACGAGTGAAGACTGCGCAGAACGTTATCAGGCACGCGACCGCGAAAGCCCACACGGCATTGATGGAAATCTCTTTCTTGCGGAACAGTCCGACCGCCGACGGGATAAACCAGCCCCCGAAGTACATGATTAGGAACATAAGCCCGCCGATGAAACCGCCTTCGCAGAAGAATTGCAAAAATTCATTATGCGCCCAATGCGTATATTGCCACTCGTACCAGTCGGGATTGTTGAAGAGCTTGAAGCCCTCGCGCTGACCGTCGAGGTAGTGCCATTTGTATTGCCCAATGCCGACCCCCATAGGACGCGACATGAATAGCGCGTAAGAGGTTGCCCAAATCCCGCGCCTGAGTCCGATTGACTGATAATTCTCGATGATGTCCTGAGTCTTCTCGACGATTTCGCCCGAGCGCGGAGCGTACAACGATGTCCAGAACACGGCCAAGATCAGCGCAAGGACAGCGAAAAATCTCATGACGTAATTTCTGTTGAACTTGAAAGCCGCAATCAGCAGCATCATCGTCAGACCGATTATGAGCGCAAGGAACGCCGATCGGCTTGTCGAACTCATCAGCCCCCAAAAGTTCCAAGCGACGAAGAACAAAATTACGACCGAGTAATAGAGATGCTTCTTGTTGCCGAGCCGCCACGCCCACACGAACGATAAGATTATGAAGATCCCGGCCAAAATTCCGCACAAGGTTACGGAGTCGGCTATCGCGAACTTCAGATTGATGACGGCCAAGATCAAGCTCGCGACCGGGAGCCAAACTCTCTTGCCGCACTCGTCAGCGTCGCTCTTCCATGCGTCATAGACATAGAGATACACAGCTCCGAGCACAGAGACGGCGATCCAAAGCCCGAACATGTTCTGCTGAGCCGTGTTGCCGATATAGTTGCCCGGAGTCGGGAGGATTATCGCGCTGTATTTCATTAAGTCCTCGAACGGAGTTCCTTTCAAGAAGGCCAAGTTGTTGATGTAGCGGATCTGAAGCTCCGCGAACACGACATTGATAGCCGCGTTGATGTTCCCGAGTATCAGGACAGGCCGAAGCCCCCAATCCGGGAACGATGACACGCTGATGATGTAGAACGCCCACACGGTAACGAAGCAGACCATCTCCAGCGCGAACGCCGTCGGAGAGTTTATATCGACCCAAAAGTATTGAAGAGCGCAGTAAATCAGAATGACCGCCCAGATCGCCGCGAAGATGTCGAACTTGATCTTCACTCGCTCAGGGCCATACATGAACAGCCTCACGCCGGCTATGAACACCGCAACAGCGACCGGCACTCCCGTAACCGTCCACTTCAATATGTGAAGCGTGTCGGCAAACTTTATGCCCGAATAGATTATGTTCGGCACCGCCAGCGACACAAACCACAGCGGCACCAATATCCAAGCCGGGACTAAAGGCACAGGCGCGTACTTATCGGGAATTTTTTTGATTTCGGGCTTTTGATTCTTTTTCATGGCTCAACCTCTTAATTATTTCTGTGTTGGACGAGCGCATATCTCTCGACGGGCGCGAATGCGTCAGTGAAAGCCGGGACACTCGGATCGGGCGCAAAGGGTTCAAGCCACTGATTGGCGAGCAGCTTTGAAAACTTCGCGTCAGGTGTCGGCGAGACGGTCGAGGCTGTGTCTCCCATGGCCACGAGTATTATATTCTGGAGCGCGTAAGCGTATCGAGGGTCGGGCGCGTTGACCAGGAAGATCATCATTGTGCTGAAAGAGTTCGAGAAAGCTTTGTATATCCCGTGGAAGACTCCGGACTTCGGCCCGTAGAGCGACGTTATCGTGTTGACGATCAGAACTCCGTCGGGCTTCAAAAGTCTCCTGAGCCGCTCGGCAGTCTCTACCGTCGTGAGCTGGAACGGAATTATGGTCGACGAGGTGAACGTGTCCATTAAGATCGCGTCATATTGTTCGACCTCGGGAGTTTGAAAGGCTCTTCGGTTTAAGAACGTCCGCGCGTCCTCGTGAAAGATCGTGAGCTTGGGATCGTCTTTGAGGTTGAAGTAATCCCGAGCCGCCTGAGTGATCCCCGGGTCAAGCTCCACGACATCAACGGACAAGTCGCGGCTTTGAGCCAACAAATATTTCGGGACGCTGTAGCCTCCGCCTCCGAGCATCAAAATTTTTTTCGTGTCGGGCTTGTAATGGAAAGCCAAGTCGTAGAATTTCGTGTACTCGCTGAGAAGCTCCGTCGGGTGATCCGTGTACATCAGCGACTGCGTCGAGTCGGGGTCGGTGATGAGAACTCTTATCCTCCGTCCGTTGCGACGGTCGACGCTCTCGACGATCGAAAGATGATTATATTTCGTGTCGATCTGAGTCCCTATCGGCGAGAATGGAAGCCCGTAAGTCTTGGCCGCGTAAGCTCCTCCGAATAGAGACATGAACATCACTATAGAGATGATCTTGCGCCACGCGCCAGTGTAAACGAGAACCGACAGCAAAGCGACGACGCTCGCCACAAACATCAAGATCACGCCCGAGGGAAACAGCGAGATCAGGACGAAGCCTCCCATGAACGTTCCGAAAATGCTTCCGGCGGAGTTCAAAGCGGAGAGCCGACCCACGACAGCCCCCGACGAGTCCACGTTCTGCATCGCAAGCCGCGCCACGAACGGCGAGACCATTCCAAGCAGGACGCTCGAAGGTGCGAAGATTATCAGTGCCGAGAACACCGAGGACATGTAGAGATTGAGCGAAAGCCCCTGAAGGGTCGTGAGGATATAGTTGCTCATGAACGCGGTGATCGCGATGATGATGGCCGCGAACATCAATATGCGCCCAAGCACTTTGCCCGTGGGGTTCTTGTCGGCCACCGAGCCTCCGAGCCAGTTGCCAAGACACAAGCTCGTCATGATGATCCCGATTAAGGCCGTCCAGACGATTAACGAAGTTCCAAAGAACGGCGCAATCATTCGAGAGCCTGTAAGCTCCAGAACCATCGTAGCCGCTCCGCTGAAGAACGAGACGAGCTGCAATCGCGCCTTGATCTTCACGTTGCGGCTGTCTCTCTTAACGTTGTCATAGTTCAAATTAATTTCAGCTCCATTAAAAATTTTGCTCTTATTTTAGCGAGAGAATGAGAAAAAGTTATCAGCGTTTTTGGCGAGTGAGCCGCGTCGGCTATGTTAGAATGAACGCCATCAAGACAAGTTGAAAGTGTGATTAGATGATCTGGAACGAATTGAAATTTTTCCTCACGAGATTGAAAGGTCTGAACGTCAGCAAGAGCATCACCCTCGGCGAGGGCGGAGGCTTCTGTGTCTCGACAGGCTGCGACATCGAGAGCTGGGTGTGGTATCCCGGGCGCGTCGTGGACTCCGAGACTGTCGAGCGCGCGAAAGAATTTTTCCGCGACAACAAAATTTCGTTCATGTGGCCGGTGTATGACGGAGGCGAAAAGATTTTGGAGGATTGCGGGCTGCTCTACGCAGGGAGCTTGACGGCCATGAGCTACGAGCCGGGCAACTCTTCGGACACTCGCGACCTCGATGACGACCCCGTGAACCCCAAGGAGTGGGCCGAGACTGCGTGGCATGGCTTCGGGGGTGAGGCTGACGACGTGCCGGCGAACTATTACAAGCTCGTCGAGAGCTTCAACGCTGACCCGGCGTTCACGCTCCACGCTCACAAGACGGAAGGGAGATATGACGGGACTTTCATGCTCGCGGAGGAGGAGAGCGTCGTAGGAGTTTATTACGTTGCGACAGTGCCGGAGATGAGACGGCGGGGCGTTGCGACCTCCATGTTAAGTAGGATATGTGCGCTTGCGCGTGGCAGGACGCTCGTGTTGCAGGCGACCCCGACAGGCTTGCCGCTGTACAAAAAATTTGGCTTCAAGGAGCTGTTCAAGATCCCGGTCTACTCGGACGTTAGCGAGGTGTTCTAGCTCCTCAAAGCCTTGATTAATTTCTGAACGATGATTGAGTTTTTGTTCTGAGCGTAAATCATGACGGGAATGTTAGCCGACGGCACGACGGGCACGACGGTAAGCTCCGAGTGTTGGAAGATATCCAGACCCTTGCGCGGCAGCAGCCCGATGGCGTTCTGAGTTGAAATCATGCTTATGATGGTCTCGCTCCGCGACGTGAAGACCTTCAGCGGCGTGATTTTGTTTTCGTTGAAGAGCTTCATACATATTTTATATATCGACGTGTATGTCTTCGTCAGGAACAGCGGCGTTGAGACTATCTGAGACAGCTCGATGAAATTTTTCGAGGCCAGCGGGTGGGACTTTCGCATGACGGCCACGAGTTCATCGTCGGCGATCTTCTCGACAAGCTCGCAGGTGAAGTCCTCCGGCAACATTCGACCTATGATGATGTCGTAAGTTCCGCTCCTGAAGCCTTCGAGCAGGATATCCTCTTCAACGTCCTCAATGATCAGGTTATATTCCGGGTGAGCCTGACTGAAGTCAGCCAGCTTGAAGTTAAGCCCGTACTGACCGAGGAACGCCAACGAGCCGATCTTGAAAGCGTTCTGACTCTTCCTGAACGCCTGCATGTGAGCCAACATGACATGATACTGCCGGAGCATCTCTTCAGCGTCATGAGCAAAGACCCGCCCGGCCTCCGTGAGGCTTGCACTGCGCTTTGAGCGGTCGATCAGCGCGACTCCCAACTCGTCCTCGAGCTTGTTCAGCTGCTTCGACAGCGACGACTGAGAAATGTTCACACTCTCGGCGGCATCAAGAAAAGTGCTGTTCTGAGTTATGGCTCGAAAATATTTCAACTGCGCGATGTTCACGCGAAACTACACCCCCTGATTCATTCGTTTTTGGAAATAATAAAGGCGAATATTGAATTGATGATTGGGAATAATCTTTATAAAATCTTATCACATTGGTGAATATTGAGTGAATATTTATTTTTGGGAGGCGGGCTTGCATACTTGCGTATGTGTGTCCGCCGTATTTCTTCGGTAAATTCGCGCCACATGATATAATTGCGAAAAAATAATTTAAGATCGAAAGGCGGATTAGAAATGGCGGAAAAAATGTGTCCTTCGTGCCACGTTGCGTTGAAACTCAGGGAGTCGGGCTACCCGATGGGAAGCTCGTTCTTGAAGGCGGATCGCGTCCACGTAGATATTTACGAGTGTCCTGAGTGCCACGGCATCAGGCTTTATGCGGCTGAGAGCGACATGGTAACCTGCCCGAAGTGCGGCTCGCTTCACAGTGCCAAGGAAGCCTGCGCGGTGTGCGCGTTGAATAAGGCTCTCGACGAGGCGAACAAGTAATTGAATTTGAAAATGTCGGTCGGCGTGAGCGATATCGCCGGCCGATTTTGATTTATGAGCTCGTCGTGTTATAATGTCTTCCCCCACTTCAGACATACCGTTCAAAGAAAACTTTTTCAACTACATTTGCAACTACAAAAACTTTCAAATCTTTCAGCATTAGCAACTCATCGCGAAGCTGTTCAGAAAAATAATCCAACGACTTTTCGACCTCGGAGGCTCGTGCCCAAAAATATTTTTCCCATAACGAATTTGCATTTTTAACGAGTTAATAATATAATACCCCGCGTGCTTTGAGCGAATCGCTAGCTCAGTCGGTAGAGCACCGGACTTTTAATCCGGGTGTCGCGGGTTCAAGTCCCGCGCGATTCACCAGAGGGGTCCCATCGTCCAGAGGCCTAGGACACAGCCCTTTCAAGGCTGCGACGCGGGTTCGAATCCCGCTGGGACCGCCAAAGAAATCTTGTTCGATGCCGGTGTGGCTCAGAGGTAGAGCAGCGCACTCGTAATGCGCAGGTCAACAGTTCGAATCTGTTCACCGGCTCCATGAGATAATATGAAG
>JAFSJO010000127.1 GCA_017449415.1 Synergistaceae bacterium
CCCGCCCACCCTGGGGGAGCGGATAAAAAACTGACAGGGTCGTTACAACCCTGTCAGCAAAAAATTCTGAAGTTCAAATCAAGATTCTCTTACTGAGAAATCGCTCCTACCGGGCACGTCGAAACGCACGTTCCGCACTCCACGCACGCGCCTGCATCTACGCTAGCTTTGCCGTCATTGACGGAGATCGCCGACACCGGGCAAGCCCCTACACAGGACTCACAACCTACACACGCGTTCTGATCTACTACTGCCTTTGCCATTTTATTTTCCTCCTCTCGTCCTTGTTTGTTCTCAATCGTTTTAATTTGTCGCGAAGCCCCTCTTGCTCCTTGACAGTTGCATTATATCATAGAAACCCTGATTTGCACGTGTTTTATGCCCCCAACATACGCCCTTCAAGCTCCTCGCTCCGAGCCTCCCACTCGTCGTAAAAATTTTTCAGCTCCTTATCGAGCCTGTCTCGTTCGATCATCAGCTCTCTAATCCTGTCCGAGTTCGCTAGCGCGGCCGGGCTGCAAAGCTCCGAGTCAATCTCTCCGATGCGGCTCTCGTGTTCGGCGATCTTCTTCTCACATTGAGCAATGATCTTCTTCATCTCCCTAACTTCGCTATTGTTATTGGAACGTGGCGACCCCCCTTTAATTCCCCCCTTGCGCAGGGGGGACGGTGCCTGAGCCGCCAAACTCTCCTCGCGCTTGTCAAGGAACCACGAATAGTTGCCGGGATAATCGTAGAGTGCGCCGTCGCGTATCTCCAGAACACGCTCAGCCAACACGTCCAGAAAATGCCGATCATGCGACACGATTAGCAGCGTACCTTGATACTTCAGCAACGCACGTTCGACAATCTCGCGAGTGTTGGGGTCTAAATGGTTGGTCGGCTCGTCCAAAATCAAAAAATTCGTCTGTTCGAGCATCAGCTTGTAGAGAGCCAGCCGAGCTTTCTCACCGCCGGACAATATCGAAGCCGACTTGTGAATGTCATCGCCCGAGAACAGAAACGCCCCGAGCAGGTTGCGACGTTCAACGTCATTGAGCTTCGATGAGACGGAGCGGGCTTCCTCCCACACGGTGTTGGAATAGTTTATGTTCGCCGCGCTCTCCTGAGAGTAATACGCAAACTTGACGTTGTGGCCGAGCTTGACAGTGCCGGAGGTCGGAGCTTCGCTGAGGCTCAGGAGCCTGAGTAGGGTCGACTTGCCAGCGCCATTGACACCGACGAGCGCAACACGTTCGCCGCGATTGATGACGAAGCTAACGCCACCGAAGACTCTGAGATCGCCGTAGACTTTTGAAAGCTCGCTGACCTTCAAGACCTCCCAGCCGCTTGGAGGAGCTTCGGGAATTTTGATTTTTACGGTCTTGTCGTTCGCTGAAAGCTCAATGCGTTCGATCTTTTCGAGCTGCTTCAATCGGCTCTGAACTTGTGCGGCTTTCGTGGCCTTGTATCTGAAGCGAGTGATGAAGGCTTCCATCTTCTGAATCTTATCCTGCTGGCGGGCGTAAGCCTTTTCGAGCAACTCTCTATTCTGCTCACGGACTTCGAGATATTCATCGTAGCCACAAGGGTAGAGAGTGATCGCGCCGTGTTCAAGCTCGGCAATGTTCTCGGCGATATTCTCTAAAAATCTCTGGTCGTGAGAGACAGCCGCAACTGCGCCCTTGTAAGTCCTCAGCCAGCCTTCGAGCCATTCCATGCTTTCGGTGTCAAGGTGGTTCGTAGGCTCGTCGAGCAACAGGACATCAGGAGCCGAGAGGAGCAACGCCGCGATAGCGATCCTCATCTTCCAGCCGCCTGAGAAATCCCGGCAGTTCTTGGCCTCGTCGCCTTTTCTGAAGCCTAAGCCGTGCAGAACTTTCATAGCCATCGACTCGAACGCGAAGCCGCCGGAGTCCTCGAAGCGTCGTTCAAGCCGCGAATGTTCGTTCAGTAATGTATCGTGATCCTGCGTTGAGAGCGATAACCTTTCTTCGACCTCGCGGAGCTTCGACTCTATGCGCGAAATACCGGCTCTGTCTTTCAAGTATTGCATTAATGGAACCGGCTCGATCTCGATTAAGTCCTGCGGAAGATAACCGACCGTCAAATTTTTCGATCGTTCGATGACTCCGCTGTCGGGTTCGGCCTCGCCAATGAGAACACGAAGCAAAGTAGTTTTGCCCGCGCCGTTGGCTCCGACGATGCCCAGCCTTGCGCTGTCGTTGATCTGGAGGCTTAAATCTTTGAAGATAACTTTCTCGCCAAAAGAGAGCATTAAATTTTTTATGTCTATCATGGCGAGAATATTATCAGATTTTCGTGGCGATGTCCCTCACTGTTGTCTCTTTCATCTTGTCCTCAAAAGTTTTTTGAATTTCGATGAGGCTTCCGTCGAGAGCCGCGTGAATATTTTTTCCGACCGGACATTCGGGGTTGGGATTTTTGTGAAAGTGAAAGAGGCTGCCGCTCACGCAGTCAACAGCCTCATAAACATCATAGAGCGTGATCTCTTCGAGAGGTTTTGCGAGGGTCATTCCGCCGCGCCCCGGGGTAGTGTGGATCATTTCGGCGGCTTTGAGCTGCAAGACGATCTGACGGATTATGACGGGATTGACCTGAACGCTCGACGCTAGAAAATCGCTTGTAACCGAATACTGACCGCAAAAATAATCTATGCAGGTGAGAATGTGAACAGCGATCGTGAATCGACTCGTGATCTGCATACTAATTAAAGAGCGCGCCCGCACTCATGCC
>JAFSJO010000128.1 GCA_017449415.1 Synergistaceae bacterium
CTCTTCGTTACGGCCGGAATGGGCGGAGGCACAGGCACAGGAGCCGCTCCCGTCATAGCTGAGACCGCCAGAGATATGGGCGTGCTTGTCGTCGGAGTCGTAACCAAACCTTTCGGCTTCGAGATGAATAAGCGAATGAGGACAGCCGAGGAAGGCATTGAGCATCTCAAAAAGAACGTCGACGCTCTGTTGATCGTTGAGAATGACAAACTTCTGAAGATGGACAACGGCCAGAAAATGAAGATCGTCGACGCTTACAAGAAAGTTGATGAAGTTCTGCGTCAGGCCGTTCAGGGAGTTACGGATCTCATCACGAAGTCGGGTTTCGTCAATTTGGACTTCGCGGATATCAAAGCGATCTTGACGGGCGCAGGCACAGCCATTATGGGCATGGGCGAGGGAGAGGGCGAAGACAGAGCCAAGAAAGCCGCTCAGAACGCTATCACGTCGCCGCTTATGACGTTCCCGGTTACGGGCGCGAAAGGAATTTTGCTCAACGTTACGACAGGTACGGAGATTACATTAGGTGAGATGTCCGACGCTGCGCAGATCATCGAGGAGACAGCCGACCCGGACGCTCAGGTTATCTGGGGACACGTCATTGATGAGACACTCGGCGAGAAAGTTCACGTTACGCTGATCGCGACTTTCCCCGAAGATGCCGTGTTGCAGAACAGAGCCAGAGCCGCCGCAAAGCCCGAACCCGCCGCACCGGCCGCCCAGAGACCGCTGCAGATAAGGCCGAACGACCAGCAGCCTCAGCAGCCTCAGCAGCAGCCTCAATATCCAAGAACAGGCCGGACGATCTACGATATTTTCAGCGAAAGACGCTCCCTCGCCAATCAGGGACTTCAAGAGGCAAGTTTAAGCTCGCCGAGCAATGATGGAGCGTTCCCGGCGCATCAGAGGAAACTATATGACCAGCCGTCACTCTACAGAAAAAACAGGAAGAACTGACGCAAGCCCGAGGCGGCCAACAGTCAGGCGTGGACTCAAGAAGCGCGGAGTGTTGCCGTCGTTCGGTGATATGATCCTGCCCGTCGTGGGTGTCATGGCGGTGGTGTTGCTTGTGTTGTTCGGCCGTCAATTCTTTTTGAACGGTTTGAAGACCTCGCCCGGCATTGCCTCAACGAGAGCCTTTGCTGAAGCTCCCGCGATAATCGCCGAGCGTGAGAGGAGAGCAGAGTCCGAGGCCGTAGTGAAAGTTGCTGACCCCGCACCCGTGGAAGCTCAGGCTCAGGCAAAAATCGAAGAGAGCAAAGCCGAAGATGAAGCTGATATGTTGGCTGTCGCTGTCGAAGTTCCGAAGCCAGCTCCCGCGAAGACAGTTTCAAAGCCCGTTCCTCAGGTTCAATCGACACCAAAAACAGCTACGGCGAGATCGTCATCTAATGCGTCGGTCAAGAAGTCTTCAGCGTCAACGCCCGCCAAAGGCTCTGCAACCGTCAACCCGAAACAATGGCGCGTTCAGGTCGGAGCTTACACGAACAAGGCCGGGGCGCAGGAGGCCGCCAACAAGATCAAGAAAGCCGGATATAACGCTGTCGTATATTCAAATCCCGCGTCGAAGCACTTCAAAGTATGGGTGCAGGGTGGCGCGGACAAGAGAGCGGCTGACAACGTCGTGAAGGCCATGCAAAAGTTAGGATACAAAGGCAGTTTTTCTTTTCCTCCAGCGAAATAATCAGAGTGAGGAGTTAGGAGTGAGGGGTTAGGAGTTAAAGACCTTTTCGCCCTGAGCCTCGCTCTTTTTTTATTAACCGTCATGAAAAATTTCGATGAATTTGAAGAAGTTCTATATTCCCATTCGACAAACAGAATAATCCCCGGCATTGAACGCATTGAGAGGCTTTTATCGCGTCTCGGCAACCCGCAAAACTCTTTCAAGTCCGTGCACATCGTCGGCACCAACGGCAAAGGCTCAACGGGCGCGTTCATCTCGTCAGTACTGAGAGCGTCAGGCTACAAGACAGCTTTCTATTCAAGTCCCCACCTCGAAAGTCCCGGCGAGAGGCTCGTTATCGATGGCGAGGCTTTGAGCGCAGATGATTGGATCGCCGCGTCTGACGAGGTCATCAAAAAAATTTTGCCCGGCGAGGAGCTTCCGTCGTACTTCGAGCTTGTAACCGCGTGCGCGTTCCTGTTGGCTCGCGAGCATCACATCGACGCGGGAGTCATTGAGGCAGGTCTGGGCGGCAAGTTCGACGCTACCAACGTCATGAGCAACACGGCTTGCTCCGTCGTGGCTTCGATCTCGATTGACCACACTGAGTATCTCGGGCCGACACTCGAAAGCATTGCGAGCGAGAAATTCGCGGTCGTGAAGAAAGATACTCCGGCGTGCTTCTCGGGAGTTGACGCTTCGTTGGTTCCGATGTTCAAAGATTTTTGTTCGGAGCGCGGGGCGCGGCCTTTCGTGCTGACTGAGGACGCGAGGCTCGACAACGTGAAAATCTCGCCGGCCGGGAACTCGTTCGATTTCCATTCGCGAGGTCTTGAATTAAGCTCCGTAGCTACGAAGCTCATTGGCGACTATCAGATCAGCAACGCGGCATTGAGTCTTCTTGCGGTGTCGACGATGCGAGGCTCCTTTCCCAATATCACCGAAGCTTCCATCAGGTCAGGAATGAGCAACGCGACTTGGCCGGGTCGACTCGAAGTGATCTCCCGCGAGCCTCTTATCATATTGGACGGCGGCCACAACTACGACGGAGTTAGCAAGCTCTGCGCGAGCCTGAGATCTCTTTGGCCAGACACGAAGCTCGGAGTCGTCTACGCGGCAATGAGGGACAAGAACTACAGCGGCTGTCTCGAACTTCTAAGCGGCGAGCTGAACCCGACGTTCTACGCTACGACAGTCCCCGGCATGGCGCGAGCTTTGACCCCCGAAGAGCTTCGAGACGCGGCGAAGAATTTCGAGTGGCGCAACTCCCCCGAAGCTTTCAGCGATCCCCGCGAGGCCGTCAGGA
>JAFSJO010000129.1 GCA_017449415.1 Synergistaceae bacterium
CGACGATCACGAGAACATTGGTGCGCATGAAGAGCTCGGAGCGGTGGCATGAGAGGCTGTCGGAGCTTCGCAAGCTCGTAACGACCGAGGGCGGCCTGACAATCGAAGTGTTTCATCAGGATATCTTCGACCTGTTCTACGATTATTATGAGGAAGAATATCTGCGGAGGTTCGCTGAGCCACGACACGGCCAAATCGGCCTAGACATGAGTGAGCTTCGGACTTTCTGGGAGCATCTGCACGCCATGGAGGCCATTCAAAAATGCGAGTTCGTTACCCCACCCCCCAGAAAAATTTTTTGTGCTATAATACATTCGCTTCAAAGGTTCAGAGACTTAATCCTTTCAACTACATTTTCAACTACAAAAATCCTAAAATTTTTCAGATTTCGCAAGTTCTCGCGGAGAAAAAATTTTTAACAATCCGACGAGATTCGAGCCTTCCTCACGTGGCGGGGTCGTTCAAACGCATGAGAGTTTTACGGTTACAGATTGAGAGCTTCGCCGCTAGAATGAAAGATATTTTGCAAGGAGGAATGTCCAATGTTTGGCGGATTATTTGGCGGAAAGAAAAAACCTTCGTCGCTTTTGGAGGCTGAACTTCAATCTTATGTCGATAAACTGACGGAGGCCGCGTCGAGAGAGCTGGATCACAAATTCAAGACGGACTCGGATTATCTGTGGTTCGCGAATAATCTGATGATGGCACTAGCGGAGGACGAGAGCATAGCGAGCAACGATAGAGTGATGATGGCGGCTGCAATGTATTACAGAGGCCGAGATTACGAACGAGCAATCAAGAGCTGGCAATTTGTCATAGACCACAGCGACGACATTGTAGACGAGGCGCGAAACATGGCCGAATATTGCCTTGGACGCGTGTATTTCGACGGTGAAGTTGTCGAGCGCGACAGGAGCAAAGCCGTTGAGTACTGGACTTCGTCAGCGATGGCCGGACTTCTTAACGCGCAGATGTGGCTCGGGATTTTGTACGCTGAAATTCATTTCTATAAGATGTCGGCGTATTGGTTGAGTATCGCCAAAGAACGAGGCTTCAAACAGGCCGCCAACGAGCTTAAAACTCTGATGAACTTCGTTGCAGGCGATCCACAGCTGAAGCGCGATGTCAATGAGGGCATCAAAGAGGGAAAAGACACTGCAAAAATATATAAACAATACGATAGATGAAGAATTATGAATTTGTAGAACTGTGCAAGAACGGGAAACCTGCCGAGATACGGGCGGCAATCAAGGCAGGTGCTGACCCCAACGCAAGGATCGAATTTGACCGAACAGCTCTGATGACAGCATGTAACAACAACACTTCCGAGGCCGTGAAGATTTTGCTCGATGCCGGAGCTGATCCCAATGCCGCTGACTGCGAGGGGTGGACGGCTCTAATGTCAGTCGTGGACAAGGACGAAGCTCCGATAGAGACAGTGAAATATCTGCTCGATGCTGGCGCGAATGTCAACGCAAAAAACGAGTTCGATACTACGCCGCTGTTGCGTGCTGTGTGCTGGAACAATCGGCCTGACATCGTGAATTTGCTGTTGGATAGCGGCGCGGATATGTTCGCATATGGCGCGGTAGGCTTCGATTATTTCGAGTATGGCGGCGACACACCTGCGGAAGCATCGATTGGCAGGCTTGAAACGCTGAAAATTTTCATCGATCGCGGTGTCGATGTCAACAGACGCTACGGCGGCGGCAACACGCTACTCATCGAGGCGGCTAACATGTGGCGAAGTTTCGAGGCCGTGAAGTTTCTGATTGAGCAAGGTGCTGATGTCAACGCGATGAATGATAACAATCTAACTGCGCTGATAGCTGTCGCGAAGCGTGGCGGCTCTGATGATGCTGAGAGAACCGTGAATATCCTGCTCGATAACGGAGCTGATCCCAACGTCAGGCATGATGGATTATACGCCCTCGATTATGCACGGCGCAACAGGTCGCTGACAGGCACGGAGACCCTGCAACGCCTCGAAAAGATAACGGATATTGCAGAAATTTCGGAAAAAATTTCGCCCAAAGAGTTCGCGCAGCTTTTGGAGCATGGATCGATCGAGAGAGTTGCCGAAGCGATCAAGGCGAGTGCTGATATCCGACGCGCTCCTGATGATGCGTTCGGCGAAGCTCCGATATTCTACACGATACGCAGACGGCCAGAGATCGAGCTGATAAAACTTTTGCTTGATGCTGGCATCGATATCAACGAACCGGGCGACGAAAACTCTTGGCACGCCGGAGATACTCTTTTGATGACGGCTCTGACACGTCCTCAAAATCAATATTTTCGCGAGAGTTCGTACGAGATGATAAAGTTTCTCATTGATCGCGGCGCGGACGTGAACGCCAAGACCCCAAACGGCGCGACGGTGTTGATGAGGGCGGCGGCTAATCGCGATGGTGATGCCGTTGATGTCGTGAAGTTGTTGCTCGATCACGGAGCTGATGTCAACGCGAAATCTGACGACGGCTCTACGGCTTTGATGTCTGCGGCGTCTCGCGGGTATCATGAGCTTTGTGAGCTGTTGCTCGATGCCGGAGCTGACATAAACGCCAAGCAGGTCAACGGTCGCACGGCTCTCATCGAAGTTCTGAACAATCTCGGCTGCACGTCAGTGATGAAAGATATCAAGCTGGTGAAGATGTTGCTGTCGAGGGGAGCAGAGATAAACATCAAAGCCAAAGATGAAGGAATATGGACATGCGGAGATGGCGACTGTTACAGAACTCCTTTGATGATGGCGGCGAATAACAGCAAAACTTTCTACGACACCACAGAGAGCGGATACTGGGGCGAGGTCGATCCATTGCCGAGTCTGATCCGGACGCTGCTCGATGCCGGCGCAAACGTCAACGAGACAGACACGAACGGCGATACGGCTTTGATGTTGGCTGTGAAAGTCCGCGAGCCTCACCCCGAAGTCATTGCGATGCTGCTCGATGCAGGGGCTGATGTGAATGTTGAGCGCGACGGATTGCGAGCTGTCGATTTCGCAAGACGGAACAAAAATCTCGTCGATACTGAAATTTATCATCGTCTCAAATCGCTCACGAGACCATCAACAACGAAAAGACACGTCGGAGCTGCGGAGATGCTCTACCTGATTAATAATGACCTTGAAGACGAATTGAAGCGCGTCATAGCTGACGGTGCAGACGTGAACGAACGAGACGGCGGCTGGACGTTGCTAATGAGCGCGGCTCGGGACGATGAACCTAACCTCAACATCGTGAAAATCTTGCTCGACGCAGGAGCTGACGTGAACGCTGTCGATGACTTTGGCGAGACTGCGCTGAAGAAAGCTGTGTATGCTCGCTACAGTCCCGAAAATCTTGAATTAATCGAGATGCTCATCGTGGCGGGCGCAGATCCCAGCATTGCCAACGATGACGGCGAGACGCCTTTGATGTACGCGGCTCGTTATCGAAATCCCGATGTCGTGAAAGAGTTGAGGGGTTAGGGATTATGACCCTTCCGTCAGCCTTACGGCTGCCACCTTCCCTTAAAAGGGACGGCAAGGGACATGCTGAAAAACACGGGATTTTCGCGCCTCCTTTCAAGGGGGAGAGAGCCAGCTTGCTGGCGAGGGGGTCAACTTCTAACTCCTCACTCCTCACCCCTCACTCCTCACTCCTCGACAGTCATAACTCCGCTGGTCGATGGCAAGGAGCTGAAAGTCAACTGGTACGTCGCTCCGTATGTTGCGAAGCCCAATCGCCCGAGCGATCAGCTCATCAACATCTACGTCCCCGAGAACGCGACTGAGGCAAGCCCGATCCTGTTCGTCGTGAACAACGGCGGCTGGTTCATGGACGATTACGCGGCGACAGTCACAGACAGGGACGGAATAGCAATCAAGGACGGGGCAAATTATCAGACCGAACCCGACGCAGGTGATGACCTCACGAAAGGTCGCGAACAGTTCAGCGCAATGGCCTTGAAACGCGGCTTCGTTATCGTCTCCTACGGAGCAAGGGCACGAAACGACGGCGCAACAGACGGAAAATTTTTAGGCCACTCGCCAGCCACAGCTACGGACACGAAAGCCGCCATCAGATATCTGCGAGCCAATAGAGATTTCATCAAGGCCGACACCGATAAGATTATCGTTAATGGCACGTCGGGCGGCGGAGCTATGACGGGTCTCATCGCGGCCAGCGGCAACAGCCCGGACTTCTTTGAATATCTCTACGAGATCGGCGCGGCCGGGATTTCTCAGAACAGCGACGGGACTTTCACAAGCGACCCCGCGATCGGCGACAACATTTTCGCGACGATGTCATATTGCCCAATCACGGACTTGGGACACGCTGACGCGGCTTACGAGTTCACGTACAACGCAGTGAGGGCGAAATTGTTTGCAGACGGAAATTTAGCTTACGATGTTGCGACAGCCGACGAGGTCATGAGACGCTCCGACGCTCTCAAAGCTGAATACGCCGAATATGTCAACGGCCTTGGCCTGAAACGAAACGACGGCTCGGCTCTCACGCACGACAACCTCAACGACGAGATCATGAAGCTCATGAGGCTCGAGATCGAAGAGAGCATGAAGGAGATCGGCATCGAGAAGATGAAAGCCGACATTGAAAGCTCAAAGTGGCACGAGAACAACTGGCTCACGTTCAACGAGGACGGCTCGTATGATTATGACTTCGACGCGCATAAATATTTCGTCGCCATGAACACCAAATTGAAGATCGCGCCGGCGTTCAGCAACTCGGGACTTTATGAGCCTCAGCAACAGAACGAAGATAACCTCTTCGGGACGCGCGAGCAGAGCTACAGCCCGTTCGAGTTCGTTTGACGTACTCCCCACGACTAAAGTCGGGGGATTCTGGTATCAACGAACCTTGCACCCTTGCGAGTGTCTTACAGATTCTCCTCCGAATGGTCGACGCCCCAACCATTTTCTTATTTTTCATTTTTTTTTACGTCGGCGGATTTCACCCCAGCTAGACAATGATGATTTTATCAGAACAGATTAAAATTTCAAAGACTTATATCCCTACGACTAAAGTCGAGGGCTTTACGGCTGATTTTGGTAAAACTCACTGAAATAAAAATGCCTCCGCAAGAACC
>JAFSJO010000130.1 GCA_017449415.1 Synergistaceae bacterium
ATCGAGGAGATGAAAGCCGACGGTACGCTCGCCGCATTCGCCAAGAAGTACATCACCACCTCCAGCTCCAAGATGCCCGACCCAACCAGACCCGACACAATCGAAGATGCCGAAGAGCTGAGGATCGTCGTAACCGGAGACATGCCGCCCGTGGACATGTTCGCGGGAGACGGAAAGCCGACAGGCTACAACACCGCCGTATTGTCCGAAGTTGGCAGGAGGCTCGGCAAGAACATAAAGTTCATCAACACCGACGCGGGAGGACGTTCAGCCGCCTTGTTCTCGGGACGCGCCGACGTAGTGTTCTGGTACAGAGCCACCGAAAGCAACATCGAGGGCGAAGATCCGCTGGACGGACTTTTCAAAGACGCGCCGGAGGGCGTTATCCTCTCCGAGCCTTATTACTCGTGGGGCAACGAGATCGTGATCCGCATGAAAGAGAAGCAGGGTCTCCTCGGCCTGTTTTCTTCAAACCGCTAAGTTGTAATATAATTTACCGCGAGAAGGTGATATTTTGCAGACGAAACGCATAAAAATTTCCAGCAGCGGCGCAGGCATGAACGAAGCCTTGGAGCTGACTGACAGCGTAGCCGAGACTTTGGGGCTTGCTCGAAAGGAAGCTTTCCGCCTCAGGCTCTTGGCTGAGGAGTTGTTGGGCATGGTTCGCGCTGTCGCGGGGGATATCGACGCTGATTTCTGGATCGACGGGGACGGCCGGAACTGCGCTCTTCATGTCGCCTCGGACAAAGTCTCTCTGAACTACGCCGAACGCTCCGAGTTTCTCTCAGTCTCGACGAAAGGCGAGAACACGGCTCCGCGTGGCATCATGGAGAAGATCCGCAACGTCATAGAAGCCAGCCTCTACAGCCTCGAAGAGGGTCTCAACATTCAGAACGAATACGGCTCGGGAGTCTTTCTGTATGGATCTGTCGGAGTGCTTGATGCCGGCATGGAGCAGGCTGTCTACGCGTGGTCGATGCAGAAATACAAATCCGAGATCGAATCGGCTCGCGCTGAAAATCCCGACGAGTGGGACGAGCTGGAGAAGTCCATCATCGCCAACATAGCTGACGATGTGAGCGTCGGAGTTCGCAAAGGAAATTTTGAAATCACAGTAAGCAAAAAATTTTAGGAGGTTTAATCAGTCATGATAATCAACAAAGAAGCAAACGGCAAAGAACTCAAAATCGCCCTCGACGGACGACTCGACACAACCACAGCCCCGCAGCTTGAAGCTGAAGTCGTCGGCAATCTCGGCGGCGTTGAGAAGCTCGTCATCGACATGGAGAAGCTCGTCTATGTGTCATCGGCCGGCCTTCGAGTGCTGTTAAAGGCTCAGAAGGTCATGAACAAGCAGGGCAGTATGCTCATCAAGAACGTAAGCCCGGAGATCAAAGAAATTTTCGAGGTTACCGGCTTCGACGAACTGTTGACGATCGAGTAGGCCATGAACTTTGAGAGAAACGAGGACGGCACTGTCTTAAAGCTCACGCTCGACAAGAAGCTGACCGCCGTAACAGCCGAGCAGCTCGAAAGGGATCTTGAAAAAAATCTGTCCGGGGTCAGAGATTTAACCGTCGACATGGCCAAGCTCGCTTATATATCGTCGGCGGGGCTTCGGGTGTTGCTCAAAGCTCAGAAGTACGTGAACCAGAACGGCACCATGAAAGTCATAAACGCAGTCCCCGAGGTCATGAAGATATTCGAGACTACGGGCTTCGATCAGATTTTGAACGTCTCGAGATGATTTCTTATGCTTGAGTTTCGTCCTCCAGCGTTGGACATGAAAGGCATGATTGACAGCTACACCTTCAAATACGGTGAGGGATCATGTCAACATTCTTTCGTGTCCTCGTTCTGTCTTTATGGAAAATACGGCGATAAGTTTTGTGAGCGCGATGGTGTCCTCTACGTTCTACGCTCGAAGCGTTGCAAGGACGATGAGCGCGTGTATCTCTTTCCGATGTGCGACCCCAGCGAGATGAAAGGCGCGTTGCGAAATGTCTTCGATGATGCTCATTCGCATGATTGCCGCGTGAAGTTCGAGACGCTGACCGAGTGCGCCAAGAATGTCGTGATGGAGTTGTATCCCGGAAAATTTTCGATCGAGAGCAGCCGCGATTACGCCGAATATGTCTACAGCGTCGACAAGCTGATGAACTTGCCCGGCGGTGAGCTTGCGCGAAAGCGTCAGTATGCCAACAAATTCAAGAAAGATTTCGGCGGTCGCTATCGCTCGGAGATGATAACGCCCGAATATTTCCCGGGTATATTAGATTTTCAGGCGAGGTGGCTCGAAGACAAGAAGAGGCTCGCTCCAGATCCGTATCTTGATATCGAGGACGAGGAGATAAAGATCGCGTTCAGGCATTTCGATGAGCTTGGATTGTCTGGCATCGTCTTGCTGATCGACGGCGAGATAAGAGGCTATTTCTTTGGCTGTCCGCTCTCCGATGAATGCTTCACCGACATCGTGAACAAAGCCGACAGGAACATCACGGGGATCTATCATGTCTTGGTCGGGGAATTTTTGCGAAAGTGCTGCCGCGGCTACAGCTTCATCAACAGGCAGGAAGATTTAGGCGTGCCCGGCCTGCGAAAGATAAAATCAGAATACAAGCCGGATTTCATGATAAACAAATTCATTTTGACAGAGGCCAGCTATGAATAAGGTTGAAGCCAACATATCTCTTTTCATCATCACATTTTTTTCGGCGATCCAGTATGTTTTTCTTGCTGGCGTGCCTGCCGATATGTCTCGCTTTGCGTTCATGTGCATAACGAATTTGATTGGCTTCTCGATCACGTTAGCTTTCTTCTTCGGTGAACTTTTCAGGCTTGACGTGAGCCAGATAAAGCAGAGCGCGATCCTTTCATCGGAGCTTATAGCGTTCAATCTCTTTATGCTTATGGGGGTCGGCGGAGTAGATGCCGGCGTAGCTTCTGCTGTGCTGTCATCATATTTTGTGTTTGTGTTGCTGTTTGAATCTGTCCTCAGCCGAGCCGCGCCCAGCCGTATAACCGTCATCAGCGTAACAACGGTGTTAATCGGCCTTTTCTTCATGATGAATGCAGATGTTGCGAGCCTCATGCACATCGAAATTTTATATCTGATCTTGGCTGATGTTGCGTTTGCGATCTACGTTATGAATGTCGGAAGCTATGCCGCGTCCTCAAACCCGTCTATATTGGCGATGGGTCAGATGTTTTTCTGTTTTGTGTTCTCGCTGGTGCTGTGGATTGGCGAAGCGGTCTTCATGCGCGTTCCGGTGAAGATACCATTCGACAGGGATTTTTGGATCGGCGTTATTTACATCAGCTTTTTCATTCGCGGTCTTTACGGCATAATCCAGATTTACGCGCAGCGTTATGTAACTCCGCTGAACACGTCGCTGATCTTTTCGTCCGAAATTGTTATGGCGATGTTGATTTCGCCGGTGTTGTCGAGCGTTTTCGACACAGAGCCGGAGCTTATAACGCCGCTGAAAGTCGCCGGAAGTGTCTTGATCATTTTGGGATTGCTGATAATCGAGCCGGGGTTTCTGAACAAAATTCGCGCTGTGTTGAGCTTGAAAGTGGCCTTGCCGCAAAAAGCCAACTCATCGAAGATCAGCGCGTCGCGGAAAATTTTCGTTGTTATTCTCGTCGCCATCGTGTATATTTTGATGGATATTCCTGTGTCGATGAGCGGATTTTTCCCCGACTATGCAGGCATCAAAAACGCAATGCCGTTCGTAGCTGGATTATTTTTTGGATTTTATGGCGTAGCAGGCTGCTGCGTTGGCTGTGTGGTCTCGTCGCTGTTCTTGGGCAGAACTCTAGCCGCCGCAGGTTGGGAATGTTGGTGCGTTGCTGTGATCGGGCTTTGCGTCTACTATGGCTGGCACGCGGTATCCAAATCCCACAGAATAACGTTCAAAAGCCTGAGCCATTACGTGCGATATGCGCTGTTGTCTGTAGTTGCGTCGCTGTTGTGCTTCGATTTAGATTACACGTTTTCGTATCTGTTGATGGGAATTTTGATTGCTCTGCCTGTGGATATATTGTTTGGTAGTCTGCTGTATGTCGAACCTTTCACACCGAGCTGGTGTGCGCCTAGAGATGATGCGTTTTTCGATCTCGAATCCGGCGGCGAGAGTCTTGAAAGAGCAAATGAATTTTTGCAAGACACCGCTGAGAAGAAAGGCGTAAACATCAAAAGGATATTCGAGATCCAAAGCTGCCTCGAAGAGCTTGCGATCAGAATTTTCAACGCCATTCCAGATACCAAAATACAAGTGAGAGTTATCTACTACAACGCGATTTCGATGAGGCTCGATTATGCTGGTGTCAAATACAATCCATTCAAGATCAACAAGAACGAAGATGTTCTGGATATAATGGGCTTGAAGATCATCAAACATCGGGCTTTGCGAGCTTCGTTCACGTTCCACAAAGGAAAAAATAAAGTTCATGTTGTTATGTAAGGAGATGTAAAAATGTCGATACTTGGAAATCTGCTAACACCCGAAGACTGCGCGAAATGTCAGTTTTGCTGCTCGTTTAGGCGATGCAGCTTGTGGGAAACGCCTGTTTTTTCGCGTGATGAAATTGATAAGCTGCAATCCAAATACGCTGGTGTAAAGTTCAAGCAGGTCAAAGATGGCGCGTACATGATCGATGTCGATGACCGCTACAAGACTGATGACAGCGAAGAGGAAGTTTTTTGCGCATTCAACAAGGGCAGGGGCTGCATCATGGACGAGGACAAGAAATTTGAATGTTCCGCGTGGCCTTTCAGAGTTATGAGGAAAGATGGCGAGCTGGTTATCGCGTATTGCAAGGATTGCAGAGTTTTCGCGAAAAAATCTCTGGAAGAAATTCAGTCGGTTTTGGATAATGGCCTCGATGAGAAATTGGCTGATTATGCGAAAAAATTTCCGCCTTACATCAGGGATTACAGAGAAAATTATCGCGTGATGAAGACTCTGGGAAAGGAATAAACTTTGAAGAGACACCCAATAAGGAAAAAGATCCAAAATATGGTGCTCACGATCTCGATAGCGGCGTTGGTAATTGCTTCCGCCGTCGGAGTTGTGAGCATGGTTCGTATCCAGGACGACAGCGAAAATGCTCTAGTGCATCAAATGGAGCAGAACCTCGCCAACACAGTGAACAACAAAGCCGAACTAGCAGAATCGGAGCTTAAAAAGTTCGTGAACTGGACAGAAGATTTTGCCGGATACATTCACGGATTATACGCGGCACCAGAGAATTACATCAGCCGCTATGTTCCAGTCCCTGACGCGAAATACGCGGGAGTTTTGGCGATGAGCAGATCGCTGAAAGATGCGTCAATCAACGTCAAAGACATCGAGCGCGAAATCAATCTGCTTGGAAACCTTGAACAGGTCTGGTATCCGTTCATGACTGCACAGAGCAACGTTATAGCCACGATCTATTATGGCACTGAGAGCGGGCTTTTGGTGGCTTACGACAGGCAATCGGATCTCAACGCTGACAACGGCAACGAAGTGTATTACAATCACATCGACGCAGTTTGGTACAAATACTCGAAAGCACTTGGGAAGACATGTTTCACTAACATCTACGACGATGTTTATGGCAGAGGTTTGACCATAACATGCGCGTCTCCTGTCTATGATGCTGATAACAACTTCGTCGGCGCGATCGGCATGGATATTCTGATAACGGATTTGTACAGAAGCATAATCAAACTCGATTTAGGCTACGATGACAAGGACACTTACGCCTTTCTAGTCGATAATGCGGGCAACATCATCTCAGAAGCAGTGGGCGACAAAACGAAGCGTCTGGCTCAGGAGAAAGGCATAAGCGCGCATGTAACATCAGAAATTTTATCGGGAAAAACCGGCGTATCACTGACTCCGAACAAATTTTACTATGCTTATACTCCGATACAGACCACGAGATGGAAATTTTGCGTAAAAATCCCCGAGAGCGTCATCTTATCGCCCGTGCGTTCAGTTCAGCGCAACGTTATTCTTACGATGATTTTGTTTTTGGCGGCGTTTTTGATCATCGTCGCGATAGTCACCGTAGTGAGCAGAAAATTCTCCCGTCGATTGACCAATCCGATCGTGTCGTTGAGCCATGATGTCGAGAAAATATCAGGCGGCAACCTCGATTACAGAGCCGAAATCCATGATAACGATGAGATCGGAGACCTCGCGAAAAGCTTCAACGATATGGCTGTGTCGCTGAAAGATTACATCAAAAATTTAGCCGCTGTAACCGCCGAGAAAGAGCGCATCGGAGCTGAATTGAACGTCGCTACGCAAATTCAGGCTGACATGTTGCCAAGAATTTTCCCGCCGTTCCCGGATAGAAGTGAATTTGACATTTACGCAACGATGACACCAGCGAAAGAGGTTGGCGGCGACTTTTACGACTTCTTCCTGATCGATAATGATCATCTTGGCTTAGTGATGGCTGACGTTTCCGGCAAAGGCGTTCCGGCCGCGCTGTTCATGGTCATCGCGAAAACCATGATAAAAAACAGAGCAATGATGGGCGGATCACCTGCGGAAATTCTCTACGATGTGAATAATCAGCTTTGCGAGGGCAACGATGCTGAATTATTCGTTACGGTATGGCTTGGGATTTTGGATATAAAGACCGGCAAGGTTACAGCCGCCAACGCAGGCCACGAGTATCCGGCACTGAAGCGCGCCAATGAAGCATCGTTCGAGCTTATGAAATCCAAGCACAGCCCTGCAGTCGCAACGATGGAGGGCATGAAGTTCAGACAGCACGAATTTGATCTTAATCCCGGCGATATCCTTTACATCTACACCGATGGCGTAGCAGAGGCCACAAACTCAGCTGAGGAGCTGTACGGTACCGACAGAATGATCGATGCTCTGAACAAAAATTCGAACTTGACATCGCATGAAATTCTGGTGAACATGAAGCGCGAAGTTGATGAATTTACGGGCGACGCGCCGCAGTTCGATGATATAACGATGTTGTGCCTCAGATATTTTGGCGAAGAAAGGAGCGATGGAGAAATGCCAGCAAATAAGCTTGACATCGAAGCTTCTGTGGATAATCTCGATAAGGTGTTGGCGTTTGTCGATGAGCAGCTCGAAAAACACGATTGCTCACCGAAAATTCAAATGCAGATCGATGTCGCAGTCGAAGAAATCTTTGTGAACATCGCCAGTTACGCCTACACGCCGCAAAAAGGTTCTGCGAATATAAGTGTCGAAATCCAGGAGGAACCTTTGGCCGTCATCATAACTTTCATTGATGGCGGAGTGCCTTACGATCCGCTGAAAAAACCTGATCCCGACGTAAGTCTCCCGGCTGAAGAGCGTGAAATAGGCGGGCTTGGCATCTACATGGTGAAACAGAGCATGGATAACATCTCGTACGAATACAGAGATGGCAAGAATATTTTGACCATACAGAAAAATTTGTAAGGAGGGATTTTTTTGAGTGCTTTCGATGTGCAGTTCAAGTTTGAATCTGGCGTTATCACCTGTTCGCCGGTCGGCAGGATTGATTCGACAAACGCGAAAAATTTCGAGACTGCGATCACTGGATTTCGCGCTCAACATCAAAACGCGGAACTTGTATTTGACTGCCAAGAGCTTGAATATATATCCAGTGCCGGATTGCGTGTTCTGTTGAGTTTGAGCAAAAAAGCGAACGTTCGCATCAACCTGATCAATGTATCGCAGGGAGTCAGCAATATCCTTGATGTAACCGGCTTTTCGACGATATTTGAGGTGTCGCGATCCATTCGTGATATTTCCGGCGAGAAAGGGCATCTGATGGGCGAAAGTGCAGGCATCAGCCTATATCGCATGGATAACGACACGATATTGAAGCTCTATTCAAAAACTGAAAAACTTGAAGAGATAAGAAAGGAGCTTAAATACGCGAAAGCTGCGTTGTTGAGCGGTGTTCCGGCTCTGATCTCATATGATATCGTCTCATACAATGGCAGATACGGAATACTCTACGAGATGCCGAATGTGAAGACTGTATCATCGCTCATCGTCTTTCAGCAGTGGAAGCTGGATCACTACGCCAAAGAAATGGGAAAAACCTTGCAAACAATACATTCATGCACGCCGGAGCCTGGTATTCTTCCGGACACGCCGCAGATTTTCACGACGCGTGCGCTGAGCATGGATAAGTATTTTAATCGCGATGAGATCAATACGCTGGTGTCGCTCATTCAGTCAATCCCTGCCGCAAGCACAATAGTTTACGGAAATTATCACCCCGGCAATGTTTTTGCGATGAATGATGAGCTGATATTGATCAACATGTCCGGCATCAGCTGCGGCAATCCAGTTTTCGATCTTGGAATGTCATACATGATATGCGTACATGACGCGGATACTTTCATCAAGCGGGTTTCTGACATCGACATGCTGCAGGCGAAAAAGTTCTGGGACATCATGATCCGCAACTACTTCGATACCGATGATGAAAACGTCATCAAACACCACGAAACCATCATCGAAGCTGTAGCTATGTTGTGTTCGGCTCTATCTCCGGCGATGGGGCTTGTGTCGCAAGATGATGCAAAACGCCTTGTAGAGAAAGCTCGGCGCGATGTTTTGGGCTATTCTGGATACATGAAACGTTTGCTCGAAGAAGCAATATTTTAGGAGGGATTTTCGATGAAAAAAGTTTTTTGCGCTCTGGTATTTGTTTTGATGCTTGCGGCTGTCTGCTCGGCTGCTGGAAAAGATTTCGTCGATGCAGGGATTTTGACCTATCTCGGCACAACTGAAGCAGAGTTTCAGCGCGGGCTCGATGATCTTCGCAAAGCAGTAGCGCCTCTCATTCCGACCGATGAAGAAAAAGGCGGCTGGGCTGAGTATGATAGGCTCGAAGGCTTCTTGGATTCGCTCGTCAAGACGCGCCGTGTCATTCATTTCTATGATTCGCTGCTTTCGATGCAGATGGCTCTGAGGTCTCGAAAGATTGATGAAATCGCGCTGCCTGAGCCGGTCGGGCTGTATCTTGTGAGCAACAATCCGAAATATGACATTTATTTCTCGTTAAATATGATGCCGTCTACAATTTCGTTTGGATTTAAGCGCGGGAACACTGCACTTCAAAAGGAATTTAACACCGCCATCGCATCGATGAGAAAAGACGGAACGCTAGCGCGTTTGCAGAAGGAATTTGTAACCGAACTTGGCACCAGTGAGCCTCGCGAGGTCAGATTTGCCACGTTCAAAGGCGCAAAGACGGTTCGCGTAGCCGTAACGGGAGACTTGCCGCCGATTGACTTTATAGCCGCTGACGGGAGGCCGACAGGTTACAACACCGCGATTTTGTACGAGATTGGGCAGAGGATCGGGAAGAATATCCAATTGGTCAGCATCGAAGCAGGAGCAAGATCCGCGGCATTAGCTGGCGAGCGGGTTGATGTCGTTTTCTGGTACCGCAACACCGACGGCATCAAAGCACCGAAACAAGCAAAAGGCAAAAATCTCAAGAACGTAATGAAAGATAACATGGACGGTGTAATCCTCTCCGAGCCTTATTACGAGTGGGATACGGATTTGATAATCGGATTGGGGGATTAATTGATGAAGAAATTTCTGTGCTTTTGTCTGCTCATCGCGTTGATGGCAAACAGCGCGTGTGCACTCGAAAAGCGAGTTATCAAGCTGGGTTTGCTGTCGAAGCTAAACTCATCTGAGGAGCAGTTTTTGGAGACGTGGAAGAAAACTTTTGCTCCTAAAAATGAAAATCTCGACATCATCGTGAAATTTTATGACAATCTCAATGCTATGCAAATGGCGTTGAATGCGAGAGAAATTCACGAAATGGTTTTGCCTGATGTCGTTGCCAACTACATGATGAGCAAAAACGATGAATACGTATCGCGAATGGTTTTGCGTTCCAAAGGCATGGGGTTGGCTTTTGGTTTCCGAGAAGACAGCAAAGGGTTGCGAGATGACTTCGAGTCAGCTCTCACGGCTCTTCGCTATGACTGGACTTTAGAGGCATTGGAGGGCGTTTACATTGCTTCGACTCATGTTGATGAAGCTGATCCCGTTGAGTTTGCGAAATTTGAAAACGCTGACACCATAAAGGTAGCAATCACGGGCGATTTGCCTCCGATAGATTTCGTTGCGGCAGATGGTACGCCAGCAGGATTTAACACTGCGCTGTTGGCTGAGATAGGCGCGTATCTCAAAAAGAATATAGAGTTGATCAACATCGAGTCGGGAGCAAGGACGGCCGCGCTTGCTTCGGGACGTGTAGACGTGGTGTTCTGGTACGAGGTCGACATGTCATCGGATAATCAATCAGACGTTCCCGATGGTGTAATTCTGTCGTCGCCTTATTTCGAGTGGAACAGATTTATTCATCTGCGAAAGATTGAAAGAGAGCCATCATCGTTCATGTTTGATTGGTCGATGCGTGATTTTCTGAAACTGCGTTGAAGATGAAAAAATTTTTATGCTTAATCGTGGCGTTTTGTCTGATTTCATGCGCTGTTGCGTTCGCTAATGACGATGATTGTGTCGGATTTCTGACGCGACTAAAGACAACGCCCGAAGAATTTTTTATGTTGATGAAAAGGGCGTGGGCTACGAATGGTTGGGCGATAGTCGGCGATCATGCTGACAGCAAGGCAAAATTTTACGATTCTCTAATGCTCATGCAGATGGCTTTGAACTCTGGCGAGATCGACGAGATGATTTTGCCGGATTTCGTTGCCGAGTATCTGGTAAAGGTCAATAAAAGCTACTCGCCATGCTGTATCTCGAACTCCGGGCCGATGTATCTCTGTTTCGGATTTCTAAAGGAGAACAGGAAATTCGCCGATCGATGGAACGACGCTTTAATCGCAATGATCAGCGATTACACGCTCGCAGGATTGTCGCAGAAATACATCAAAAATTTCCCCGAGGATACAAGCTACGACTACATTTACGGCATCAACAGGGATAAGCAGAAATATAAAGACGCGATAAAATTTGAACGCTTCGATGGTGCGCCGACTGTTCGCGTGGCTGTAACAGGAGACCTGCCGCCGGTTGATTTTGTGGCCGAAAATGGCATGGCCGCCGGATATAGCACTGCTGTGCTTGCGGAGATCGGAAAGCGTTTGAAAGTTAATATCCAGCTCGTTCAGGTCAATGCCGGGGCGCGGACTGCGGCTCTTGTGTCGGGGCGCGTCGATGCGGTTTTCTGGTACGAAGTCAATAAATCACTCGATTCTCAGCCCGATGTGCATGAAGATATCATTTTATCCGAGCCATATTTGAGCTGGGACACGTTCATACATGTGAAGTTTGCGGAGGATTAGCGGCATGTCATTTACTGAAATTCTTTACAAAATTCTGATACAGGGCGGCTCCTACATGACCATACTAAAAGGTCTGTGGGCAACCGTTCAAATCTCTGTATTCTCGCTGATAGCAGGCACTTTGCTCGGTGCTGTCATATGCGCTATTCGTATGTCGAAAGTGAAAATTCTGCGCTTCATTGCAACGGTTTACATCGTCATATTGAGAGGCTCGCCCGTGCTGATGCTCCTGATGTTGATGTATTACGGAGTCTTTGCGCGATCAAGCCTCGACGCTGTTACTATCGCGGTGATAACGTTCTCGCTGAATGTTGCCGCGCACATCGCTGAACTTTTAAGAGCATCGATAGGCGCAACGGAGCATGGACAGGTTGAAGCGGCTCGGACACTGGGTTTCTCGGCGTGGCAGAGCTTTTATTTGGTAACATTGCCGCAGGTGATAAAGATCGCCAAGCCCGTGTATCAATCCACAATCGTTAATTTAATTCAGTGGACAAGCGTCGTGGGTTACGTGTCGATAACGGATTTAACGCGCGTCATCAACAATATTGCGTCGCGAACAATGCAGCCGATGATCACGATCAGTATCGGAATGTTGATATATCTGGCGATGGCGTACATCGTTCACGGAATATTTGCGCTGACTGACGTTTCACACAAAAGAAAGGAGCGATCAGAATGAGTCTCATCGAGGTTAAAAATTTATGTAAATCATTCGGAAATCTGAAAGTTTTGAACGATGTAAATTTGAGCATAGATGAGGGCGAGCGTATCGCGATAATCGGCGGCTCAGGCTGTGGCAAGAGCGTCTTTTTGAGGTCGCTCGAACTTCTCGAAACTCCCGACAGCGGCAAAATTTTCATCGACGGCGAAGAGATCACCGCAAGACGCGCAAGCGTCAACCAGATCCGCAGAAAAATGGGCATGGTCTACCAAAAATTCTACCTGTTCTCACATCTCGATGTGCTTGAAAATTTATGTCTCGCGCCCGTGAAACTCTTGGGAATGTCCCGCGCCGAAGCCGAAGCAAACGCCGTCGAGTGGCTCAAAAAAGTCGGTCTCGCCTCAAAAATTCATTCGATGCCCGAAAATTTGTCCGGCGGTCAGCAACAAAGGATCGCAATATGCAGGTCGCTGATGATGAGCCCGAAAGTTCTGTTGTTCGATGAGCCTACGAGCGCGCTTGATCCTACGATGGTCGGCGAAGTTCTGGCGATGATCCGAATGTTGGCAAAGCAGAACATGACGATGATAATCGTTACTCACGAGATGAATTTTGCGCGTGAAGTCGCTAGTCGTGTGCTTTTCTTCGCGGATAGAGGCATTTACGAGCAGGGCACGCCCTCGGAGATTTTCGACAATCCCAAAGGTGAGAAGACAATCGCATTCATCAGGAAGCTGAAATATTTCTCTTACGACATCGCGGACAGAAATTTTGACCTGATGGAAATGCAAGGCGGAATACGGCTCTTCACCGAAAAATACGGGATCGGCAACGCTCTCGCGTATCGTCTGGAACTGTGCAGCGAAGAACTCGTCTACGAGATGCTGAACGGCTGCTATGACGCGTCCGAAGACAGCGTGAATATCGGATTAGAGATATCATACTCGGAAGCTGACTCGTCAGTCGTCATGAACATCGTGAGCGGCGGAAAGCAATTCAATCCCTTCGAGCATGAAGACGATGACATTCATCTCGGTGTCTCAATCCTGAAAAAAATTGCGAAGGGCGGAGTTGGCTACAGCTTCTCCGACGATCGCAACATCATTCAGATCAAAATCTAGCGTTGTGTCCTAACTCCTCGCGGCACTTTGAAAATCTCTGTAAGCCAGCTCGATCCCCTCACGCAATGAAGTTCTTGGCCTCCAGCCCATCGCTCTGACCTTGGAGGTGTCCATGACCTTTCGCGGCGTTCCGTTCGGCCTCGACGTGTCCCAAAGGATTTCGCCGTCATAGCCAACAACCTCCGCAACTAGCTTCGTGAGTTCCCTTATGCTTATCTCAGCTCCCGAGCCGACGTTGACGGTCTCATCTCCCGAATAATTTTCCATTAAGAACACGCAAGCCTCGGCCAAGTCATCGACGTATAAAAATTCTCGAAGCGGCGAGCCGTCTCCCCAACATGTTACGCTCGGAGCGCGGCGGGTCTTGGCCTCGTGAAATCGCCGGATCAGAGCCGGGAGGACGTGGCTATTCTCGGGGTGGTAGTTGTCATTGACCCCGTAGAGGTTGCAGGGCATGACGGAAATATAATCGGTGCCGTACTGCCTGTTGAGGTACTCGCAATATTTCAAGCCGGAGATCTTCGCGAGCGCGTAGGCTTCGTTGGTCTTCTCCAATGCGCCGGTCAGCAAATACTCCTCCTTGATCGGTTGAGCCGCCATTCGCGGATATATGCACGACGAGCCGAGGAACTCGAGCTTCTTGCAATCGTTCCGCCACGCGGCGTTGATGACATTCATAGCGATCATCATGTTGATGTACATGAAGTCCGCGAGTGCGTTCGAGTTCGCGGCGATCCCTCCGACCTTGGCGGCTGCGAGGAAGACATACTCGGGTTTCTCGGACTCGAAGAATTTTTCAACGTCGCTCTGTCGCGTCAGATCAAGCTCAGCGTGAGAGCGCGTTATCATGTTCGTGTAGCCTTGCCGCTGAAGCTCCCTGACGATCGCCGAGCCGACCATGCCATTGCTGCCCGCGATAAAAATTTTAGAATTTTTGTTCATCGTAGAAATTTCTCACTCTCCCGCGTGC
The DNA here is from genome assembly GCA_017449415.1 of Synergistaceae bacterium. GTDB lineage: Bacteria > Synergistota > Synergistia > Synergistales > Aminobacteriaceae > JAFUXM01. The sequence goes on from JAFSJO010000130.1 coordinate 14,070, forward strand.
ATTATAGCAACACGGAGACGATCTTGTCGGCCACGAAGCTGATGATCGACCCGGCGAGTAATCCCGTAGCCACGGCCCCGGCACTCAGCATCAACAAAGGCAGCTTCATGTTCAACGGCAAGCGCAGCGGCACGACAGTCTCATAATTGAAATCGCTGCCGGGGAAGAACGCGTCCGTCACGATCGGGAGCAGGTACCCGGCTGTCAGCAACGCACTTATCATCAAAATCACAATCCCGAACACGCCAACACCTCCGAGGTTCAAAGCTCCTGAGGCCATGTACCACTTCGCTGTGAAGCCTCCCGTAACTGGAAGCCCAATCAGAGAGATCGACGCGAGCGCGAAACATGTCATCGTGATCGGAAGCTCCTTGCCAACGCCTCGAAGCTGATCCGCGTAGTGATAATTTGCTCCCTCGAGCGTGAAGTAAATCACGACCCCCGCGCTGAGGAAGAGACAGCTCTTCGACATTGCGTGAGCCGCTATCTGCAACACAGCCCCGGAGATCCCGTCGGCGTTCAGCAACATCATAGCGAACACGACATAAGAGACCTGACTCACTGACGACCAAGCTATACGCTTCTTGAGATGCTTCTCTATGTAGGCCATCATCGAGCCGGTGAAGATCGTCAGCAATGCCATCGACAAAATCGCCGTCTGAACCCACGTGCCGCGAAGAAAGTCAGCTCCCGCGACATAATAAACAACTCTGAACATCGCGATAACTCCGGCCTTGGTTATCAATCCCGAAAGGACTGCGCTTGCCGGGGTCGGAGCAACCGGGTGAGCTGTCGGCAGCCACGCATGGAGAGGAAACAATCCCGCTTTCGCTCCGAAGCCCACGAGCGTCAAGAATGTTACGGTTAAGATCATTCCCTCGCTGTCTTCGGAGGTTATCCGCGCCATGTCGAGAACTCCGCCGGGCGTGAACTCCATCGAAACTCCGTAGACTTGAAAGAAGAAGAAACCTCCGAGAGCCAACGCAGCCCCCGCAAGCGAATATAGAAGATACGCGACTGTCGCACGGATCGCCTCGCGCTGTTGGGAGTGCATCACCAGTGGCAAGGTCATGAACGTCATAAGCTCGTAGAAGAGGTACAGCGTCAGCAAGTTCCCGGCACACGCAACGCCGATTAATATTCCGAACGTCGAAAGAAAGAACGCGTAAAATCTATCGACAGGCGGCCGCCGCCTCAGATACTCGAACGCATACAACGTTACGAGAGGCCACACGAACGCCACAAGACACGAGAACGCTCGTGCAGGATAATCAAATCTGAAAGCTATCGAGAGAGTGTCCGTTATGCGCCACAAGGTGATAAGCTCCTCGCCGGTCATGAAAGCCGAGAAGAAAGTTATCACGGACGTGGCGAACGTCATGACCCCGACGTAGATGTGTCTGTCCTCGAAGATCGGCCGAGAGAACAGAGCGAAGCCCGTCAATATCGGAAACAGCACGGGCATTAACGTCATTACGGTGTTGCTCGTCATAGCGCGTTCACTCCCCTCGTGATGAGCCTGAGCAGCGGCACGCAGAACAGTCCCAAATAGAAATTCAGAGCGAGGAATACAAACATCGAGACTTTATACAGCGTCGGAGGAGCTGAGGCTGTGAAGTCTTCGCGAGCCTCCTTATTGTGAGTCAGCACGACGATGACCGCCGGGACGTAATATAGAGCGTTCATGACGGAGCTTACAGCAAGCCCGGCCAACGACCACACGATGAAAGAGTGATCGAATGATGCCATCGTCAAGCTGAGCTTCGAGGCGAACCCCGCGAAAGCCGGGATCCCCATCATCGAGAAAGCTCCGGCAATTAGGCCAAGACCCGCCCAGCGATTTATATAGAATGTCCCCATGAGGGCGTGAAGTCCTTTCTTGTGTCCGGCGGCGTTGCTCAACCCTCCGGCGGCTGTCGAGAGCATCGTCTTGACGCTGGCATGTACGATTATGTGAAGACACGCGGCAGCTATCCCGGCTGAGGTGTTCAGGCCAATGCCGAGGAATATATATCCGACCTGAGCGACTGACGACCACGCGACCATTCGTTTGATGTTCATCTCGCGGAGCGCGTGAACGGAGCCGACGATCATCGAGAGCAATCCCAATATGAATATCGCCGTGTCCATGTGCAGCATGTGAATTAAATCGAGGCCGAAGACGCGGTAAAAAATTTTTATGAGCAGGAATATATGACCCTTGATGACTAGCCCGGACAGTATCGCGCCCGAAGCGTTCGTCAAGTTCACGTAAACATCCGGCAGCCACAACGCGAAAGGATACAGCGCGCTCTTAATCGCAAGCCCGACGGTCATCAACGCAAGCGCGACCGACAACGGCAAGAGATAACTCTTCGCGGAGACCAAAGCTCGAATAGCTCCGTTCATGTGCTGCATGGACAGGTAGCCGGTCAGCTCGTAGAGGAGACATATCGCGAAGATAATCAGAGCCGAGCCGGTTACGCTGATCACCATGTAACGCATCGTTGAGCGAGTTGCTTCGGGGTCGTCCTTAGCCGCGACGATCGCACACGCCGCTATCGTGTTGATCTCGACGAAGATGTAAGCCGTGAAGAGATCGTTCGTGTACGTAAGAGCCAACAGCGAAGCCATCAGCAAGTTCACGAGCGAGCAAAAGATCTGTCGCCTGTCTGGCGCAATGTCCTCGGCGGTCGATGAAAAATTCCCCGTCAAAGACAACAGCATCGCAACGCAGAAGAACAGAGCCAACACAGCCTCCAGCGGCCCGGCTCGCAGCTCACTGCCCCACGGCGCGGGATAATGACCCATCGAATAGTTGAATGTCAGGCTTTGCCCGTAGCTCGTCAGCGAATACAAGAGCCAAGCCGACAAGATCGCGACAAGCCCAACGACGCAGCAAGACAGCTTCTCAGGGAGACGATTTCGCTTCGGCAACAGCGGCGTAACGATCGCGGCGAGCATCAACAGGAATATGCTGACGAATGGAATGTTGAAGGCGAACGAGTTCATCATGAAAAGATCTCCTCCTCCTCCGCTTGCTCGATGATAGCTTCGAGTTCCTCTTGCTCCTTCGTCTTCTTTAATAATGCTTCGTCGATGTTGAGAGTGCCGGAGTCCTCGTAAATTTTCAGCGTCAAGGCCAAGGCGAACGCGGTGAGGCTCAGAGTGATGACGATCCCCGCCAGAGCCATGACCGACGGGAGCGGGTTGATGTTGCCCTTAGCCGCGAGGAACAGAAAGATCGCCGAGTTCATGATGTTGAGGCCGATTATCTTTTTGATGAGGTTGCGTTGCAGCAGCAGGTTCGTGAGGCCGATCCCCGACAAGATCACTGCAGCGGTCTGATAATGATTAATGAATAATCTTTCGAGCATGGCTACATGTCCCCCTCGCTGAACAGAACGTAGAACGCGTAAAGCGTCCCGGCCGTCATGAAGCCGAGACAAATATTAGCCGGGAGGATCAAGCCTCCGCTCAGAATGTTTCCGATCGTGCCGTTGGGAATGAATGTTTGAAGCTGGTTGGCTCCCGTGAAGAAATCATAGCCGCATGAGAGCGTGTAAACGATGAGAGCCGTTGAAGTTGATATTACGAAGGCGCGTTCGTCGAAAAATTCGTGAACACGTCCGAAGCCGTAAGCGTTGGCCGCAAGTATCAGAGCCATGCCGAGGATCGCTCCGCCCGCAAAGCCTCCGCCCGGCGAGATGTGCCCGTTGATGATGACAGCACAGCCCGCCATCAGGATCACAGGGATCAGAATCGGCGCAGCCTCCCTCAATATTGGCTCGTCCGGGGGGCCTCGTTGCAAGAAGTTCCGACCTGAAGCCGCGTCCTTGGGTGAAAGCTCGCGATTGAACTTGTTGCGCCTCGACGCGCCGAGCATCATCAGCACGCTGACTGCGGACGTGAACATCACAGCCGACTCTCCGAACGTCTCGAAGCCTCTGTATCTGTGTAGCAATCCCGCAACGATGTTCTGCGCTCCGGTCTCTCTGGGGGCGTGTTCAACGTAGCGGCGGATCACTTCGTTATGAGCCGGGCTCGGCCTCTGTGAAGTCGACAGCGTCGGAGGAAGCTCCGCGACAGTCGCAAGCAACAACGACACTATCACGACGCACATAAGGACGCTGAGAGCCGAATACAAAATCGAAAAGATATGAAACCCGTGAAGCTCCAGCCACTGATTGTAACGTTCGCGTAACGTTGCCTCGCGGAAGCGCGAGTATCTGTCTCGTGGCCTCTGCGTGAATGGCAGGTCGGGAGGCGGCTCGGGTGAGACGACTTCGTTCTCGGGGCGCGGGCCGTTGCCGACAACCCAATCGAAAAATTTCTTCAAGATTTCTTTCGTGTCTTCGTTCAAAGTTTGAAAGCTCCTTTCATCTATATCATCATGCAGATCAGCGGGATCGTCAGGACTGAAAATAAATTCTGAAGAAACATGACCTTCGCCGCAAAATCTATGTTGCCGTGATACATCTCACACATGACCGTCGTAACGCTGGCCGCGGGCATCGCTATGATCACGATCATTATGGCGGTTACGAGCGGGTTCGAGGTCGGGAAAATTTTCGCGAGCAAACAGATCACAACCGGGTAGACGATCAACGCTATGAAAGTGTTCGTCCACGCGTGAATGTCCGAGAACAGCTCGCCGGTCTTCGTGTGAGCCAACGCTACGCCGATCAGCATCATCGAGAGCGGGGTCGTGATGTTCGAGACGAAAGTCAGCGGGGTTAAGACAAGCTCAGGCACTCTGATGCGGCCGAAATAAAAGAGCAGGCTCAGAGCCGACGAGAAATTTATGTTGCTGAAGATAACTGACTTCACGGAGATACCTCCGCCGTCGTGGTCGGGATTGTCCCGGGCGATCTCGAAAGCTCCGATTGTGTAGACGATAGCGTTGAATGATATGTTGAGCATCACCGCAAGCGCGAGGCCGTCAGCTCCGAACAGAGCAAGAGCTATCGGGAAGCCCATGAAGCCGCCGTTGGTGAATGCCGCCGTGAACGCCCAAACCCCGCGACTGTTCACAGGAACTCGCAACAGGACAGACAGACCCCGCGACAGATACATCAGCGACGAGAACATCACCAGCCCCGCGCCCATGATTGTCAAGCCGTCGTGAAGAAATGCAGGGTCATATTCTTTCTGGACGATCGAGACGAAGATCGTGCAAGGCAGAGTTATCTTCAAGAGCAACGAGGAGAATGAGTGCGAGGAATGTTCATCGAGGACTCCCGTTCGGACTGCGACGTATCCGACAGCGATAAGCGAGAACAGACTGATTAAATTTGACGCGACTGTAAAAAAATCCAAATTCATAACTTTCTTCTCCGCTATAATTTATAAGAATTTCAAAAATTTTAGCATAAAGGAGCCGCTCAAAATCAGAATGAAAATCTCAACGGCCGAGTTTCTCAGCGCAGAATTTTTTATGAAAGGCGAGAGCCTCCCCGAGACTTCGCTGCCTCAGATACGACCCTCGCAAGTTCACGAGGACAACATCATAATCATCAATGACAGCAACGCAGCCGACTACGCCGCGCCGTTATCGCCGAAAGCTGACGGAATTTTTTTGAGAACATCGAACGCCGAGGCATCTTTGAGGTTCGCCGACTGTGCGCCGGTCTTGATATGGGGACGCGAGGACGCTATGATCCTGCACTCGGGTTACAAAGGCACCGTGCTGAACATCTCCGCGAAAGGCATTGAACTGTTCGATGAACCTGCGGCGGGGCTTCATGCGTGGGTCGGGCCGTGCATCGGCTTTGAACATTACGCGAGGAACTTGCGCGACGACGAGTGGACACTGCGGGGGCTTGAAGCCTTCGACGCAAAAAATTTTCACAGCGACGAGAGCGCGGGAAAAGTTTTCTTCGACCTCGCCGGACAGATCAAGAGCCAGCTCCTCAAAAAAAATTTGGCCGAAGAGAACATCATCATCTCCGGCATTGACACATTCACTAACCTGAACTGCTACTCATATCGCCGCGGCGACAAGACCGAACGAATGACGCTGAAGATCAAGCTCGCCTAATCATGACGCTGTTGGCGTGCCCGGTTAGCCCCTCCGAGAGTGCGAAGTCCGCGATATCCCCCGAGACCTTGCTCAGAGCTTCGCGGGTGTAGTAGATGTATTGCGACTTCTTCACGAAATCATCAACCGAGAGCGGACTCGAGAACCTCGCCGTCCCCATCGTCGGCAGCGTGTGATTGGGGCCAGCGTAGTAGTCTCCCAAAGCCTCCGGCGAGTGTCGGCCAAGGAAGACTGATCCGGCGTTCGTGATCTTGCCCTCCGTCAGCCACTCGAAAGGATCATCGACGCAAAGCTCCAAATGTTCGGGCGCGATATCGTTGGCAATGTCCACGGCCTCGCCAAGAGACTTCACCAAAATTATTCGACCGTTCGAGTCTATTGAAGCTCGGGCAATGTCGCGGCGGGTCAGCTTCTCGATCTGAGCCTCAATCTCATTCGCGACACTCTCGGCGAAATCTTTCGAGTCCGTGATAAGGATCGCGCTTGCGAGTTTGTCATGTTCTGCTTGCGCTAGCATGTCTGCGGCAACGAACGCGGGGTTGTTATTCGCGTCGGCAATCACGAGTATCTCGCTTGGCCCGGCTATCATGTCAATCGAGACCTGACCGAAGACTTGACGCTTGGCCTCAGCTACGAAGATGTTGCCCGGCCCGGAGATCTTGTCGACCCTCGGCACGCTCTCAGTCCCGTAAGCCAACGCCGCCACAGCTTGAGCGCCTCCCATCTTGAAAATTTTATCGACCCCCGCAACCTGAGCCGCCGCTATGATCTCGGGCTTTATCGTCGGAGGTGTCGCGATGAAAATTTCACGACAGCCCGCAATCTTCGCCGGGATCGCGTTCATCAGGACGCTTGACGGATACGAGGCTGTGCCGCCGGGAACGTAAAGCCCAACCCTCGCGAGCGGGATCACCCTCTGACCCAAGATAACTCCGTCGCCGTTCGAGAACATGAAGCCGTTGCGGACTTGCTTGGCGTGAAAGTCGTGAATGTTCGCCGCGGCGCGTTCAAGAATTTTTATGAACTTCTCGCCGACCTGATCCAAGGCTCGATCTTTCTCAGCCTGCGTAACTTCGAGCGAAGCAAGCTCAACGCCGTCGAATTTTTTTTCATATCTGATGACTGCGCTGTCTCCGTTGGTCTTAACGTCCTCGATGATCTCGCGAACCGTCGCGCTAACGTCGGGCGCAGAGTCGTTTATGCGGTCGTACGAAAAATTTTCCGCGTCAATAATCTTTATCATCTCTCTAGCCTCCTCATGATCTCGTCAATAACCTCACCTTTGAATTTATACGCGGCCTTGTTGGCTATGAGCCGTGCGCTGAGGTCAGCTATGTACGTCAGGACGCTGAGATTGTTCTCGCGGAGCGTCGTGCCGGTCTCAACGATGTCAACGATAACGTCAGACAGGCCAAGCACCGGAGCAAGTTCGAGAGAGCCTCGCAAGGTTATGATGTCGATCTCGCGACCCAAGCCCGAGTAGTAGCTTCGTGCAATGTTCGGGAACTCCGTCGCGACCCTGAGAATTTTCTCCGTGTCCTCGCGAAAGTCGTTCCGAGCCGCCACAGCCATGCGACAAGCTCCGGCTTTCAAGTCGAGCAGCTCGTAAACGTCCGGGCTTCTTTCCATTAAGATATCTTTGCCGGCCGCGCCGATATCTGCCGTCCCACGCTCGACATACACGGGCACATCGAAAGGCTTGACCCAGAAGCACCGCATATCAAGCTCCTTATTCTCGAAGACGAGCCGTCGGCTGTTGTCCAACATTCCCGCGAACTCGTAACCCGCCGCCGCGAACAGCTTGTAAACTTTCTCGCCGAGCCTCCCTTTAGGCAACGCGATATTAATCATTCGTTTCACTCCCAACTAAATCCAGATACACAGCGAAGCCGATCGCCCTCGTGTCCTCGCGGTTCATCAGCTTCATAAGACCGTCATATTGTCCGCCCGACAAAATTCCTTCCGGTATGCCCTCAATGAAGCCTCGGAACACAAGCCCGTTGTAATAGTTCAGGTTGCTGACTGCCGAGAAGTCGACTCGAAGCTCGTCATGATATTCGCCTAGCGAGTTGATGATGTTGGCAGTGTCGCCGTCGAGGACGGAAAAAATTTTCGCGTCTGTCTCCATGAGGTCAATAATCTTTCCCGGCGCGCCAAGAGCTTTCAGCCCGTGAATATTTTTCTCAGCGATACACTTCAATATAGCCTGCCTGTCGCGGTTGTCCTTCAGCAGCTCGGCCACCATTCCGGCGTGAGCGACATCAAGGACGAACTTCCGCCCCTCGGCCACCGTCTTCAGACTCAGCAGCGCAAGCTCCAAGACCTCGCGGATATTCTCGCCCGTCAAAGCTCCGACGCACTCGATCCCGGCCTGAGATATCTCCCGAAACGAGTCGGAATTCTTCGGCACTCGATAAACTTTTTCATCGTAATAGAATTTTTGAACGCCCGAAAGATTTTTTGCGTGTCTGACGATCGAGAGAGTTACGTCCGGGCGCAGAGCCATGAGCTTACCGTTCGTGTCCGTGAACGTGAGTATTCTCTTCGAGGTCAGGAAGTCTTTTTTGTCGGCGTAGAAGTCGTATTCCTCGAATCTGCTCATTCGATAGAAAGCGAAGCCGCGACCTTCGTAGAGACTTCTCAGCGTCAAGGCGGCTTTCTCCTCCGGCCTCAGTCTGATGTCCAACATGATAAAATTTTTCGCTCCCTCTGTTTTTGCTAAATCATATCACGGGCGTGAAAGGACTCGCGAAGCCGCGGATTTATTTTTCGAGATCGACTCATGGAGGGTTGCAAGGTCTGAAAAATTTGGGAGTTTTTGTAGTTGCAAAAGTAGTTGAAAGAAAAAAATAGGAGGGGCGAGGCTCCTCAAAAAAAGTAATTCCGAGTGATAATTTATAACTTTTCGGCGAATTTGAAAATGCTATAATTACGTAAAATTTAATAGTTAAAATTTTTTAGACGAAGGGAAGGTAACATGAACCTGACGGACAAAGACGAACCGCGCCGGATTATATTCGCAAGGCACGGGCAAACCGAGTGGAACATACAATACCGATTTCAGGGCAGAACAAACGTAAAGCTCACCGAAACAGGCAAGCGTCAGGCTCATGCCCTAGCCGCGAGGCTCTCATCGTGGCCGCCCGACGTTATCTATACAAGCCCGCTCGACCGAGCATATTACACAGCCTCCGCGATCGCCGAACCTCACGGACTGACTCCGCTGATCCTCCCGGAACTCGAGGAGATCAACTTCGGCACATGGGAGGGCGAGTCGATTTCCTCATTAGAGAAAGCTCAGAACAGCACCTACGCGCTGTGGAGGTCGGATCCTTTCTTCTATCCTCCGGAGGGCGCAGAGACTTGGGAGCGGCTCTACGTGCGTCTGGCCAAGGCCGTGAAGGTCTTCCTCCAAGGCTCGTACAAACGTATCGTCGTCGTGTCCCATGGCGGGATCATGAGAGCGTTATACGCCGTCTTCCTTGGGCTGAACCCTCACAAGGTCTGGAACATGGAAGTCTCCAACTGCTCACTGAGCGGAGTCGAGATGCGGCGCGGCCGTCCCAACCTCGTATTCACGAATGACGATCTGCACATCAGAGCCGGCAAGGCCGGAGAGAAATTGCCCGTGTGGGGGAACAGCTATGAGCTTGGAGCCTGAACACGAGAAAGAGCTGTGGCGTTTATGTTCGCAGGGCGACATGGGGGCTCGCGAGGAGCTTATAGTCGCGTACAGGCCGCTGGTGTTCTGGATTGCCGGAAAAATTCACGTCGCGGACTCGGAGCTTAAACAGGACGTTATACAAGAGGGAATGTTGGCTCTCATTAACGCCGTCGATAAGTTCGAGCCTGAACGCGAGTTCAAGTTTTCGACTTACGCGTATCACAAAATCCACGGCCAGATTATAAATATGCTCGAACGCAGCGAGAAGAAAGCTCCGTTGCCTGTCCCGGACGAATGGCTTCAGCTTGCCGAGGACTCGTACATCGATGACGCGAGCGGCGAAGATTGGCTGAACGTCGCGCAGAGCATTCAGAAGCTCGACGGGCGGGAGGCTGAGATCGTCTCGGCGTTGTTCTTCGAGGGCAAGAAGCCCAAAGAGGTCGCGAAGGAAAAGAAATTAGACATCAGTCACGTATACAGACTCCGCAGGACGGCGATCGCGAAAATCCGCGGTTGGCTCGGGCTTGAAGGGTCGTTCGCTTTCAATTAGGAATGAGGATCACTTTTAATGAAACAAACTGCAATTTTAGTTGATAAGAAAGTTGCCGGGATAATCCGATGGCTCGAAAGGCTGAAAAAGTCCTACAGCTCGGGAGCTATGGAAAGTGCCTTGATGGACGCTGAGTGCGCGCGCGCTGACCTTGAAACTCTTCGGCTCGACGTGTGGGCGACCCTCGACCCTGAGGCCAAGCCGGGCAACAGAATTTTTTCGCGCCTGATGAGCTTCTCGCGTGTTGCATCGCTGGCCGTTCTCATTGTCCTGCTGGCGGTGTTCCCGATCTCACGGGACGTTAAGGCCCCGGCGGCTGAGCCGCTCAACAAAGCCGTAACTCTCGCAGAGCCTATAATCGTTATTCGCGAAGAGAGAGCCAAGGCCAAGTCCGACATAGAGGAAGTTCGAGCCGTGAGACCCAAGAAGCCCGTCAAGACCGCGAGCGTCAGGAAGACACCTCCGACAGCCCCGGAGAGAGTTCAGACCGCTGAGCCGAAGCCTGAGCAAAAAGCCGTGGCTTATGATAAAGTTTTCTCGCTCATGCAGACAGGGCAGAGAGCCTTGAAGAACAACAGCAGCATTATAGTGAGGAGTGAGGAGTGAGGAACGATTTTTTTTCACTCCTAACCCCTAACTCCTAACTAAATATAAAGGGGAGAGATTTTTAAGTGGCAGCAAGAAATAAATTTTTGTTTTTCGTAGTTGTGTTGGCGATGATGCTTGTCCCGGCCTGCGCGTTCGCGGACGACGAGGAAGCCCCAAAGCCTCCGGAGATCAAAGTTACGACCGTCGGAGTCATCGGCAACCCGAACATAGCTTCCGAGTACATTCTGAACGTCGTCGACACAAAGCCGGGGAAAATCCTCAGCCGCGAGATGATCCAGACGGACATCGAGGCAATCTACAATCAGGGATTTTTCTCGTACGTTGATGTCGACCTTCGGCCTGATCGCGACGGCGTGGCGGTGGTCTTCTCGGTGCAGGAGAATCCCATCATCGAGTCGATAAACTTCACCGGCAACACGCTCTACTCGACGGAGACGCTCATGAAAGAAGTCTTCTCGCAGGAGGGCACAGTCTTCAACCGCGTGTTCTTCCGCAACGACCTCGACAGGATCCAGGAACATTATCACAAAGATGGCTACGTCATGGTGCGCGTGTCTGACGTTCAGATACAGGGCGGCAACATCTACGTTACGATCCTTGAGCCGCGTGTCGGTGACGTGATCATACAGGGCAACAAGAAAACGAAAACTTACGTCATTCGCCGCGAGTTGAAGCTCGAAAAGGGCGATATCTTCAACGTTACGCACTTCCGGCATCACCTCGGCAAGCTGCAGGGTCTCGGATACTTTGAAGATGTCAATGTCGCGTTCGATGTCCCCGAAGATGACGACAGCTCCGTAGATTTAATATTGACGGTCAAGGAGAAGCGCACGGCCTCGATCGGTCTCAATCTCGCTTACGGAACTGAGAGCGGAATGTCCGGCGGTCTCACCTACAACGACTCGAACATGTTCGGGCGCGGAATTAATTTCGAGGTCGGCTTCAACGAGGGCGACGAAGCTACTTACTGGCTGACATTCGCGAGCAATTACATGGACGCTCACACATACGCTTGGCGGGTCGGCGCAAGCTACCGCAACTACGACGACAGATATTACTATCGAAGGGGTCAACGTCAATTTGAGTTCGACGAGAAGAGCATGACAGTATTCGCAGGGCTTGGCAAGAAGTTCAGCAATGAGGACTGGAGCTGGTTCCTGACGCTTCGACACGAGGACACGGAATACTCCGACATTCACAACGCGATCCCCGGCTACATCGACGAGCTGACCCCGTGGGACGGCGTGAACCAGACAATCGAACTCTCTCTGACGTGGGACAAGCGCGACGAGTACTCGCCATACTCGAAAGGCTTTGTGTGGGACACGAACATCGAGCAGGCTGTCAAAGCTATTGGCGGCGAGTATGACTACATGAAGTACTGGACTCAGGCGCGATATTACGCCTCACTCAACAACATCGTGAACGGCTTCGCGGACTCTGATTTAAGGTGGACGGACGATAACCCGCTGTTGTTCGCGGCGCGTCTGCGTATCGGCTCGGCAACAAAGGACGAACTCCCGGCTTTTGCGCGTTACTCGCTCGGCGGCATGAACACGCTGAGAGGTTACAACTCGCGCTCATTCGAGGGCAGCAACATGTACATGGGCAACTTTGAGCTTCGCGTCCCCGTGAGTACGGCCGTGTCGCTGGTCGGCTTCTACGATATCGGCAACGCTGACGAAAAATTCGACTGGGACAACTACCACGATGACTACGGTGTCGGCGTGAGGGTCAAGACTCCGTTCGGGAACCTGCGAGTTGACTATGCGAAAGGTGAAGACGAGAACAGAACTTATTTCGGCTTCGGTGAAATGTTTTAGCGCACTCGCAATCGCGCTGATTTTTCCCCTTTTTGCCCGTCCCTGCCGCGCTATGACAGTCTCCGGAATACCTGAGTGGCTTGAGCCTGCTGTTGTCAGGAGCCTCAGTGCCGTGTGGTCAGAGATCCCGGAAGACTCGAACATCGACAGGGAGGGGACTTTAGCTCTTGTTGCTTCAAGACTGTTCACAGGCTACGACGTTAAAATAAGGAACGAACGCCGCGAGCCTGTTGTTTTTTTTGAAGCTGTCGAGGACTCGATCAAGCCCGAGGTCAAGTTGAACGCCCCGGAGCTTCGCGAGATGGCTCTCGAATGGTTCAACAACGACACGGAGGGCATGGCCGAAAAGATTTTTGAGTTTGTGAAAGATCTTCCGCAGAGTGCGCTGACATGGGCTGATGAAGCGTTGCGCGAGGAGCTAGGGAGGCTCATCAGTGAGAAGCTGCCGGGCTGGGAGTTCTCTCAACAAATTTACATCTCGCAAAATTCCACGCTCATAAGCGTAACGTTCAGGCCGTCCGCGAAGATGATCTTGGCCGTCAAGCCGTCGCTGTACTCGCACACGATCCCGGTGATGTTCCGAAGCGACCTCGAAGCTAAATTAATCCCTGCGTTCTCGCCGCTAATCGGAGTCCCGGTCAAGTGGGCTGAGACTCACAGAGCCGAGATCGAGAAGTTTGCGCGTGAGTTCTTGGAAGATCGCCACTCCGTCGAAAATCTCCGCGCCGATGTCAATATCAGCTTCACGCCGGGGACGGTCTCGGGACTCGAAGCGAGGGTCGACAGCCGTGATTACATGTTTCAGTTGTGGGTGTCGGCTTACGCGGGTCTCGAGGGACGCTATCCGGAGCTTGGAGTGTTCTTTGGCTTTCGGCCTGATTGGAGCTTTCACCCGGAGTTTTACGCGGAAGTGTTGATGGAGCTTGACGACTTCAAAGTTACGCACCGTTGGGGAGGCCGGATCGAGCTGCTCGAAAATCTTTGGGCGGGTGTCGAAAATCAGTGGCCGGACAATAAATATTTCTTTAGGCTTCAATACAGTCCGGTGAAAGTTCGCAGACCTTTCGCGCTATGGCGTTACAGTCCCGGGCTTAACGTTCATGAGGCTTCATTAGGCTACAAGATCGACGAGCATATGTCGATAGAGATATATTATTACAGCGGCGGAGATGATAAGCTAGGCTTGCGAGGAACGTGGCACCTTTAGAATTAGGAATTAGGGATAAAAAAAATTTCTTTTGGAGGATATCTAAATCATGGAAATGAACTTGGCTTCCATTTGCAAAGAACTCAATGACGAAAAAATTTCAATTTCAGGCAATTCAAAACACATCATCAACAGAATAGCTTCACCCGAAGACGCTGACGCGAACTCCCTTTGCGTGGTCTGGGACAAGAAAGCACTCGAAAACCTCGCCTCGGACGTTCCGATCGCCGGGCCTCAGAAATTATTCCTCAACGAGAACGGACAGGGACGCGACGGCCTTGTCTGTGATGCTCCGCGAGCTTTGTTGCCGAAGCTGCTTGCGATGTTCGCCGAGCATGTCGAGAAGCCCAAAGGGATCCACGAGGCCGCTATCGTCGCAGCTGACTCGAAGGTCGCCCCGGGAGCTTACGTCGGAGCTTGCGCGGTCATCGAGTCGGGAGCTGTGATTGAAGACGGCGCGGAAGTTCACGCAGGAGCGTTCGTGGGGAAAAATTGCCGCGTCGGTGCCAACACGATCATCGAACCTCGAGCAGTCTTGCTTGCTGACGTGAAAGTCGGAGCGGGCTGCCTGATCCATTCGGGAGCTGTGATAGGTTGCGACGGCTTCGGATTTGTCCGCGAGAATGGCATCGTCGTGAAGATACCTCAGACCGGCGGCGTAACAATCGGCGATGATGTCGAGATCGGCGCGTGTACGACCATAGACCGCGGCGCAATGAGAGACACCGAGGTCGGCTCGGGCACAAAGATCGACAACCACGTCCAGATCGGCCACAACGTCAAGATCGGCAAGCACTGCATAATCTGTTCAATGTCGGGTATCGCCGGAAGCTCCGTCATCGAAGATTACGTAACTGTCTCCGTGCAGGTTGGCATCACCGACCACGTCACGATAGGAGAGGGAGCAACACTCGCTGCACGTACAGGCGTTACGAACGACATCGAGGCCGGAGCTTTGATCTCAGGTTTCCCGGCACGACCTCACAACGCCGCAAAGAGAGCTTTGGTACTCGCCGCGGATCTGCCTTTGATGTCGCGGAGGCTGAGGCTGCTCGAAAAGAAATTCGACGCAATGCAAAAAAATGAAGATTAACGGGAAAATATTATTAAAGGGGCTTGGCCTACACTCCGGCAAAGAGTGCGAATTGTTGATTGAGCCGTATGACTGCGACGAGGTCATCATGAGGTCGGGCGACAACGAGCTTCCGCTGAGCAAGTTCGCTTGGAATGGCACAAATCGCGGTTCGGATTATATTTTCCCGGACGGCTCGATGATCAAGACATGCGAGCATGTTCTTTCGGCTCTGACGGGCTTGGGCGTGTGGAGTGGCGCGAGAGTTACGGTCAAGGGCGGCGAGATGCCTGCGCTCGACGGTTGCGGCAAGATGTTGAGCGACGAACTTATGAAGATAATTAGGAATGAGGAATTAGGGATTAGGAATTATGCGGAAATTTCTTCGCCTGTCATGGTCAGCTCCGAGGACAGAAAGAGATTTGTCGCGGCGTTCCCGGCCGATAGGCTTCATATAACTTATGCGGTCGAATATGACTTCATTGGCTCGCAGATATTCGACTACACGCACACGCCGGAGAGTTATCTCGCGGATATCGCCTCAGCTCGTACGTTCGCGATGGAGTCAGACATAAATTATTTGCGTTCGCACGGCATGGCCTTGGGGGGATCGCTCGACAACGCCATCGTAGTGGGCGAAAAAATCCAGGCGAAGGGCGGACTTCGTTGGAAAGATGAATTTGTAAGACACAAAGTTCTTGACCTAATTGGCGATCTTGCGTCGCTCGGACGGCCTCTGAAAGCTCATATAGTCGCTGTCCGTGCAGGTCATGAACTTCATTTGAAACTCGCGCAGAGATTAAGGCAAAATTTGAAAGGAGAATAAATTTTTCATGCCTCAGCTTGACATCAACGACATCAGCAAAATTCTGAAACAGCGTTACCCGTTCCTTATGGTCGACAGGATCACTGACTATGACGAAACGCACATAACGGGCTACAAGAATGTTACGATCAACGAAGCTTTCTTTCAGGGACATTTCCCGGGTGATCCGACAATGCCGGGCGTGATGATCCTCGAGAGCATGGGACAGGTGGCTTCGGTCATGGTGGGCTTGAAGCTCGGCAAGGAGGGCGAGGGCAAGATAGCTTTCTTCGCCGGGGCTGATAAAGTTCGCTTCCGCAGACCCGTGAGACCGGGCGACAGGCTCGTTACGAAAGTCGAACTCTTGAAGCAGCGCAGCACGTCGGGCAAGGCCAAGATCGTCAGCTATGTTGATGATGAGATGGTGGCGGAGGCCGAATTTCTCTTCATAATCGGCGACACGCTCAAAAAGGAGGAGGCTGACAAGTGAGCGTAAAAATACACCCAACAGCAATAGTATCAAGCAAGGCCGAACTTGGCGAAGATGTCTATGTCGGGCCGTTCTGCGTCATAGCGGACAAGGTCGAGATCGGCGCGGGAACGAGCTTGCTCGCGTATGTGAGCATTCACGACTACGTTACAATCGGCCAGAATTGCAAAATCTGCGAATACACGGCTATCGGCGGCGAACCTCAGGATCACGGCTTCGGCGGCGAGATCTCCTACGTCAGGATCGGCGACAATAATTTATTCCGCGAGAACGTTACCATCAACCGCGCCACCGGCGAGGGCAACGAGACCGTTATAGGCAACGACTGTTTCATCATGGACGGCGTGCACTTCGCTCATAATGTTCATGTCGGAGATTTCGTTAC
>JAFSJO010000131.1 GCA_017449415.1 Synergistaceae bacterium
GTGATGGTTGCGCACTTGACTCCGACGTGATGCTTCTTGATTGCTTCGGCGGCCTGCCATGTGATCTTGTCGCCGGTCTTGTCTCTCTCGGGGAGTCCGAGGTCGTAGTATTCCATGTTGAGTTCAACGAACGGGAGCAGCAGGTCTTCTTTGATGATCTGCCACAACACACGAGTCATCTCGTCGCCGTCCATCTCAACGATGGGATTCGCCATTTTAATCTTGCTCATTGGAAAAAACCCCTTTCAAATTTATTTTAGCAGGGAGCCGCAGCGAGGAGCTAAGACAACTCCTCACTCCTAACTCCTAACTGTCTTTAGCGTGCTCTGTTGCGGTTGAAGTTGATGAGGCAGCCAGCCTTAACGATCGTTCTCTCGTTCTCGGTCATCGGCTGAATGAACAGCTCAACCTCTTCGGCCTTGCCGCCCTTGATGACGTAGGCTTTGATGCTCTCAAGCGCGTTATCGTCAAGAGCCTTGCGGATCCCGGGGACGTAGACGTAATCGCCGACCTCGAAATTCGGTTCGCCTTTGAGATGGAACGGGATCATGCCCCAGTTCATGCAGTTCGAGCGATAGCGTTTCGTTGCGTATTCCTGCGTGATGTTCGCAAGCGCACCGAGAACTCTCTGACAGCTCGCGGCCTGTTCACGTGCTGAACCGTCGCCGGGCTTGTTGGCGTAGATTGTCGAGCCGTATTCGATCTCCATCGAGCTGACTCCGGCCTGTCCGGGGATCGTCTTGATCGCGGCATAGACTTCGGCTAACTCGCCTTTTGCAGGATCTTCGCCCTTGAGTCTCGCGTACTCGACCTTCTGAACTTCCTTGGCGCGTCCGACGTACTGCGGGTCTCTTCGTGAGAGCGTGAACTCAGCGAGGCCAAGCGGGTTGGAACGATACGAAGAAGTCTCGCCCGACGGGATAAGCTCGTCAGTGGTCGTAACTTCGTCAAGGATCTTCGACACGACTTTGAGCAGAATGTTATCGGCGAGTGCCTCCTGCTCCGGCCAGTCCTTGATGTTCGGCCCGAACCTGATTTCGCTGTCGAGGTTCTCTTTGCCGAAGCCCCAATATACACGCGACTTGTAAGCCTTATCGTCGTAGTGATAGGCCGGAATGTCGCCCCAGCAGTCCATGTCTTCAGCCGAGGTGAGCTTTCCGCCGTTGGCAGCCGTAGCGGCGATTGAGCGAGCGTCCATAAGAGCCACCGCAGCCATCTGACCATTGCCGGGCTTTGATCCCTCGCGGTTCGGGAAGTTTCTGGTTGTGTGTCGGATCGAAAGCGCGTTGTTCGCGGGTGTGTCGCCAGCTCCGAAGCACGGGCCGCAGAATGCCGTACGAATAACCGCGCCAGCGTCCATCAAGTCAGCGAGGAAGCCCTTGCGGTCGAGGTCGATGAAGACGGGCTGTGATGACGGATAGACGCTGAGATAGAACTCATCGAAGCCGCATGTCTTGCCTTTGAGCGCGTGAGCCGCTTCGACTACGTTGGTGTAGTTTCCACCGGCGCAGCCTCCGATTACTCCCTGCTGAACCATGAGCTTGCCATCAGCCGTAACCTTGTCGAGCAGCGTGAAGTGAGCGCGTCCCTCTGCGACCTTGTCAGCGGCTTTCTCAGTCTCGGCGAGAATGTCTTTGAGATTGGCATAAAGCTCGCTGATCTCGTAAGCGTTTGACGGGTGGAACGGAAGCGCGATCATCGGCTTGATTGTCGAGAGGTCGATCTCTACACAGCCATCATAGTAAGCGACATCGGCGGGATTGAGTTCCTTGTAATCTCCCTCGCGTCCATGCTCTTTGAGGTAAGCTTTCGTGTCGTCGTCCGTGCGCCATACTGACGAGAGGCACGTCGTCTCGGTCGTCATTACATCAACGCCGTTGCGATAGTCCGTGGTCATTGAAGCAACGCCGGGGCCTACGAACTCCATGACTTTATTCTTGACGTAGCCTTTCTTGAATACGGCCTTGACGATCGCGAGCGCGATATCATGAGGTCCAACGTAAGGAGCAGGCTTGCCGGTGAGATAGATCGCTACGACACCGGGATATGCGACATCATACGTGTCCTGCAGGAGCTGTTTGACAAGCTCGCCGCCGCCCTCACCGATCGCCATCGTTCCGAGTGCGCCATAGCGGGTGTGTGAGTCCGATCCCAAAATCATCTTGCCGCAGCCCGCGAACATCTCGCGCATAAACTGGTGAATGACTGCGATATGCGGAGGGACGTAAATTCCGCCGTACTTCTTGGCCGCGCTGAGTCCGAAATAGTGATCGTCATCGTTGATCGTTCCGCCGACCGCGCACAGCGAGTTGTGGCAGTTGGTCATGACGTAGGGGAGCGGGAATTTCTTCATTCCGGAAGCTCTCGCCGTCTGAATGATGCCCACGAATGTAATGTCATGGCTGGCCATCGAGTCGAACTTGATACGCAGATGATCCATGTTGTCGGCTGTGTTGTGAGCTTTCAAAATTCCATACGCGATTGTGCCCTTCTTAGCTTCGGCCTTGTTGTATTGATTGCCGGCCTGGCTCTCCGGGACTACCTTCGTTCCGTTGATGAGGTACACACCTTCATCATAAAGCTTAATCATCTAAGAATATACCCCCTTGAAGATATGATTTTTATTCACAGCGAAAGAACTTCACGCAAAAAAATTCCTCCGCCTGTTTAGCTTAAATAATGTCTGAAAATTTTTGAATGAATATTTTTGTCTGCGCGCTGATTATAACATGCGGCTTGCTTTGAGTTCTCAGTGTAATTCGGTAGAAAAAAAGCCGCTTGTTAGGCGGCAGGTTATTCGTCTTTCACGACCTTGATCGCTAGCTCGTCGAGTCGTTCCTGTTCGACTTGATCTGGAGCGTTCGACATCAGGCACTGAGCTTTCTGGGTCTTCGGGAACGCCATAACGTCGCGGATCGAGTTGCCACCGCACAGCAACATCACGAGCCTGTCGACTCCGAGCGCAAGCCCACCATGAGGCGGCGTACCGTACGAGAGAGCGTCAAGGAAGAAGCCGAAGCGTCTCTTTGCCTCCTCGGGAGTGATGCCCAAGGCTTTGAACAGTCTCGCCTGAACTTCGGGGTCGTGGATTCGGATCGAGCCTCCGCCAACCTCGTTGCCATTCAACACGCAGTCATAAGCTCGCGCCAAAGCGTGTTCGGGGTCTTCGTCAAACGGCGTTTCAAGATCGAGGGCCGGCGACGTGAACGGGTGGTGCATTGCGACCCAGCGCTTCTCCTCCGCGCTCCATTCAAACAGCGGGAAATCCGTAACCCACAAGAATTTCCAATTATCCGGCGAGTCGTCGAAGAGGTCTTCGCGCTTCTTGCCGAGTTCGAGCCTGAGCGTTCCGAGTATCTCGCAAGCTTTGCCCCTCGACGCGTGCGCGACAATGAACAGAGCATCATCGGGCTGCATGTTGCCAAGCTCGCGGACTTTGTCGACCTCCTCGGGGGTCAGGAACTTGATCAGCGGCCCTTTCAATCCGCCGTCCTTATAGAGGAAGTTCGCAAGCCCCGACGTTCCGAGCTTGATGGCGCGATTTTCGAGATCCAAAATTTCTTTGCGGGACATGGAAGCTCCGCCGGGCAGCCTCAACCCACGAACGACTCCGCCAGCTTCCAAAATCTTCTTGAAAGGCTCGAAGCCGGAATTTCTGAAAGCGTCCGCGAGGTCGCAGAGTTCCAGCTTGACTCGCAAGTCAGGTTTGTCGCTCCCGAATCTGTCCATCGCCTCCCA
>JAFSJO010000132.1 GCA_017449415.1 Synergistaceae bacterium
GCCGGGATAGTTCAAAACCTCGCCGAGAACCATGTTGCTGTAAGGCGCGGACTCGTAATCAAAGAAAGTTTGGATCTCTCGCTGCATACAGCCCATCAATTCGCCGTTCGAGCCTGCGTGCTGCACCATGATATCTTCGGGCTCGTAAAGCCTTGCGGGGAAAGATTTTTCATTGTCCGTCATCTGCACATAGATTTCAGCATGATCGATAGCTTTCACAACGACTTTCGTATCTTTGCAGACGTGAAGACAATACGCCGCATGGTGGAAAGTGTCCGGGCGTGAGGCTTCGCGGGCTTCTCCGCCATATGCAAAATTCACTTTTCCGATGAGCAGATCGAGCGCGATCTCTTTTTTAGCCTCGTTGAAGGTGTATTCGTCGCCGGCTTCCATAACCAAAAGCCCGATATCCATTCCGGTGGCGCAGTCGTTCTGCTCCATTATCAGATATGGATTGTAGCCTCGGACTACTTGCTTCTGCATATACATCGCTTAGCCCTCCTAAAGTCCCGTGTGTTCGCGAATGAACTTGCGAGCCATCTTCGCGTATTCAAGGGGATTAGCTTTCGCGGGATCCTGCTCGGCCTCGACCAGAAGCCAACCCTCGTAATGAGCTTCACTGAGCAGTTTGAACACCGAATCGAAATCGACGCAACCGTCGCCGGGAACTGTGAAAGCTCCTTCGCGAACGGCTTTGAGGAAGCTCCAACCCTCGGGCTTGACACGCGCCACGACATCGGCTCTCATGTCTTTGAGATGAACATGACCGACGCGATCGACATATTTCTTCAGCACTGCCAAAGGATCTTCGCCCGCGAACGTGAAGTGCCCCGTATCGTAGCAGAGATAGACGGAGTTTTTATCGGTGTTGGCCAACATTCTATCGGTCTCGGCGGCTGTCTGTACGACTGTGCCCATGTGATGATGATAGCAGAGCTTGAAGCCGTGTTCGTTGGCGATTTTGCCGAGCCTGTTCAGTCCATCGCAGAAGCGTTTCCACTCGTCATCGTTCATCACGTGCTTCTTGTCAGCGAGGACAGGCGTATCCTGCTTGCCTTGGATCGAATAGCTTTGCTCGGATACGTTGATCCTGTTGGCACCGACGGCGGCAAGAAATTCAAGCTCTTTCGTGAAATCCGCTTCAACCTGCTCGATCGGCTGAGTGAGAATGAACGATGAAAACCATCGAGATGCGATCCTCATGCAACGCAAATCCAGCTCCCACTTGAGTTCTTTCGGATCTTTCGGATATTTGTTGCCAATCTCGCAACCCGTGAACCCCGCCAAAGCCATCTCGCTGACGGTCTGGCGAAATGTATTCTCCGCTCCAAGCTCCGGCATATCGTCGTTGCACCAGCCTATAGGCGCGATACCCAAATATACCTTGTTAGAATCAAACATTCTGTTCTTTATTCTCCTTTTGTTGATTATTTTCATCGTCAGCGTGCCACTTCTTCCATGCAAAGAAGAGCAACACGCCGCCGAACGCTACAAAAATCAAGCCGATAACGACACTTGCGACGGGATAATCCGATCTTCCATGAAACCAATCCGTAAGCAGCTGATCCCCGAGATAAAGCAAGTATCCGCCGGCTATCGTCCATATGAGGCTCTTTGTCTTGTCAGGCTCAAACATTGATGCTAACTATTTTGCCGGTCTTCCATGCTTCGGTTGTGGCGTATCCGATCGCCGTGGATTTCGTTCCGTCATAGACGCTGACGCCGGGCTTCTTGCCGTTGAGGACGCAATCCACAAACTCTTTCATCTCAGCGAGATAAGCATCTTCAAAACGCTCCGGGAATGATCCGACACATTCAGTGCATACGCCGTTGGAACCGTAGACGGTGGCTAAATTCTTCTCAGGTATCGCGGAAATTCTGATTGTGCCCTCCGTTCCGACAACCTCAGTTTCAACATGATAGCCATAAGGAGCAGTTCGACCAACGTGAACCATTCCCATAGCTCCATTCGCGAACTTGTAAACCGCTACTCCTGTCTCATCGTCGCCAGCTTCCTTGAACTCCGGGTGCTTGAATGTCGAGCCCATTGCGTAAACCTCGACAGCGTCGCTGTTCAAAAACCATCGGCACAGATCAATGTCATGTATCGCCATATCGAGGAATATTCCGCCGGAAGTCTTGGCGAAGCGTATCGCGCCCTGAACTGCGGCTTCTGGATCGATGCCTGTAGCTTTCACAAGATAAGGCGTTCCGATCTTGCCATCATCGACCAGCTTTTTCGCGTAAGCGTATGATTTGTCGTATCGTCGCATAAAACCAAGCATGAACGTTAATTCCGGGTGCCTTTCGACTGCGGCCTCGGCTCGTTTGCACTGCGCGACATCAACGCCAAGCGGCTTCTCAGAGAAAACATGCTTGCCCGCATCAAGAGCCGCTTCGATCTGCCAACAATGCTCGGACGAGGTCGTTACGATACATACGGCATCAATGTTCGCCTTCGTGATCATCTCGCGATAATCTGAATATACGTCGCTGATCCCAAGCTCCGATTTAGCGAAATCAAGCTCTGCCGGAACGATGGAACACGCCGCGCCAAGCTCAGCACCGGGAATTTTATATGCGATGTTCTGCGCGTGAACCTTGCCCAGACGACCCAATCCGACTATACCAATACGAAGTTTCTTCATAATTTCTCACCTGCTTACAATTAAAGCTGTCGCTGAAACAAGAACATCAGGACAGCTTTTATTTCGTGCCAAAATTTAATGAGCTTTCGCTGCGGCCGCTAATCTTCTGCGTTTGGCTTCCATGCTTGCTCTCACAACGTCCATGAAGACCGCAAGGATAATGACCAGACCCAACACTATATTCTGCACCGACGAGTCGATCGAAAGCAGCGTGAAACCGTTCCTCAACACTGCGATAATCAACGCGCCGATCATAGTGCCAATCATTGTTCCCTTGCCTCCCGTGAACGATGCGCCACCGATGATACATGCCGCGATTGCGTCAGTGTCGTAAGGCTGCGTAGCCATTGAACCGTTGCAAATGCCCGAACGGCCGACGGATAAGATGCCGCCAAGAGCCGCCATGATGCCCGACATCGTGTAGCAGAATGTCAGAACGTTCGCGGTGTTGATACCAGACAGGCGCGTAGCTTCCATGTTGCCGCCAGCGCAGTAAATCGAACGCCCGAGTGCTGTTCTGCTCAGGAAGATATGCATCACGATGTAAAGAATGATGATGACGAGGAAACTGACGGGGAAGCCGCCTCCGAATGATCCGATCGTCTGACGGCCAAGGAACTGCACGGACTCGGGGAATTTGTTGATCATCTTGTTGCCCGTAACGACCAATGCCGCGCCCCACAACACGTTTTTCATGCCCAACGTCGATACGAACGGGTGAGGCAGATGCAAGCGCGTGAGCAACGTTCCATTAAGAAATCCCATGAAGCCGCCGGCAAGGATTGCGACTATCATAAGCAAAATTCCGCTTGTAACTCCGGCCTCTTTGAGCGCACCCATGAGACAGGCGCAGAAAATCGCGTTGGCTCCGACGCTTAAATCGATTCCGGCCGTGATGAGGCAGAGCAACATGCCTGTGGCCAAAAATGCGTTGAAAGCCGTCTGCTTCAAAATTCCCATGATGTTGCCGGGACTGTAAAAATTACGATTGGCAAACGCAAGAAATGCACACATGATAACGAGCGCCAGTACTGTGCCGAGCTGAACGCCACCGCCCATTTTCTTATTCATCTAAACTTCCTCCCCATGCAGCTTTCATAAGGTCTTCCTGATTGAAGTGTTTGCTGTCGCGATCTACTTCAGCCATCACCCGGCCGCCGCGCATAACGATGACGCGATCGCTCATTCCGAGAATTTCCGGCATCTCCGAAGAGATCATGATTACACACTTTCCGTTCTTAACAAGTTCGTTCATAACGTTGTAAACTTCTACTTTTGCTCCGACATCGATGCCTCGCGTAGGCTCATCGAAAATGTAGATATCAGCGTCAGCGTTCAGCCACTTTCCGATAACGACTTTCTGCTGATTGCCGCCTGAGAGCTGACCGACGATCTCGTAAATTGAAGGTGTCTTGATCCTCAGCGTTTCGATATGTCCCTGACCAGTCTTCTCGATCTTGTTCTCATCGAGGAACCAGCCGCTCGAATGATGTTTGAAGCTGGAAAGTATAAGATTTGTGCGAATGGTTTCCGCAAGCACAAGCCCCGATCCTTTGCGGTCTTCAGTCAAAAGCGCGATGCCCGCCTGTATGGCCTGCTTGGGGCTGCGAATGTGAACCTCTTTGCCCTTGACGTAGATTTTTCCGCCATCGACGGGGTCAGCTCCGAAGATTGCGCGTACTGTCTCGGTGCGGCCGGCTCCGACAAGTCCCGACATGCCGAGGATCTGTCCGCCATATGCTTCAAAGCTCACGTGATCCAAAACTCCGCCGACGGTTAAACCTTCGACTTTGAGGAAGCAATCGCCTTTCACGCCAAACTCTTTCGGGAACTGGTTTTCGAGCGTTCGTCCCACCATCGCCGTGATCAAAGAGTCATTCGTCCACTGATCTATCGGTCGCGTGTCGATGTACTCGCCGTCTCTGATGACGGTTACGCGGTCGCATAATTCAAACAATTCTTCGAGCTTATGAGATACAAAGATGATCCCGATGCCTCGGCTCTTCAGCTCGCGGCAGGTCTTCATAAGCTGTTCAACTTCTTTTTCCCCAAGCGATGACGTTGGCTCGTCCATGATGATCATCTTTGCGTCGATCAAGACGGCCTTGGCGATCTCTATCATCTGCTGAATGCCCATACCGAAAGTTCCGGCGGGCTTGGTGGGATCAACGTCCTGCCCAAGAGATAACATGACCTCTTTGGCGCGTTTGTGCATGGTGTCGTAATCCAGCAACATGCCTTTCTTGATCCACTTATTGATAAAAATATTATCCGTTACGCTTAGAAGTTTCTCGATGTTCAATTCCTGATAAACGCAGGCGATACCAGCGGCGGCGGACTCGTTGGGATTGTGGAAGACTTTCTTTTCGCCATTGACGTAGATTTCGCCCTCGTCTGCCTGATAAACACCGGTCAATACTTTTATCAATGTTGACTTGCCAGCACCGTTCTCGCCGATCAGACCCAGAATTTCGCCGGGCTTGACAGCGATCTGCATATGATTAAGAGCTACAACGCCGGGAAAACGTTTCGTCGCGTTTTTTAGTTCTACTACATACTCTGACATTCGTCAATTACCTCGTTTTCTCACGGTCTCTCAGTTTCTCAAAACAAGCCCCGCCCTTTTAACTGAATAAAAGAACGGGACTTCGAGATTGATTACCTAAAACATTCAGAACTCGCAGGGGCTTAGTCGGAAAGGTAGCCCTTCAGCTGATCAAGGCGAGCCTGTGCTGTGGCGGGGGATACGACGCTTGCGCCGGCATCGATGAATTTTTCAAGCGTCTCGCCATTGAGTGCGCGGACTACTGCGTCGACCGAGTTGTAACCCATCGAGTAGCCTTCCTGGCAGACCGACATGGTCTCTTCACCGGCGAGGATCGAGTTGCAAGCCGACTGGATTCCGTCGAAGCCAAGGAACACTGTGTTCTTGTAAGCGTCGTTGCCTGCGGCTGCGCGGGCTGCGGCCATTGCCATATCGTCGTTGTTGGCGCAGATGACGGCGATGCCCTCGGGGTGGTTCTGCATGATGGCTTCCATGCACGCGACGGCCTGATTAGCTTCGGCGTTGGCGTACTGAATTTCGTTGAAGAGGAACGTGCCACCCTCGGCCTCGATACCAGCGGCGTAACCTCTCATGCGGGCCTCGTTGGTCGAGTCTCCCTGAACGCCGGCGATCTCGATGCAGTAGATCTTCTCCCAGCCGCGCTCTTTGGCGAGCTTCGCAGCTTCCGATCCGCCGAGTTTGCCTGCGCTCTCGTTGCCTGTTCCGACGAATGAAAGGACTTCGGGCGCGTCGATGTCAGTGTCGACAGCCACGATCGGCTTCTTCTGTCCCGTGATCATGTTCGCGACCATGTCAGCCTGAAGCGGGGCAATGACATAGCCATCAATGTCGGCGTTGTTCATGTCGGTCTCGATCATGTTCTGCTGCTCGTCGTACGCTGTCTCGGAGGTAGCTCCCTTGACCTGCACGTGGACGTTCGGGTGATCCTTGCCATAAGCCTGCGCTCCGGCGACAACGTAGCCCCAATACTCGGAAGCGGTGGTTTTAAGAATGACGGAGACGTTGTATTCTTTCTCGGCAGCCATGCCACAAGCGGCAAAAGACAAAACAACAACAACAGACAAAACAATTGCCAATAACTTCTTCATTATAAGTTCGTCGCTCCTTTGCGTTTTTTATCTCGCAACACAGCCGGACGCTAGCTAGCCGAATATGCCGCGAATGGAAAACTTAACACCGTAACTTCGCGCGAAAATTTTGTGAAATTTTTTTGATAGTCGCATTGTATCAAACGAGTAATTAATAGTCAACGAAATTTTACCGATACTCATGATATAATATTCGCGGCTTCAAAAATATTTTTCCCCCGCCTACGAGGCGACTTTTCAACTACATTTGCAACTACAAAAATCCCTTTTCTCTTTAGACGTTGCAACTCTTCGCAGATTTTTTCCCGAAACTATTTCGACGAGATTTTGGGGAGGCTCGCGGGCGCGTCGTGATTGCCGGGGTGAATTTCGTTATGATATAATTTCCCAAATTCACAACAACAATTTCAAAGACAAAATCTTTCAGAAAGGAAAGGTAACTTCTTATGGCGATTACTAAGAAGGGCTATTGCGTCAACGGCGAGTGGCGCGACTCAAAGACGGAGAAATTTCTGACGATCACGGACTCAAGCACTGGCGAGGCTATTGCTGAAGTTCCATGCTGCACGCAGGCCGAAGTCGAGGAAGCTATCGCGTCAGCGGCCGAAGCTTTCAAAACATGGTCGACCCTCTCAATGAGCAAGCGCGTCCAGTATATGTTCAAGTGGCGCGACGTTCTCGTTGCTCACGAGGAGGAATTGGCTGTGCTGTGCGCAAAGGAACTTGGGAAAAACCTCAACGAGGCTCGCGGAGATGTCAGAAAGGCCATCGAGCCGACCGAACTCGCTTGCGCGATCCCCTACACGATGCAGGGCAAGGCCGCAATGCAGGTTACGACGGGATTTGACACGGCTTCGTACCGCTTCCCGCTGGGTGTGGTTGCCGGTATCGTCCCGATGAATTTCCCCGCCATGATCCCGTGGGGCTGGATGGTTCCGCTTGCGATCGCGTGCGGCGACACCGTCGTATTAAAGGCGAGCAGCCAGACACCGCTGACGGCAATGAGGATTATGGAACTGTTCTACACGGAGGGCGGCTTCCCGAAAGGTGTCGTGAACCTCGTTACGTGCAGCCGCAAGGAAGCCGACATTCTGCTCACTGACCCGAGGATCAAGGCCGTAACATTCGTGGGCACGACCGGCGTAGGCAAAGAGATTTACTCGGTTGCGGCGGCTCATGGCAAACGCGTACAGGCTCAGTGCGAGGCCAAGAACCACGCTCTGCTGCTCGAAGATGCCGACCTCGAAAGCGCGACGAGCGCGATCATCAACTCGACATATGGCTGCGCTGGTATGCGCTGCATGGCTCTGCCGGTCATCGTCGTTCAGGAGAGCATCGCTGACAAGTTCGTAGCTCTGTTGAAGAAGAAGGCTCAGGCGTTGAAAGTCGGCTGCGCTTACAAGGAAGACACTCAGCTTGGCCCGGTGGTCTCGGCGGCTCACATGAAGAAAGTCTGCGACTGGATCCAGAAAGGTGTCGACGAGGGCGCGGAGCTTGTGCTTGACGGACGCAACTACAAAGTCCCGGGCTACGAGGGCGGATACTTCGTTGGGCCGACGATCCTTGATAAAGTCAAGCCGGGAATGTCGGTCGGAGATCGTGAGATTTTCGGGCCTGTAACGGCGATCAAGCGCGTGAAGACGTTCGAGGAGGGTCTCGCGATCATGAACGCCAACCCGTTCGCCAACGGCTCATCAATCTTCACACAGAGCGGCTATTACGCTCGCGAGTTCGCAATGAAGACGGACGGCGGCATGGTCGGCATCAACGTCGGGATCCCGGTGCCGTCAGCTTACTTCCCGTTCTCGGGCAACAAGGACTCGTTCTTCGGCGATCAGCACGTACTCGGGCTCGACGGCGTGAGGTTCTACACCAGAGCCAAGACCGTAACGACGCACTGGTACGACGAGCAGAGCGCAAAGAAGCCCATGGACACGTGGGAAGGCACAGTCGAGAGAGACTAACGGCTAAATTAAGTTAGGAGGTAGGAGGTAGGAGTTATTTCCTGCTTTCTGCCTCCTAATTCTTATGTTCACGAAAGGAAATCGAAATGAGCACAATCGGCAATCGAATTTTCACAAATTTTGAGCGTCCGTCCCGCGACCTCGTCGAGGAGTTCAAAGGGCTTCCGTCCAGCAACATCAACGACGAGATGAATCGCCTGTACTGTATGCACGACTACATCAGGCTCCAGAACCCCGACACCGCCGTACAGCTCCTTGGGACTGCGATAACCGTGAAAGTCCCGAGCGGCGACAATCTTTTCTTTCATCAGGCACTCGACATGGCTCAGCCGGGGGACATCATCGTAGTTGACGGCGGGAGCTGCAACAATCGCTCGTTAGCTGGCGAGATTATGATGAGGTTCGCGCAGACGAAAGGGCTTGCGGGGATCGTCGTCGATGGCTGTCTCAGGGACTCCGACGGTATCAGGAAGCTGACTATGCCCGTGTACTGCAGCGGCATCACTCCGCAGGGGCCTTACAAGAACGGGCCGGGCGAGATCAACGCGCCGATAGCTTGCGGAGGGCAGGTCGTCTTCCCCGGTGATATTCTTGTCGGGGACATGGACGGAATAGTCGTGATACGTCAGCAGGACGCTAAGGAGATCGCGGAGGTCGCGCACAAGAAACATTCATCGGAGGACAAAACTTTCGCGCTCATTGCGAGCGACATTGAAGAGTACGGCAGGAAGCACGCCAACACGACGGAGAAGCGCAAGGACGGCAAAGGCATCATCACCCTCGAGAGCTGGTCGGCGATATACGGATAATTAGGAATGAGGAATTAGGAATGAGGAATGAAAGAAGAAATCTTTTAATCCCTAATTCCTAATCCCTAATCCCTAATTTTTAATCTAGCTCTTGGCTCCCTCGCGTGATTTCTTGTTCACGTAGTTCATCAGGATCGGCGAGAAGACCGACAGCACCACAAGCACCAGAAGCACGAGGCTGATCGGACGGTTCAGGAAGTAATTGAACATGTTGCCGCGCGACAATATCAACGCCCTGCGCCAGTTGTTCTCGACGATCTCGCCAAGCACCATTCCCAACACCAACGGAGCCGTAGCGAAGCCCGTCTTGCGAAGAAGATATCCCAACGCGCCGAAGCCCAACATTACATAGACATCGAACATGTTATTACGGATCGCGTATGTTCCGATAGTTGACAGTGCCACGACCACAGGCCCCAAAATCCCCATCGGGATTGTGCTGACGTGAGCGACGTAGCGCGCAATCAGAAGCCCAATGATGCCCATCAAGATATTCGCGAGCAAGAAGCCAACGATGATCGTGTAGGTTACGGCCGCCTTCTCGGTGAACATTGAAGCCCCCGGCACAAGCCCGTGCATCAACATCCCGCCGAGCAATATCGCCGCCACTGCGCTGCCCGGAAGTCCGAGCGTGATCAGCGGAACGAGTGCGCCGCCAGTCGCCGCGTTGTTACCGGACTCCGAAGACGCTACGCCCTCGAATGAGCCGTTGCCGAAGAGTTCGGGGTGCTTGGAAAATTTCTTGCCCATGCTGTAGCACACCCACGACGAGACTCCCGCGCCAGCAGCCGGGATAATCCCTATGATCGTTCCAACGACCGACGAACGCGCTATCGTCGGGAGCAAAGTCTTGAACTCGTTCCAAGGCGGCAAGATACGTCCCTGCATCTCGGCTTCGTCAGCTATGATTGTGCTTCGGCCTTTGTAGATATCCTCGGCTATAATCATGACCTGCGAGATCGAGAACATTCCGATAAGAGCCGGGACGAACTGAATGCCGTCCTCGAGCTGGATCGACCCGAAGGTGAAGCGCGGCGCGCCTGTGATTGCGTCAAGGCCAATCGTTCCGAGGAACAAGCCGAGAATACCTGAGAACAGTCCCTTCACGACGGACTCACCCGCGAGACTCGCTATGATGGTAACGCCGAAGATCGCGAGCATGAAATATTCAAGCGACGAGAACTGAAGCGAGAAACGTCCCAAAGGAGGCGAGAGGAACAACAGAGCCAAAGCTCCGACAGCTCCGCCGATAGCCGAAGCCACCGTGCAAACTCCGACAGCTTCCATGCCGCGACCTTGCTGAGTGAGCTTGTAGCCGTCTATGGCCGTGGCCGCTGACGCGGGTGTGCCGGGTGTGTGGCAAAGCGTCGCAGTGATTGAGCCGCCGTAGATCGCCGACGTGTAGACCGAAACGAGCATAATCAGACCGGCAACGGGGCTCATTCCGTAGGTTACGGGGATCAAAAGAGCCACTCCCATGCTGGCACTGAAGCCGGGCAACGCGCCGATTACCATTCCGCCGACGACCCCGACGAAGAGGCCGACGATCGAGCCCCAATCGGTTACCATGCTGAAAACTTGAGCTACCATATCCATGAATAAATCGCTCCTTTCGTTATGTTAGACGTTCGACATCTGCAAGTACGTCCCAAGAAGCCCTAAAGCGTCAATGGACACGTTGAGCTGTTTCACGAGGAAGAAATATGTAAAGGCGAGGAAGCAGGCCGACACGGCCACGATGATGAGCCACGAACGCTGCTTCAGGTAGCACATCGAGGCGAACAGGAACACCGCCGTAGCTATGTAATAGCCGACAAGGAAGAACATCAGAATATAAAGGCAAATGAAGAAGAACATCGTGAAAGGGACTTTCATATTCTGAAGCGTCAGGAAAGGTTCGACGGGTTTGTCCTCCGTGGCTTTGCGAGTCTTTTTGAAGCCGTCAAGGATAATGATAACCCCAAGGAACGACATAAGCCCGAGCAGTATCAGGGGCATCATCGCCGAGCCTCTGTCGAGCTGCAAGCTCAGGTAAATGAAAAAAGCGCAGAATATCAGAATAACAATGCCGATGGCTATGTCCTGATGGCGTTTCATGAGATAACCTCCTTAATCAAGATCAAAAAAAATGCCGCCGCCCCCGCAAGGACAGCAGCATGAAAATATTTACTCCTTAACGTCCCAAGTGTCGAGTCTTTGCTTCAGCTGCGAGTGGAGCAGGTCGCTGTACTCCTTGCCAGAGTAAAGCTCGACGTTCACGCCCATCTTGTTCATGTTCTCGACGCACTCCGGGTCAACGATAGCCGCGCTGAGAGCCGCAGTCATCTTCTCGACGATCTCCGGCGCAACGCCTTTCATGTAAGCGTAGCCGCGGGCTGAGAACGAAAGATAGTTGCCGAGGCCAAGCTCAACTTCAGTCGGAACATCGGGGAGCTGAGCAACTCTCTTCGGAGCGAATACAACGACGTTCTTGTAATTCTCCGGGTTGAGGATAACGTCGCCGACGTTCGCGATCAGGAAATCGACGTTGCCGGAGATGAACATGGTGTTGGTCTCGGAAGCTCCGCTGACCGGTACGACAACGACTTTAGCTCCGTGAACTTTCTCCATCATCTTGGCGACGCTTGCCTCTCCGCTGGTGATGCCGGTGCTGGCTGCCGCGACAAGAAGCTCATGTGTCTTCGCGTACTCGAGCAGGCTCTTATAATCCGTGAAGCGAGTCTCGTCCGGACGGATCGCGATGACCTGATAGTCGATGGCCTGGTTGGCGAGCAGCACGAAATCGTCGATTGTCTCCTTGCGGGGGTTGCTCTCGTCGTAATGTCCGAATATCGCGCTGAGGTTGACGAGTGCGAACGTGTAGCCGTCGGCCGGGGTGTTGTGCAGGAAACGGTTCCACGCGACCCAGCTTCCGCTTCCGGGTCTGTTCTCAACGACTACGGGGACTCCGAGCTGCTTCTCGAGTGCCGCAGCAAGGTAACGGCAGCCAAGGTCAGAGCTTCCGCCTGCGCCATAGCCACAGATGAGCGTGATCGGCTTCGTGGGCCAGTCAGCGGCGAACGCTCCCGAGACGAGACACGACACGACAAGAATTGCGCACAAAAACTTTTTCATTGAGTATCCTCCTTAAATTTGTATTGGAATGTAGAAATTATATCAGGCGATTTCATTCACGGTATACAGCAGCTTCTCACCGTGAAGAAATCTCTTCAAGTTGTCGCCGATCATTGGGATCATTGACGCGCCCATGTCCGAGACCGTCCCGCCGATGTGAGGCGTAAGAATTATATTCGGGTGTCCGAGCAACGGGTGGCCTGCCGGGAGCGGCTCATCTTCAACGCAATCCAACCCCGCGCCCATCAAGTGGCCCTCGTCGATCGCTTTCGCGAGTGCCTTGTCGTCAATGAGACCTCCGCGAGCTGCATTGATGACGATCGCTCCGTCTTTCATCATGGCGATCTTCTCGGCGTTGATCATGTGGCGGTTCTCCTCAGTCAGCGGGACATGGATCGACACAACGTCCGAGGTCTTCAACAGCTCATCAAGCGACACAAATTTCATATTGAACTCCGCTTCCATCTCCGGCTTCAGCCTGAACACGTCGAAGTATTGAACTCTCGCGCCGAATGCCTGAACTTTCCTCGCGACCTGACGGCCGATATTGCCGCCTCCGATAAGGCCGACCGTCTTGGCGTTGAGCGTGATCGCGTTGTCAACGAACATTCCTTTGCTCCATTTCCCGGACTGTATGGTGTTCTCGTGGAAGAGCAAATTGCGGCCAACCGCGAGCATCAACAACACGGCCAAGTCTGAGACTGCGTAGGCGTTCGCTCCGGGGGCGTTCGTAACGTAAATCCCGCGGCTCGTCGCGAACTCAACATCGACGCTGTCGACTCCGGCTCCCCACCTGCAGATAGCTTTCAAGTTCTTGTTGCGCTCGATTGTGTCTTTGTACGCTTTGAAGACCCTCAATATGATGATGTTAGCGTCGGTCATGGCCGCGTACGCTTCGGGAGTGTCAACGGCGACAATCTCAACGTCCTCGCCGCTCAGCCTCTCCTTGAAGCCTTCGAGTGTCCCCTTGGGGTACGTTCCTGCCAAAACAATTTTCGTCATTGCCAAGTCCTCACTTCTTCAACTCAGCCGCGACCTTGTGCATAAGCTCGTCGCTCGGGTTGCCGCGATCGATAGCCGACACGTCAGCTATGAGCCTGTAGAGGTTGACACCCTCCTCCTGCGCGACCTTCTTGAACTTCTTTACGAAGCTCGAATGACAGCCCGACATTCCCAACACGAGATCGAGAGGCTTTATGGCGGTGTGATAGCCTTCCTTCTCCATTGCCGGTATCAGCTCATTGTCGAGGAACTCAAGCAGTCCGGAGAGATTGATGTTCTTGA
>JAFSJO010000133.1 GCA_017449415.1 Synergistaceae bacterium
CGAAATGCCAAGGATGTTTCGCTTGCTATAACCTCTGCCCAAAGAAGGCCATCTATACCGGGAAATTCAATCAGTATTCCAACTATCCAAGGCCATTGCCGCAAGTCGTAGAAAAATTGTCGCTGCCAAAGAACATGTAACCCTTCTCGTGAAATTTGCATTCCCCCTCGGCGTGAAGAGGCACTTGCATACAATGTTAAAATACTCTGAAAATTTTAAGGGGGAAAATGAACGAAAATGAAACAACTGATGCAGGGGAACGCTGCCGCCGCTCGGGGGCTTTATGAGGCAGGCTGTCGCGTCGCATCAAGTTATCCCGGAACACCCAGCACAGAGATCACAGAAGAGGCCGCGAAGTACGACGAGATATATTGCGAGTGGGCACCGAATGAGAAGGTCGCAATGGAGACGGCTTTCGGGGCAGCTCTTGCAGGTCGGCGGAGCTTCTGCGGCATGAAACACGTCGGGCTGAACGTTGCCGCCGATCCCCTGTTCACGGTCTCATACACGGGCATCAACGCCGGCATGGTGATATGCGTAGCTGACGATCCCGGTATGCACTCATCACAGAACGAACAGGACTCGCGACATTACGCCCGCGCCGCAAAAATTCCAATGCTCGAACCGTCGGACTCTCAGGAGGCTTTGAACTTCTTCAAGAACGCTTACGAAATTTCAGAGGAGTTCGACGTGCCCGTCATCGTGAAGATGTGTACGAGGGTCGCTCACTCTCAATCGCTTGTCGAGGTCGGCGAACGCGAGGACGAGATCGAAGTCCCTTATGAAAAAAATATTTCCAAGTATGTCATGATGCCCGGCAACGCCATCAAGCGACACCCGATAATCGAGGAACGAATGAGGAAGCTCAAAATTTATTCAGACTTCTCGAAGATGAACAGGTTCGAGGACGGCAAGAGCAACAAGATCGGTATCATCACATCGTCAACATGCTATCAATATGTCAAAGAGGCTTGCGGAGATCTCTATCCCGTCTTCAAGATCGGAATGATCTGGCCGATGCCCGACGAGAAGATCAAGGAGTTCGCGAAGTCAGTCGTGCGTCTGGTGATCGTCGAGGAACTTGACCCGTTCATCGAAGATTATTGCAAGTCGCTTGGCCTCAAGTGCGAGGGTAAGGAGCTGTTCCCGATCGAAGGCGAGCTTAACCAGAACATCATCGCTCAGAAGCTCGTTCACACAAAGACGACCGGCAAGAAGCTCGATGAGAATATCCCGGCTCGTCCTCCGATGATGTGCGCGGGCTGTCCTCATCGCGGGCTGTTCTACACTCTCAGCAAGAACAAATGTACGGTGCTCGGCGATATCGGCTGTTACATCCTCGGAGCTGTCGCGCCGCTGTCGGCCATGGATATGACGCTGTGCATGGGAGCTTCGGTCAGCGCACTTCATGGGTTCAATAAGGCAATCCACGGTCGCGAGGGCGATATGAAAGTCGTGGCGGTGATTGGCGACTCCACCTTTATGCACTCCGGAATGACGGGACTCGCGAATATCGCCTATAATCAGAGCAACTCCGTCGTAATAATCCTCGACAACTCCATCACCGGCATGACAGGACACCAACAGAACCCCACGACAGGTTACAACATCAAAGGCGACCCGGCCGGAAAGATCGATCTCGAAAGTCTTTGCAAGGCGATGGGCTTCAATCGCGTTCGCGTCGTTGACCCCTATAATCTCAAAGAGTGTGAAGACGCTCTGAAAGAGGAGCTGGCCGCGGGTGAAGCAAGCGTGATCATCTCGCGCCGTCCGTGTGCCCTGTTGAAGTACGTGAAGCACAACCCGCCGTTGACGGTCAACAAAGAGAAATGCGTCGGCTGCAAGTCGTGCATGAAGATCGGCTGCCCGGCTCTCTCAATCAAAGACAAGCAGGCTCACGTTGATGCGACCTTGTGCGTCGGCTGCGGGGTCTGCGAACAGCTTTGCAAGTTCGAAGCTTTCGAGTCAACCTCAAAGGAGGCCAAGTAACATGACAAAGAATATTATGATCGTCGGTGTCGGAGGTCAGGGCAGCGTCTTGGCTAGCAAGCTCCTCGGGCATCTGCTGACGGCTCAGGGCTTCGATGTGAAAGTCTCCGAAGTTCACGGCATGAGCCAGCGCGGCGGGAGCGTCGTTACGTACGTCAGGTACGGCGAGAGAGTTTACTCACCAATCATCGACAAAGGCGAGGCGGACTTCATCGTCTCATTCGAGATTTTGGAGACGGCGAGGTGGCTCGAATACCTCAAACCCGACGGACAGATCGTAACGTCAACTCAGCAGATCGATCCGATGCCCGTGTTGATCGGCGCGATGCCTTACCCGGAGAACCTGCTCGACAAGATCAAGGCCACGGGAGTCAAGGTCGACGCGCTAGACTGTCTGAAGCTCGCCGAGGAGGCCGGAAGCTCCAAGGCCGTTAATCTGGTCTTGCTCGGTCGGCTCAGCCATTACTTTAACGATATAGCGGACGAAGCGTGGCAAGAGGCTATTAACAGCTGCGTCCCTCCGAAGTTCATTGAGCTTAACAAGAAAGCTTTTGAACTCGGGAAAAATTCCTAGGGTAATACTAGTAGCAAAGAAGGTTTTACAGTGAAGAAATATTTTCAGCAAGAAATCGAGTGTATGCCGCACGAAAAAATTCGTGAGCTTCAGAACGAACGCTTCATGAAGCAGCTGCGGCAC
Organism: Synergistaceae bacterium; assembly: GCA_017449415.1. GTDB lineage: Bacteria > Synergistota > Synergistia > Synergistales > Aminobacteriaceae > JAFUXM01. The sequence goes on from JAFSJO010000133.1 coordinate 2,687, forward strand.
GTGTGGGAGGACGTTCCCTATTACCGCGCCAAGATGCAGGATAAGGGGGTCAGCATCGACGACATCAAGTCCATGGACGACCTCCACAAGCTCCCGTTCATAACTAAAGACGATCTGCGCAAGGCGTACCCCTACGGACTGATGGGCAAGCCGCTGAAAGATTGCGTGAGGATCCAATCGACCTCGGGCACGACAGGTCAGCGCGTTGTGGCGTTCTACACTCAACACGACATTCATATCTGGGAAGAGATGTGCGCTCGTGCGCTCGTGGCGGCTGGCGGCTCTGACGAAGACGTTGTGCAGGTCTCGTATGGCTACGGACTGTTCACGGGCGGCCCCGGTCTCAACGGAGGGAGCCACCTCTTAGGCTCGCTGACCATTCCAACATCATCAGGCAACACCGACAGGCAGATCATGTTCATCAAAGATCTGTCGGCTACGATCCTGTGCTGCACTCCGAGCTATGCCGCGTTCATTGGCGAGCGCATGAAAGAGATGGGCATGAAGCCCGACGACATTCCATTGAAGGCCGGCATCTTTGGTGCTGAGGCGTGGAGTGAAGCAATGCGCCGCGACATCGAGGCCACGATGGGCATCAAAGCCTACGACATTTACGGACTTACGGAACTTTGCGGCCCCGGCGTGTCGTTCGAGTGCGAAGATCAGCACGGTATGCACATCAACGAAGATTATTTCATCGCGGAGATCATTGACCCCAAGACCGGCGAAGTGTTGCCCGAAGGCAGCCTCGGCGAACTCGTCTTCACGACGCTCGATAAGGAGGCTTTCCCGCTCATTCGCTACAGAACACGCGACATCACCTCACTGACTCGCGAGCCGTGCCCCTGCGGCCGAACTCACGTCAGAATGACGAAGCTAAAGGGTCGCACCGATGACATGTTGATCATTCGCGGCGTGAACGTCTTCCCGAGCCAGATCGAGACCGTTCTCATCAATCAGGGCTACCCGGCGAACTATCAGATAATCGTCGACCGCGTCAACAACACAGACACGCTCGATGTCAGAGTCGAAATGACTCCTGAGATGTTCACGGACAACCTCGGCGAGGTCAACAAGAGACAGGCGAAACTCGTTGAGGGTCTGCGCTCAATGCTCGGGCTTACGGCCAAGGTTACACTCGTCGCGCCCAAGACGATCGTACGCAGCGAGGGCAAGGCCGTCAGGGTCATCGACAACAGGAAAATTTAAGGGAGGAGTGAACGTTATGAGCGTAAAGCAGATTTCAGTGTTTTTGGAGAACAGGCCGGGCTGTCTTCACGAGATGACACAGGCACTCGCCGACAGCAATATCGACCTGCGCGGGCTTTCACTCGCCGAGACCAGCGACTTCGGGATCGTTCGCCTTATCGTCGATGATGTCCTCGGCACTGCGACGGTGCTGAAAGACGCGGGCTTCGTTGCGAGCCTCACGGACGTGTTAGCGGTCGAGGTTCCGAACGTCCCCGGCGGGTTGAATAAAGTCCTGAAAGTCTTGGACGGCGCGGGCATCAATGTCGAATACATGTACGCGATCCTCGGCAACAAGAAATCCGAGACTGCTTACATGATCTTCAGAGTTGACGACAACGCGAAAGCGGCGGGAGCCTTGGGAAAGGACAGCGTGAAGCTGTTAAGTCAGTCGGAACTCTCGGAGCTTTAATCCGAGTTAGGAGTTAGGAGTTAGGAGGGAGGAGTTAGGCTCTTCGCTCCTAATTTTTTTATGCCAAGAAATCTCGCGAGGGGTTCGGCAGCGTGTCTACTCGAAGCTCAGGAAGCTCCGGCGGGGTCTCCTTGTCTTCCTCTTTCATGAGCTTGTCGAGTTCCTCAGCGTCGATGACCTCGCGCTCGAGCAACACGTTCGCGATCTTGTCGAGCAGGCTCTGACGTTCGGTGAGAATTTCTTTAGCGCGTTCGTAACATTCATCAATGATGGCCTTGACCTCCTTATCAATCGCGTAAGCCACCTCTTCGCTGTAATTCCTGTCCTCGGAGATGTCGCGCCCAAGGAAGATTTCCTGCCGTCTGTTCCCGAGCTTCACGAGTCCAAGGCTGTCGCTCATTCCAAGCTCCGTAACCATTTGCCGCGCAATCTTCGTAGCTCGTTCGAGGTCGTTCGCCGCGCCGCTGGTAACGTCGTTGAAGATGATTTCTTCGCTGACCCGGCCACTGAGCAAGATCGCGATCCTGTTCATCAGCTCCGACTTCGAGATTAAAAATTTATCTTTCTCAGGTAGCTGGAGCGTGTAGCCGAGAGCCGCGTGTCCTCGTGGAATGATTGAGATCTTGTGAACGGGATCCGCGCCCGGCAAAATCTTCGCGACAATCGCGTGCCCTGACTCGTGATAGGCGATGATCTTCTTCTCTTGCTCGCTGATGAGTCGGCTCTTGCGTTCAGGCCCGGCCATGACGCGCTCGATGCCTTCCTCCAAATCTTCCATTGTGATTTTGTCTCGATCCTTACGCGCCGCAAGCAACGCAGCCTCGTTGACGATGTTCTCCATGTCAGCACCGACCAGCCCGGGAGTCCTCCGCGCAAGCACGACAGCGTCAACATCGTCAGCGAACTTCTTATCTTTCATGTGAACTTTCAAAATTTCCTCGCGGCCTCTCACGTCGGGTTTGTCAACGACGATATGACGGTCGAAGCGTCCCGGCCTGAGCAGCGCAGGGTCGAGAATGTCGGGTCTGTTCGTCGCGGCGATTAAAATCGTGTTGCCGTTGTCATCGAAGCCGTCAAGCTCCACGAGGATTTGATTGAGCGTCTGCTCCCGCTCGTCATGACCTCCGCCAAGTCCCGCGCCTCTGTGTCGGCCAACAGCGTCAAGCTCGTCAATGAAGATTAGACACGGCTGATATTTCTTGGCCTGCGTGAAGAGATCTCTGACCCTCGCGGCTCCAACTCCCACGAGCATCTCGACGAACTCCGAGCCGCTTGTGCTGAAGAATGGAACGTTGGCTTCGCCCGCAGCCGCCCTAGCGAGAAGAGTCTTGCCCGTGCCGGGAGGTCCGACCAGCAACACGCCTTTCGGGACTTTCGCGCCGAGCTTCTTGAACTTCTCCGGGTCTTTGAGAAATTCTATGACCTCTTGAAGTTCCTCCTTAGCTTCCTCGCAGCCCGCGACCGCGTCGAATTTGATCTTGGGTTTGTTGTCCATGTAGAGCTTGGCTTTGGTTCGTCCGAACGCGTTGAGCCGTCCACTGCCTCCGGGCTGCATGTTGTTCATGAAGTAGACCCACACGCCGATCAGCAGCAAGGTCGGGAACAGCGAAGTCAGCAAGCTCACCCACCACACATTGCGCTGAGGAGCTTCGACAGTTACGGTGATGCCTTTCGCGGCGGCCTTTTCAGCTATATCGGAGACGTTCAGCCCGTAGGTCAGAAACCTCTCGCCTCCCGCAAGCTCTCCTTGTATGACAGCCGAGCTGGACTCACCAGGGACTGTGTTGTTGCGGATCTGTAAAATTTTTATGTTCCCGGCCTCAAGCTCTTTCGTGAATTGGCTGTAGCTTATCTCTTCGTAATCTTTCTGAAGCTCCTCGGGAGTCAGAAAGGAATTTACCATCGTAACGACAGCCACCACAAGCACGAGATAAAGCCCGAGATTTTTTGCGACTTTGTTCAATGTGAAAGTTCCTCCGTCAAAAATTTTTGGTGATATATTAATGTTTCTGATTATAACAGAGGAGGAAAGACGAAATGACTTGCGACGCATTAGAACTTTCATTGAGCGACTGGCAGATATTATTCTCAAAATGGAATGAACAAAAATTCCGGGCCGCCCAAGTGTGTCAATGGATATACGCAAAGAAAATTTTCAATTATCACGACATGACCAACCTATCGAAGGACATTCGAGCCAAGCTCACCGAGAGCGTGCTGATGACCTTGCCGGTCTTGGTGAAGCAACAGACCTCGAAGGACGGCACGAAGAAATTTCTTTGGCTCCTCGCCGACGGCAATAAGATCGAGTCCGTGCTGCTCAACCACGGCGGACACAAGACGGCTTGCATATCGAGTCAGGCGGGCTGTCCTTTGGGCTGCGTGTTCTGTGAGACTGGCGCGAACGGCTTCACGAGGAACCTGACACGCGGCGAGATCCTCGGACAGTTCCTCATGATGGAGAAGCTCAACGGAGCCGACATCAACAACATCGTCTTCATGGGAATGGGCGAGCCTCTTTTGAACGAAGCCAACGTCTTCTCGGCAATTCGTGCCCTCAATGACAAGGACATGAGGAACCTCGGCGCGCGACACATCACGATCTCGACCTCGGGCATTGTCCCCGGCATTGAAGCTCTCGCGGATTTTGAGATACCTCTTCGGCTGTCGTTGTCTCTCCACGCGACCAATGACGCTCTGCGCTCGAAGCTGATGCCCGTGAACAATCAGTATTCGCTCTCGAAGCTGGTTGGCGCGTTGAAGCGTTACAGAGACCGCACCGGTGAGCGTATCACGATCGAGTATGCTTTGATCGACCGCGTCAATGACGATGTCCAATACGCTTACGAGATGGCGGCGTTGCTTGACGGCCTCAGCCCCTACATCAATCTGATACCTTTCAACCCGATACCCTCGCGGCCAGATCTGAAACGTTCACAGGAGACGCGAATAAAGGAATTTTGTCGGGCACTCAGCGAGCTGAAAATCGAGTTTGAACTCCGAAAGGAGCGCGGGAGCGACATCATGGCGGCTTGCGGTCAGCTTGCGGCTTCTAGGAACGCTTAACGGTAAGACAAAAAAAGCCCCCCTGTGGGGGGTTGGGGGGCAACAGATCCGAAATTACTTCCAGAGTTCCCACTTCGACTGGTCAGTGTGGAGGAGATGATGCGACTTTTCGCCCAGAGGCTTGCCGAGATACTCCTTGTAGCACTGAACGATCGAGGGGTTCTCGTGCGAGAAGCGGAGGTTCGATTTCTGGTCGAGGTTGAGAAGGATCTTTCCGCGACCCTCGCCAAGCTCTTCGCCCTCGTGAATAGGTTGACCGCCACCGCCAGCGCAACCCGTCGGGCACGCCATGCACTCAACGAAATCATAATGAACTTTCTTGTTGCGGATTGCCTCGCAGAGCTTGCGAATGTTGCCGAGTCCGTTAGCGACTGCGATCTTCAACTCGGTGCCGGCGATCTCGAACTTGGCTTCTTTCCAGCCGTCGTAACCGCGAACGTCTTTGAAAGCGTCAGGCTCGGGGTTCTTGCCTGTTGCAAGGTTGTAAGCTGTACGCAATGCCGCCTCCATAACTCCGCCGGTCGTCCCGAAGATATGACCCGCGCCCGAGGCTGTCCCTAATGGAGCGTCGAATGCACTCTCAGGAAGATTCTTGACGTTGATGCCCTCGGACTTAATCAACCTCGCAAGCTCGCGGACTGTCAACACGACATCAACATCGCGCGCGCCGGAGCTGTCCATGCAAGAGACATCACACTCGTACTTCTTGGCTGTGCAGGGCATGAACGAGACGTGATAAATCTTCTCAGGCTCAACGCCCAAGATCTGAGCATACCACGACTTGATGATCGCGCCGAACATCTGCTGAGGAGACTTCGCGCTCGAAAGCTGAGGCACGAGGTCGGGGAACTCCATCTTGATGAAGCGCACCCAGCCCGGGCAGCACGACGTGAACATCGGATATTCTTTCAGCTCGCCATTTTGAAGCCTCACAAGGAACTCGCTTGCTTCTTCCATGATTGTCAAGTCCGCCGAGAAATCCGTATCGAACACGTAATCGAAGCCGACTGCTCTCAACGCGCTCACAAGTCTCTCCGCCGTAGCTTCCTCGTGAGTGAGGCCAAGTTGCTCGCCCCATGATGTCCTCGTTGCCGGAGCTACCGAAGCGATCGTGATCTTGTCCTTGTCGGCCATAGCCGCGAGAACTTTCTGAGTGTCATCGCGTTCCGTGAGAGCCGCGACCGGGCAATGAGTGATGCACTGACCGCAGACGGTGCAGTTGAGCTCGGTGATGTCCTTGCCTCCGCGACACGCCACGACCGTATGAGTTCCCGTCTTGGCCACGTCCCACACGTTCATCTGCTGGATCTTGTCGCAGACCTGCACGCAGCGCATACACTTGATACATTTCTGATCGTTGCGGATCAGCGGGAACTCGTTGTTCCACTCGAAGTCCTTGATGTCCTCTTCATACGGGAGCTTCAAGACCCCAAGAGCGTTGGCGACCCTTTGAAGTTCGCAGTTGCCCGAGCGGCTGCACTCCGGACACCTCGCACTGTGCTGTGAAAGAAGAAGCTCAACGTTGACCTTTCGAGCCTGTCTGACCTTCGGCGAGTTCGTGTGAATTTTCATTCCTTCGGTCGCGACGGTGTTGCACGATGATACGAGCCTGTCGACCCCCTCAACCTCAACGACACAGACGCGGCACGCGCCGATCTCGTTCAGACCTTTCAGGTAGCAAAGATGAGGAATGTTGATGTTATTCAGCTTCGCGGCTTCGAGTATCGTCGTATTCTCCGGGACTTGTACGGGGGTGTTGTTAATTGTAATGTTTACCATCTTGTCTCACGTCCTCCCCTGAATGTGCCGAAGCCATAACGATCGCAGCGAAGGCATCTGCTGGACTCCTGCTTCATTTCCTCTTCGGTCATGCCTTCTTCAACAAGTTTGAAATCTTTCACTCTGTCGCTGATTGCCCTCTCACGAAGCTGCACACGTCCGCAAGGCGGCCTGTCCTGAGGAATTGGCTCAGGAATGTCCATATTCAGCTCGATCGGGTGATGATAGCCGAGATACTCGTCAATATTCGCGGCAGCGACCTTTCCTCCTGCGATAGCCTTGATGACGGTGGCCGGGCCTGTTACGCAGTCTCCGCCTGCAAAGACACCGGGGATCTTCGCGAACTCTTCGCTTTCGAGAACGTTGAGAGTTCCCCACTTCGTAACGTCGACGGTGTCGAGCTTGTCGCTCTCGATGCCCTGACCTATCGCAATGACGACGATATCAGCTTCGAGCCTTACGGGTTCGGCGTTAGCGTCTTTGTTGGCCGGGCGTCCGCCTTTGATGTAGCTGATCATTTGCTTCTTCAGCCACATAGCTTTCGCCTTGCCGTCCTCGCCGACTTCGACCTTCATAGGCGCGTAGAGCTGGAACAGTTCGCAGCCTTCAGCTTCGGCAGCGTCGATCTCCTCGCGGAGAGCTGTCATCTCTTCTTTGCGTCTCCTGTAGGCGATAACGACCCTCTCGGCGTTCAAACGAAGCGACGACCTCGCGCAGTCCATAGCGACATTTCCGCCGCCGATAACGACGACTTTTTTGCCGGTGAAGTCCGGGTAATCATCGTCGCCGATCCGTCTCAGCAACTCGACAGCCGACATGACCCCCTCAGCGTCCTCGCCGGGTATTCCGACGGTCTTGTCAGTGTGCGCTCCAATCGCGACATACACGGCATCGAACTCCGAACGCAGCTTCGCGATTGAGTGAGTGTCTTTGCCGATCGCCGTCTCCATATGGACTTTGATGTCTCCGGCAGTCAGCAGCGTGTCGATCTCCTCCTGAAGAAGCTCACGAGGAAGCCTGTAGGCCGGGATCCCGTAACGCAGCATTCCGCCGAGGTGCTTGCGCTGTTCAAATATCTCGACGCTGTGTCCCATGAGCGCGAGGAAGTAAGCCGCAGAGATACCGCTTGGGCCTCCGCCGACTATTGCGACTTTTTTCCCGGTTGCTGGCGCAGCTTTCTCGCCGTCCTTGAACACCGGGACGTGTCCGGAGTTTTCGATCGCGTAGAGTTTCAATCCGCGAATGTTCAAAGCGTCGTCGATCATTGCGCGGCGGCATTTGTTCTCGCAGGGGTGTTCGCAGACCATGGCGCAGACTGACGGGAACGGGTTATCTTTCCTTATGAGCCTCACTGCGTCAGCGTAACGTCCTGCGTTGACGAGCGCGATGTATCCGGGAATATCGACATGAGCCGGGCACAGGTGAACGCACGGCACGGACTTGAAGCCCTCTGCGGCGCAGTGTCCTCCGTTGGCGTGAGCGACGTAATCATCGCGGAAGCCCTTGAGTCCTTTCAACACCATGCCCGCACTCTCGTAGCCTATCGCGCAGTCCGCCGAGGCGTAAATCGACTCCGCGGTCTTCTCGATGAGGTCGACGGTCTTCATGTCTCCTTTGCCCTCGACTAAATCGTTGATGAGTTTTTCGAGCTGTCTAAGCCCCACGCGGCACGGGACACACTTTCCGCAGGACTGGGTCGCGCACACTTTCAGGTAGCTGCCAGCCAAATCAACCGGACAAAGCCCGGGCGGCGCGTCTTTGACTCGTCGTTCGAGGTCGCGCTGCAGTGAGTCCGCAGTGGCCTGAACTTTGCTTTCAGGTTTAATTGCAAGCCTGCTCAAAATTTTTTACCTCCCTCAAAATTTTTTCTTTCTCAGAGATAAGTATACCAAAGCAAGCCCGCGAATATGATATAATTTTGGCGGGACGATCCTCAAAGAGATGCGAGGGTCGTTTTTCAACTACATTTTCAGCTACAAAAAGTTGGGATTGACTTAGTGAAGGTCGAGGCTCGCGAGGAGCTTCACGAAAATAAAAAATTCATTCCGGCGGTGATGTCTCGAAGGTGTTCAAGCTCCCAGTCATTCGGATCGTCGCGGCTCTTCATCGTGATGCCGACCATGTCGATCCGCCAGAAGCCCTCCCATTCGATCTCGTTTATGAACTCCATCGAAGACTGCACGAGCGTACGCAGCTTCCTCGGCCCGATTGAGTCGAAAGGGGATTGAACTTTCCCGACGCTCCGACAGCGCACCTCAACGATGACTAGCTCCTCGGGCTTTGAGCTTACGTCGGCGGCGATGATGTCGAGTTCTCCGTGTTTGTTCTTGAAGTTTCGCGCAAGGACTTTCCAGCCGAGCGAGATTAAATATTCTGCGGCGATGTCCTCGGCGAATTTTCCAAGCTCCTGAGCCTTGGTCATGATGGCTTTTGCGCCGTCTCCTTGTCGAGCTTGTACACCCACGCAAGCACCCGGGCAACGACCTCGTAAAGCTCCGCCGGGATTTCTTCGCCAAGTTCGAGGGATATCAACGCCGAGACCAGCGCGGCATCTTCGACGATCGGAACGTCAGCTTCGACAGCTCTCTCGATGATCTTGCGCGCTATGAAGCCCTCGCCTTTCGCTACGACGGTCGGAGCGTTCATTTTCTTGTTGTCATATTTGACGGCTACAGCCTGTTCACGTTTGTTATTGTCAGCCATAATTTCAAATTCCTAATCACACTGTAATGTCGAGACCTCGCCCGGCGAGCAGCAAGTCCCTTTCGTTCTCGGCGGCTCTGCGTGAGATACCGATGAACACGACCGGAAGTTCGAGCCCTTGAAGCTCCTTTCGCAAGTCCCTGCGCCGACGTTCGATCAGCTTGCAAGTCTCGGGCTTCTCAGCGTTGAGTGTGAGGTTACAGCTCTTGCCGTCGCTCTCAACAAGTCCGCCGACCTCGCCAAGCACCGAGCCTGTGATCCCGAAGCCGACCTGCCAATATTTCTGTCCGTCATCTTCAGCCGAGCGTCCGACGTAAATTTTCGCGGTCATGTTCTGCGACGCTTCGTTTAGCACCGGCCAGAATGGAGCGGCGAGCAAAGCCGGGTTAACCTCGTTGCGCGGGCTTTTCATCAGGATCGATTGAGCTTGCAGGAATTTCGCCACGTCGTCGTCGCCTTCCTTCATGTCCTTCAGAGCTTTCACGGGGTCGCTGCCTTTTGAGGTCTTCTCTTTGAGTTCGCGGCGGATCCTCTCCCACATTGCCGTAGCTTCGGCTCCGTTCATGGCGGCATATTGAGAGAGCAGCGCGGCGTTATCGAGCGTCATAGGGACATCACGCGCCCAAAGCTCAATGAACGAAGAGAGCTGCCCGGGCTGTGAGCCTGATTTTCGCCAAGCGTCCTTGATGGCGTTGAGAACTTCACTTGAAAGCGGAAGCCCCCGAGCCAACAGCGCAGTCGCAAGCTCCCTATCACGAGCCGGGATCTGAGACAGGAAAGACAGCTCACCTTGCGAGAGCCTCAATATCGGAACGCCGTCCGGCCCTGAAGCGTCCCAGACCGCGCGGAAATGTTCGCCAACGATCAGAGACAGCGTAGCTTTGGCGCGCAGCTCCTGAGGCACTCCGTTGACATCAACACGGACAAGATACGTGCCGTCCTCGTTCTGAGACAACACGCTCCCCTCGACCACCATGCCCGTTCGTATCCCTGCGAGCCTCGCGGCGATCTGTGAGGGCTGTTGGATCTGCGGCTGAGTTGATATCTGACCCTGCCGGGCGTTCGTGCTGATGTTCTGCTGCATCTGGTTGTAATTCTGGTCTACATTAACGTTAATCGAAGCCATTCTCTTATCTCTCCAAAATCTTTCGGCAAAAACTCCGTCGGTGTATGTCGCTCATGCCCTGCTCTCTCACTGCGCCAATGTGAGCGGCTGTCGGGTAGCCTTTGTTGCGTTCAAAGTCGTAGCCGGGGTATCTCTTCGCGAGGTTCGTCATCAGCCTGTCACGCAGCACTTTCGCAACTATCGAGGCCGCCGAGACCACCGGGATCATTTTGTCGGCGCGTATCAGAGTCCATTGCCTGATCTTTATATCAGGTATCGGCTTGTTGCCGTCGGCTATGAGACAGGCTGGAGCATCATTGAGCGTGCCCGCGAGTTCATTGACACACTTGGCCATCGTCAGGAGGGAAGCTCTCAAAATATTTTTCTCGTCGATCATCGAGGGAGTTCCCCAAGCTACGCGCCACCTCACGCCGATAGAGTTCATAACGTTGAAGATGTCTTCGCGCCGCTTTGGCGAAATCATCTTGGAGTCCCGCAGCTTCATGGCCAGCAACCTCTCCTCCTGAGCTTCAGTCAGATACACCGCCGCCGCACTGACAGGCCCAGCAAGCGCACCTCGCCCGGCCTCGTCCGTCCCAATGATCAAACCGTGAGCCTCAGCTTTCAGCCTCCGAAGACACTCGCGAGCTTCATCGGGATTGCACTTCAGCGGCAGCAACAGATCATCAAACAAAGTCAACTGCCTCATCATCATGACTGCTAATGTCAAAGTCGACGGCTCGCTGTTCGCCCGGCATTTCGAGACACACTAGGCCGAGCCTCCCCGACGAGAAAGCCTCGATGAATTTTTGACCGGCCAACTCCATGTTGACACGGCCTCCGGAGATCAAGCAGCCGTATTTTCGTCCGATGGCTTCGAGGGTCGAAGCTCCGTCCGGCTCAACCGGAATTAAATTCTGCATATCGTTGGAGATTAAAAATTTTATCAACGCTGACGCGGCGTTCTCGTATCCTCCGACGACTTCAGCCTTGGCGCAGCCGAGCCACGACAGGATCAAATGCGCCCCGGCCTCCGCGTGAGGGTCAAGTATGCCCGGCGAGTCCACGATGAGCATACCTTCATTTCGATACCAGCTCACGGACTTCGTGATGCCGGGAATGTTGCCGACACCTGCGTTTGACTTGCCGATGAGTGAGTTCAACAGCAGAGACTTGCCAACGTTGGGGATACCTACGACAGCAAGTCTGACTTCGCGATGAGATGGCTTGAACTTCAATATCGCTTTTTTGATCGCAGATAAACCCTCGCGCTTCCTCAAATCTGCCGCGTAAGTGTGCTTTAATGAGCTGAGCCACGATTGCAATTTAGCCGGATCAGCAAGATCCTTTCGCGATAGTACATGTATGACGGGTTTTATCTTGGCCAAAGCCTTTATCAACGGTGATGAAGTCGAAGCCGGGGCGCGTGCGTCTCTGACTTCAACTATTAAATCGAGTTTCGATACAAGCTCGTTGAGTTTCCTTGTCCCCTTAGCCATGTGGCCGGGGTACCAGACAGTTCTCGGCATTAAATTATTTCGGGATCCCGATCCTGTTTAGAGGCCAATATCTGAAGAACACAGGCCCGCGCATGTCATCGAGCGATGCAAAGCCCCAATAGCGGCTGTCCTGCGAATTTGAGCGATTGTCGCCGAGCATGAAATATTTGTTGTCGGGCACTGTGAAAGGCACCTGCGGGAAAACATTGCTGGGTCGGAGTGTGTAGCGGTCGTGGTTCTTCACGTACGGCTCATCTGTCGGGCTGCCGTTGATGTAGACGACTCCGTTCTTGATATCGACGACATCGCCGGGGATCGCTATGACGCGCTTGACGAAATCTCTGTCCCGGTCGACAGGATATTTGAAGACGTACAGAGAGCCTCGCGACGGTTCAAAGAATAAATTCCAAAACTTCGCGACCAAAACTCTATCTTGAACTTCGAGTGTCGGTATCATCGAGCCGCTTGGGATCCAGAACGCCTGCACTATGAAAGTTCTGATTATCATCGCGAGTATGAACGCCCACACGATTGTCTCGATGGTCTCACGCCACCATGACTTAGCCGCTTCAGCCATTTAACTATTTTCCTCCTGTTCCTCAAAAAACTTTTGCATCTTGCCCAAAACGCCGTTGATGAACCGCGCTGAGTCTTTCGTCCCGAAATCGTTGGCGAGCTTGTTGGCCTCAGCTATAGCGGCTCTTGCCGGAAGCGTCTTCTCCAAAAAGCCCTCGAACACGAGAAGCCGCAATATCGCCCTGTCTACGCTAACCATTCTCTCAGGCCGCCAGCCCGTAACGACACGCAACAGAAAGCCGTCGATCTCGTTCTTTCGACTCCAGACCCGGGAAGCTAAACTGCGGCATCGTTCTTTCACGTCGGGCGCGTCGTTCTTGGCCACGTCATCGAGGTTCAAAAACAATTCCAGCGACGAGCTAAAATCCTGCCCCGGGCAAATATCAAGCGAATATAAAAACTGAACCGCAAGCTCTCTTGACCTGTGAATAGCCTCAAACTTGCGGCCTATGGATTTTTTTGGCATGTTTTAAGCACTCCTGAATTTTTTTGCGAGCATCGTAGCACCGCGAACCGCGAACCACGCAGCCGACCCCCAAAACGCCGTCCAGAAAAAGCCCTCGAAGCCCGCCGTAACGATCACAGCCACACACGAAGCCATCAACGCCCAAGCGTGAGGACTACGCGCCAAGACCCACAGCCCGCGCTCGGGGCTTGCCCACACCACAGAGGCTTTCATTCCCGTAGGGGTCAGGACTTCTTCGAGATGTTCTTCGACTTGCGTTTTTATGTCGGTCGGCAGATCCTCGTCCGATATCACTACAGTAAGGTCGGCATCGTGTTCTCTCGGAGCTAACGTTATGCTGTAGAGCCTGAAGCCGGAGCGCAGAACATAATCAGCAAAATCAAATAGCCCCTCGTGCGAGATTTTTATCAGTCCGTCGGGCGTGTCTCTCCATAAGAAATACATGTTCAGTCAGCCTCATCAGGCAAGAAATTTTCGCCGCACTCTAAATTAATCTGGATATCGTCGCCGCCGGCCGCGTAAATCCCTTGAACGTTCACGTTCACCGCCTGAACTTCGTAGCCCGTGTAGCGTTCGAGATTATCTTTGATCTTTTCCTGAACGTCCCACGCGATGTCCGGGATCCTCTGGCCATATTTCACGAGGACGTAAGCGTCTATTGAGATCGTACCCTGCGAGTGGTCGACAGATACGCGGATACTGCCGCTCTTGCGTCCGATCCCGAATTTAGAAGACAGACGGGCGGCCGTCTTGATGTTTGGTATTCCCTCGATGGTCTTTCTGGCAAGCTCCACGATGACATCTTCGGAGATATGAATGACTCCGCCCTCCGTGGTGGATATCTTTATTTCGTCTGAATCAGGCATATTCTTATTGAAGTTGGTTGCTAGTTGCCTTTCTTCGCTCTTTCAAGATACGCGCCGGTGCGTGTGTCGACGACGATGTCCTCGCCTGGCTCAACGAACACGGGAACGGTTACCACAAGCCCTGTCTCGAGGGTCGCGGGTTTGCCGCCGCCTGTTACGGTGTCGCCTTTGAACGCCGGGGGCGTGTCGGTAACTTTCAGAGTTACGCTCTTGGGAAGCTCGATGCCCATGACCTTGCCTTCAAAAAATTCGATCTGAATTTCGAGGTCGTCGACCAGATATTTCGCCGCGTCGCCGAGAACCTGCGGGGAGAGCCTCATTTCCTCGTATGTCGCGAGATCCATGAAGACATAATCTTCGCCGTCTCTGTAGGAGTACTGCGCCGGTTTGTCTTCGTAAATTATTCGCTCGAATTTTTCGCCGGGCTTGAATGAATTTTCAACGATTGAGCCTGTTTCGACGTTGCGGAGCTTCGTACGCACAACCGCGCCGCCGCGTCCCATCTTGTGGTGGTCATACTCGACGATTTCCCAAATTGCGTCCTGCCAACGAAGCTTCAGACCTACATAGAAGCTTGTGGTATCGGCTACCTGTGCCATTAACAAAAAACCTCCTGAAAAATTTTTTCGCTTATTCAAGGCTAATTATATAACACAGGCAAAGAATTAAGGGGGGATTTGGTGAGGGGTGAGGAGTTAGGAGTGAGGGGTTAGAGATTAGACGGCGGGCATGTATAGAATTTTGACGGGCTTGTCGCCGAAGTTGAAGGCTCGTATCCCGTTCAAGATTGGGAAGCCGAAATATGCCGCGTTGTCGTCAACGAAATTCGAGCCGTCAGCATCAGACACGGAAGCATGAAACACAAACGGCGACTCGTCAATGATAGTCAGCACCATGAACCTGCCATCTGGCTCAATCACGAATCCATCGAATGTATCAGGATCGACCATCGACGAGCGAATATAGTCGCCAAGCAACTTTTCGGAGTTGAGATATGCGAGTTCAATTAAGATATTAAGCATTAAAATTGAGCGGTTATTTGCGCTATTTGTGTAACGCCACTGAGGGACGGGACACGACACATAGAGCGGTGAGCCGGCAAAAATCTCTTCGTGCTTGACACGGTCGACATTGCTGTCAATGGCGTAAAAGATCTCGGCATCGCGGAGAATTTCATCATTGCAGACGATCTCTCTGGTGAGAGGGTTCGCGAATAACGAGAAGCATATTGCGGGGTTGGCCTTGATGTTGGCGAAGAATATTTTTTCGAGGTTGCCTCTGAGTGAGGCTGGGAACTCTTTGGCGCATTTCACTGTGAAAGCGCTGAGCGCGTGGGCGATATCGAGAAAACTATACTTTAATGAATTAATATTGTTGTTTGGTTGCATTATAGCAACACCTCGCATTTTTAAATTTAACACTCAGATTTTTATCCGAGCATCATGAGACGGAATAATAGCACATCATCTTCCACAATGCAACAACGCGATCCATCGAAAAATTTTTTCAGTTAGGAATGGATTTCGCGTGAAGTTTTTGACCTTTATATATCTTCACGCGACACAAGATAAAGCTCGATAATTACAGGATATTCGGAAAGATTAACGGCACGAAAACGATGCCAAGAAACACAATGATTAAGCCAATGAGATAAGGCACAACGGAGCGTGAAATTCTTTCGAGCGGTAAGCCCGTAATCCCCGATGCCACAAAGAGATTTATCGCTACAGGCGGCGTGATCATGCCTATCGCTATTCCAACCACAAATAATACTCCGAAGTGCATTGTAGAAATTCCGAGAGCCTTTATCAATGGCAGGAAGACGGGAGTCAACAATATAATCGCTGACGAAGTTTCCATGAAGACACCGGCGATTAAAATTATTATCGAAATCAGGAACATGATTATGTATTTGTTCGATGACACCGACAGCACTGCCGCCGATATCGTCTCTGGGATCTTCCAGTTCGCAAGACACCACCCGAACGGCCCTGAGCAGGCGATTATAATCATGATCACTGCGCTGGTCTTCGCGGATCCAAGCATGATCTCGAAAAGCGACTTAATAGTCAAATCTCGATAAATGAACATCGAAACGAAAACAGCGTACACGACCGCAATCGCCGCAGCTTCAGACGGCGTAAATATCCCGGAGAAAATCCCTCCCAAAATTATCACAGGCATCAAGATACCGGGCACGGCGTAGACGAAACTTTTCAGAAATCTCGCGAATGAAAATCCAGAGCCTTTCGGATAATTCAATCTCTTGCTCTGGACAAGCGCGATCAAAATCAAAATCCCGCCCATGACGAAGCCGGGAACGAATCCGGCCTTGAATAAACTGCTGACGCTGACTTCGGCAATGACAGCATACAAGACCATCGGGACTGACGGAGGAATAACTACGCCGATCGTTCCAGCCGCCGCGATTAGAGCCGCCGAGGCATCTTCACGATAGCCGCGAGCCTTCAGCTCCTCAATCAGCGCACCGCCGACCGCCGCAGTCGTTGCTGCACCTGAGCCGGAGATCGCCGCGAAAAACATTCCAGCCAAGACTGAAACTATCGAAAGTCCGCCGCGTATCATTCCCAACACGGACTCGCAAAAGTCAACCAGCAACTTGGAAATCTTACCTTTCGAGAGCAGATCCCCCGCCAATATGAAGAATGGCACTGCGATAAGCGAGAACGAATTGCAGCTCTCGAACATTCTTTGGATTATCATCATGAGCCTGTTCGTCCCAAGGCCGGAGACTATCACGACAGCCGCCGATGACACTATCGAAAAAGCTACGGGGACTCCAATCGCCAGCGTAGCTATAAAAACTGAAAACAACAAGGCAGCCATTATCCGCGCTCCTTTAACTCTTCGATGAGCATGACAGCCGCATGTATCGACATAATTATCATGCTGATGGGAAGGCACATGTAAATATATTTCATCTTCACCGGGATCGCCGATGCCGTCCGAACCTGCCGCGAGCAATAAAGAAATCCGTAGTAGCAAAGCACGCAGAACAGCACGAAGCATAATCCATGGATCAGCACACGGAGCTTCTTCTTGACTGACGGCGGGAATAAATCTTGAATTACGGTTATGGCAATGTTGCCGTTGTGTCGGTAGACGCATGACGCGCCAAGGAACGTTGACCAGATTAAAAGAAATCTCGTTGCTTCCTCCGACCACGACAGCGACGTAAACCACGTCCGACACACGACCTGAGCTATAGTGAACACGACCATCAACGCCAGCATCACGGCTATCGAAACGCCGCAGATTTTGTCGAGAGCGTTGCTTAACTTTACAAGTGCCTTCATTCTTCTTTAGCCTCCATTGCAATTAGGGATTAGGAATTAGGGATTTTAACTCCTAACTCCTCACTCCTAACTCCTCACTTTGAAGATAGCTCCGACTGAATACGCGAGATGTAGTCAGCATACTGCGGGTACGCGCCATAGACGCTCTGCACGGATTTTCTGAACGAGTCCACGTCAGGATTTTCGATGACTTCAACGCCGTGAGACTTTATCGCCGCGAGCTGTCCAGCTTCCTTCTCAGCTACCCACTGTCTTTCGTACTCGGCGGCCTCCTGAGCTGACTGCATGAAAATTTTCTGCGTCGCTTCGTCGAGCCTCTTGAACGCTTCGAGCGACATTGTGATGATTGCCGTCGAGTAGCTGTGGCGGTCGAGAGTTACATATTTCTGATTGTAATCCCAAAGTCCGTAAGAGAATATGACGTTGATGGGGTTCTCTTCGCCCTCGATTGTGTTCTGCTGCATTGCCGTGAGAGCGTCAGCCCACTGCATCGGCGTAGCGTTCACTCCGAGAGCTTTGAATGTCGCCGTGTAGACTTCGTTCTCCATGACACGGAGCTTCAGTCCCTTGATGTCCTCGGCGTTGGCCACCGGGCGAATGGAGTTTGTGACGTTCCTGAAACCTCTTTCGGCGTAGGCAAGTCCTTTCAGGTTAGCTTCCTCGAGAGTTGCGAGAAGCTCGCGGCCGATCTCACCGTCGAGAATTTTATAGGCTTCGGCGTTGTTGGCGAACAGGAACGGCATATCGAGAACGCCCATCATCTTCGAGAAGTTCACGAACGGCCCGGAGGTTATGATCCCCATGTCGAGCATATCCATAGTCATGGAGTCGAGCATGTCGCTCTCG
>JAFSJO010000134.1 GCA_017449415.1 Synergistaceae bacterium
TATGATGAATACTGCCGGAACAGCGTTGTTTGCGATTATGTCAAAGAGTTTGCGAATCATCTTCCGGCACGCACCTTTCCTGGTCGATTAGGGATTAGGGGTGAGGGATTAGGGATTAAAAGCTGCATTGTGATTTTCATTCCTAACTCCTCCCTCCTAACTCCTAACTCTTCTCGTCAAAGCGTATAAAATCATTCCGTTGCTGACGATCAGTCGGATCACTTCTGACATGTCCGTCTGGAAAACGCTGTTGAACACCGTCGGGGTCATCGTCAAAATTCCTTGGAACAAGAAAGTTCCGATTACGACGTTGAGTATCGTAGCTTTGTTGACGCTCGCGCCGCCAAGCAGTATCGAAGCCACCGCCGGCAGTGCCATGTAGAATGGCCCCATGTATAGCTGAATGAAGCCGAAGCTCTGTTCGTAAACGATGATGCCGATAGCTCCGAGTATCGTTGACATTACGACGGAGATCGTACGCATCTTGTCGACGTTGACTCCTGAGGCTCGCGCAAACTCTGGATTTGAGCCTACTGCGGTCATGGCCGTGCCCGTCTTCGTGCGCATGAACACCCACACGATGAACGCCATCACAGCGAAGAATATCAACATTCCCGTCGGGATCGAGAGGTTGACTTCCATGACATTCTCGCCGACTTTCACGGTGTCTTTGAAGTTCAGCGAGAGCCAATCATTCAAGACATGGAGCCAATAACCTTCGACGCTGATCGTCGTACGAAGCCCGCGACCCGCGTAGCCCCATACCATAGTCGGGTGTCTGTACGGAAGCAACAGCCACGCTATGCACATGAACGACACTGACGAGAAGCCTACGTATGTCGCGATCATCATCTCGTCGCCCTTGACGCGGTTCAGCAACTTTCCGTAGAGCCAACCAAGCACCGCCGCAACCGGGATAGCTATGATTATCGCGCTTGCGAAACCTATAGGCTCGCGATACGTCGTGATAAATTCCTGAGTGAGCCACGAAATTTTATACTGCGCTCCCAACTCGACGAGCTTCGTTAAGATCTCCGTGTTGAGTTCGATCGACAGCGTCGCGCCCAAAAGTCCCGCGATAATCCCAAGCGGCAAGCCGAAATTCAAACCACAGCCCGCCTGCACCATCGGGATCATGGCAAGCACCATCACGCCATTCATGCCAAATCTTACGATCGTGTTGTTGAACGACGTGAAGACATTCACTCCGACGAACGGAGCCGTTATAAACAACGCAAGCAGAAACAGCCCGATTATAATTCGAGGCCAGCCGGCGTTCTTGATAAATCTTCCAATCATGCTTTCAGCCTCCCTATTCCGCCATTGATAAAGCCACGCGCAGCTTCTCGCCCATCATCAACATTCCGAACTCTTCAGCCGGAGTTGCCGCTGGCAATATCCCCGCGATCTTTCCCTCGCCGACTATCGCGACACGGTTGCAGACACTGCGAAGCTCTTCAAGCTCCGAGCTTGTGATTATGATCGTTGTGCCGTGTTCCTTGTTATATTCTCTGATGGTGTCGAGTACGAGGGTCTTTGCGCCTATGTCGATGCCTCGCGTTGGCTCGCATATGAGCAAAACATCAGGACGAAGAACGAAGGCTTTTGCGAGACAGACTTTCTGCTGATTGCCGCCCGACAGCTCCCCGGCTTTCTGACTCGGCCCGGTGCATTTGATGCTGAGAGCTTCAATGAATTTTTTCGTCTCGTTGGCCATTGCGATCTCGTTGCGCATCTGGAAGATGTACGGGATTCCGAGCAAAAATCTTCCTTGCGTCTGCATGGCCGTGAAAGTTATGTTCCAGTCGAGAGGCTCATCGAGGAGCAAGCCGACCCCGCGCCTGTCTTCGGACACGAAAGCCATCTTGCGACCTAATGCGGCTCTGGGCTTGTTGAGCGTCAGCTTCTTGCCGAAGAGCCGAACTTTTCCGCCAGCCGGATACAGTCCCATGATGCCGTTAGGGATACCGAGCTTGCCATGACCTGCGAGGCCGCCGATCCCGAAGATCTCGCCTTTCATGACCTCGAATGACACGTCGCGGACTGTCTCGCCCGGCATATCGACCCACAAGTGTTCAACTTTCAAGGCGGGTTTCTTCTTCTTTTTCTTGACTGTCGTAGTGAGAGCGTCGTTGACGTTTTCTTCTTCGACAGGCTGCTCGGGGATCTCGACCGGATCATCTTTGCGGAGGCTCTCGCGGCCAACCATCAACGAAGCTATCTGACGTGTTGTAAGCTCGTTCGCTTTCTGGTTGGTTATCAGCTTTCCGTCGCGCAGGACGATGATGCGGTCGCAAAGGTCTTTAACCTCGTTGAGCCTGTGAGAGATGAACACGATCGCGATACCTGACTTAGCGAGCTTCCGAAGCGCGATTAATAAAATCTCCGCCTCAGTCTCCGTCAACACCGCCGTAGGCTCGTCGAGGAATAGAAGCCGCGTATTCTTTCGGTCGATCTCGCGGGCGATCTCAATGAACTGCTTGTAACCGACGGGCATCTCGCTGACGGTCATGTCGGGGCTGATATGAACTCCGAGTGTGGTGATGGCTGCGGAGGCTCGGGCTTTCATAGCTTCGCGGTCGAGCGTCGAGACCCTGTCGCTGAATACGAAGCTCATCAACGAGCCATTCAAGACCTCGCGATTGAGCAAAATATTTTCTGTGGCCGTGAAGCCGGGGATCAGCGAGAACTCCTGATGAACCATTCCGATCCCTGCCGCGAGTGCCTGAGTAGGCGACGCGAAATGAACGTGCTTCCCGTCAAGATACAGGCTTCCCTCGTAGCCGCCTGTCGAAGTGATGACTGGCATACCGAACAATATATTGAGCAATGTTGATTTCCCTGCTCCGTTCTCGCCAACGAGGCCGATGATCTCGCCGGCTTCGATTGAAAAAGAGATGTCAGACAAGACTCTGTTGCCGTAATATTCTTTTCCAATGTGATCGAGCTGAAGCAAAGGAGCGTTGTTATTAACTGACAAACAAAATCACCTCCGTAATTACAGTGAGGAGTTAGGAGTTAGGAGTTAGGAATTTTTTCACTCCTCACTCCTAATTCCTCACTCCTAACTCTAAAAAAAGGGGGGAATGCGCCAGAAACTTCACGCACTCCCCGTAGCTTACATACAACAAACACAACATGAGGAATCAAGCTATCTCACTCCTAACTCCTCATTCCTAACTCCTAACTATTAATTGCTCGCCGGGGTCATGCGAATGTGGAAATACTTCTCGGGGATCTCGACATCGGCAAGTCCAAGGTAATCGCCGCCAAGCACGTACGTGTCCTGACGAAGAAGTATGAACTTCGTGTTCTTGACACCTGAGACAGCGTCGGTGAAGTAGCTCGCGCCCCAGTGTGCGCCCGGGCAGAACTCATCATAAGCTGTTCTCATCTCTCTGAGAGCCTGAGCCGAGCCGAGCTTGTTCGTGAATGTCCCCTCGACATAACGTTTGCCATATTCAGCTAACGCGGCCGTGGTCGTGTAACCCCATGAGTAAGCCCACGTGCCCATTCGTCCGCCGCCTCCGGCCTTGACTACAGCCTCTTCGACTTTCTTCAAGATCGCCGGCCAGTCGCCCTGCTCTTTCGAGAGGTCGATCCCCAAAGCTCCGGGGTAACCCATCAACGGCGAGGGAAGGTCAGCCTCGACGAAGTAACCGCCAAGCGCAGCAACCTGACGAAGCAGAGGCTCGGTGTGTCCGTCATTCGTGCAGAAGAAAGCCGCGTCTTTGCCGTACTTCTCGATCCATGCGGGCATGTTCTCAAGAATGTACTGCTGGGCACCGGCCATTCCAACGTCGCTGGTCGGGTCGGGAGCTGTCTCGAACACGAATTTAATTCCGAGATCCTTGCAAGCCTCTTCCATGATTGCGCGACGAAGCCCCAATGTCTCGTAGCTCATGTGGCGAGGGAACGAAATGTGAATGAACGTCTTCGCGCCCATCTTCTGCGCCCCGAGCGGGATTGTGTAGCCGCGTCCGATATGGTCGGTGTGGGTGGCGATGTCAGCAGCCTCGGAGATTACGCCGGGGTCTTCGTGAGGTTCGCCGGCAAGCAACAGGATATCGCTCCTCTTCTCGCGGACTCTTCTGAAAGCTTCGGCAGTTCCCGGCACGGCCTGATTGACGACGATGACTTTCATTTTGGGATCGTCAGCAAGTCCGACTATCTGGCTTATTGTGGTCTCCTGCTCTGAGGGGAAATTGTCCGGATATGTGATGTGGGTGATCATTCCGCCATTGGCTGAGTCGCCGTACATCTTGATCATAAGCTCCGCGCCGCGCAGGTCGTCCTCACTCTGCGAGACTGTCCCGGTCATGATGCCGATATGGAAAGGAGCTTCCTCAGCGGCCGCGTATCCCGCGAACAACGCGCAGACAAGCATAGCTAACAATGCAACTTTGAACTTCAATATGAACTCCTCCTTATGAAAATTTGAAGATTAAAAAATTTGGCCTGATTATTATATCAGCATTGAGGATTTACAAAGAACAATCCCTAACCCCTCACTCCTAACTCCTCACCTCTCACTCCCAATTGATTTAACGCCGGCTTGTTTTGCAAGACTGCGCTGCCATTCTTGGCGAAGCCTATCGTCATGTTGGCTACGTACTTGTCGAGGAACTGCGAGACCTCGGCATCGTTCATTCGGAGATCGAGCTTCAACAGGGCGCGATTGATGACGGAGAAGAGATTTAACTTGCTCAGATGGCTCTCTTCAATCTCGCGTATCACTTCCTGCAACACAACTTCGGTTTTAAGCTCAATGTTGCCAGCCATGAAAAATTCATCAATATAAAAGAACGGAACTTCATTATTCTGGAGCCTGTGATAATAAGCCTGCGAGCAGTTGTCATATTCAAGCATGACGAGGAATTTAATCTCGGGGGTCAGCTCGATGAGCGGCCAGAAATCGCAATCGCTCGAAATTATGATTGCGGCATCTATCGGCTGCCCGGCGGCTCTGCTCTCGGCGATCTCTCTGTAAAATTTTATCGTCAGCGCGACATCGACGGCGGATTTCTCGTCCTTAACTCTGTCGGTCAGGTAATATTCAAGCGGGAGATTTTCATTCCGCCGCAAGGCTCGCCACTGTGAGGACGTATGCTCGTCATCAACGAGTAAGATCTTCGCGACCTTGGCCAACATTCCTTTCGCGTCCATGTCCTTAATGATCCCGATGACCTTGCACGGGTCGGCGTTCTCGCAATCCACGGCAATAATGACGCGCTCGGTCTTATCGAAAAATTCCGCTGTGTCCGTCAATGCCGCGTCCCCGGCTTCCGTAACCTTGCTCATGTCATAGAACTTGTCCCGGTTGCGCTCGTAGAGGATCGGCAAGAACTTCGCGTCATCGCGCAAAATATTTCCGTCGCTCTCGTTGGGACTCCAATTTATGAATGACTGGTACGGGAACAAATCTCGAAACTCGCTGTAGGATCTTGCGGCCTCCTTGTTGCCCTCGATGGTGTTGCCTTTGTTTATGAAAAATAAATTTCTGATGTAGGGCCACTTTATCCAGTCGGGCAAAAATTTTTGACAGTTTGGGACGTGCGGGATCAAGTAATTGTGAACATCAACGATATATTCATCGAGCCTGCGCCTTGCTCTTACGAATTGGATTCCATCGTCTTCGAGCGCGTGAAGTGTCTCTTGCGGTACAAGGTCGGGGATCGCGTCAATATTTTTTATGTCGGAGTTCATCTCTGTGAATATCGCCTTGAAATTTCTCTGTAACCTCGTCCGCAGTCTGCAAAGGTTTCTGACTATTCTCGCCTCCTTATCCTGCTTCATGTCTTCGTATACGCTTCTGTAAAACTGCGGGTTCATGTTTTCATTCTGACCAATTCCGAAATATCTGTCGTCAATGCCGAGCAGGAAAGCCACCTTTGAAACTATTTCGCGCTTTGTCTTTGAATTGTCCGGAATGACTCTGGACGCGGTCGGAAGATTTTCCGAAAAATTTTGCAGTGATGCCCGCTTGTCATCGTCGAGCACACTGCCTATGCTGAAATCACTCATATAAAACTCCTTTCTGTCTTTGAGATTATGCTGTCCTCTCTATAACTCCTCATTCCTAACTCCTCACTCACTACAGGCTCCGCCAGCTCTTGAAGCCTTTGCCCAGAACTTCCGAAGCGTCGCAGATCGACACGAATGCTCTTTCGTCTCTCTCTTTCAGAAATCTTTTGAGCATCACGACGTGTCGAGGCTCCAACAACGTAATCAAGACTGGCCGCTCCTGACCCGTATAGCCTCCCTTGCCCTCGAGCCTCGTTACTCCTTTTCCGAGCGAGTTTATGAACTTGCTGACCTCGTCGGGAATGTTGGTGATTATGATGGCTTGCTTGCGCTTGTCGAACGTCCTCGTTACGCTGTCGACCGTGATGCCGTTGACGTAAAGTCCGACAGCTCCATACACGACGGACTCGAGACCTATAACGCCGATCGAGAGCGCGAGTATAAAGAAGTTGATGAATATCGAGAACCTCCCGACCTCGAGACCGTATCGCCGACGCATTGCCACCGCGATAATGTCAGTCCCGCCGCCCGAGCCTCCGACGTTGAACAGCAGCCCGCCCGCCGAGCCTTTCAGCAAGCCGACGATCACCGTAGCCATGAACTTATCTTCGGGCAAAGGCAACGGAAAGCGCGCAAAGACTGAAAGCCCCGTCGAGAATGTCATGATGGCTATGACCGTCAGAGCGAGAAACCTGACGTTGAGATCCTTATGCGCCCACAGCACGAGCAAGATGTTACCCGTCAGTATCACCCAGTTTGGCGAGATCCCGAACATATAATTAGTAAGAACCGCAATGCCGGAGACTCCCAAGTCCGGGAATCTGTAATGAAGAGTGAAATAATTCACCGCGAACGCCTGTATCGAACTCGCGATCATGACGATCAAGACGGCTTTCCATTCTTCCTTGAATATCTTTGCAGTGTGATAGACGAACGAACGTAAAAAATTTTTCATACAAGACTCCTTTACACAAAATATATTATCGAATGGCGTGAAACTCTTTGAAATTCTAATCTGTCGCTTGAAGTAACGCAAGCCGGGCTATACAGCTCCCCTCGTGATGTACTTGGGTCGTATGCTCTCCCAGTCGGGGATCAAAATTTCTTTTCCGTAATATTTTTGGTAAGCGCGGGTGAACCTACTTCGCCACCTCGGCGCGTAATGGCTCGTCGCGGGATTTTTGTAGATCGCTTGCTCGAACGCCGACAAGAAATCTTCGAGGCTCTCGAAAACTTTTGTGCTTGTCCTGTGCGCGTACCAGCTGCACGGCCGGATCTCGTTGATGACACCGCCGCGAACCTGAACGGTAAGAGGCCACTTCGTCATGACCTTCGTGATCTCCCAAATTTTTTTCAGCCACACGCCGCTGATCTTCAAGTCGCCGGCTTCGCTCATCTCGTAGCCGAAGATCAAGTAATCCGCGTCGAGATGCCACGGCCTTTCGATTAAATCCCTCACGAAGAAATTGAAATCGGCTATGCTGAACCTCGGACTGTTGGCGCAGTTGAAAGCCTTGACCTCCAGCCAGTCCTTGTGAAAGTCTTCGGTGTTCAGATATATGTCCGGCGGCATTTGGGGTATCGGGTTGGGAGCAAAGTCAAAGCGGCTTTTCGTCAGCCACCTTTCGAGCCAATACTGAATGACCTCGCCGACAACGTCCCGCCGTCTCACGGCCACGCTGATATCGCCGAGCTGAAACTTCATGTGGCCGATGAGCGATTTGATCCCGTAGTCGAAAACAAGAAGCCTGAAAAGCTCCCGAGCTGTGATTAAGTTTGCCATGTCGTTGTGATATTATCATACCGAGAATAAATTTTTCCAGAAAGAAGGATTCTTTTCAATGCCCGAGAAGAAAGGTAAAGCAGTACTCGCCTACAGCGGCGGCCTTGACACTTCCGTAGCTGTCATGTGGCTCACCGAGCAGGGCTACGATGTCATAACGATGACTGCCGATGTCGGACAGAAAGATGTTGACCTGCAGGCGGCGAAGTCAAAGGCTCTTCACAGCGGCGCGATAAAGGCTTACATATTCGACCTAAAGAAAACTTTCGTTGAGAATTACGTGTATCCGTCATTGAGAGCCAACGCGATGTATCAGGGGACATATCCGCTTGTCTCGGCGTTGTCGCGTCCGTTGATAGCGAAGACGCTCGTTGACATTGCAAACAAGGAAGGAGCTGTTGCGGTTGCTCACGGCTGCACGGGCAAGGGTCAGGATCAAGTTCGTATAGAGGTCTGCGCGACGGCTCTCAACCCGAAAATAAAAGTTCTTGCGCCGGTCAGAGATTGGCACTTCACCCGCGAGGCTGAGATCGAGTACGCGGTCAAGCACGGGATCCCCGTCAGAGCGACAGCAGCATCACCGTACAGCACGGACGATAATCTGTGGGGACGCTCGATTGAGTGCGGACTGCTCGAAGATCCTTGGAACGAACCGCCCGAGGACGCTTACGAGATGACAGCCAACCCGATCGAAGGCCCGGACGCGCCGGAGTTCGTTGAAATAAGTTTCGAGGGAGGGATCCCGACGGCTCTCAATGGCGAGAGGCTCCACGGGGTCGAGCTGATCCAAAAGCTGAACAAGATCGCAGGCCGTCATGGCATCGGACGCATCGACATGATCGAAGACAGGCTCGTCGGCTTCAAGTCGCGTGAGGTTTACGAGTGCCCCGGCTCGACTGTTCTGTTGGCGGCTCACAGAGCCATGGAGACCCTGACGCTCGATAAGCAGGTGCTGAAGAGCAAGCGCGAGCTTGAGACTCGATTTGCCGAGCTGACGTACGAGGGATATTGGTTCTCACCGCTGCGCGACGCGATCAACGCATTCATGAACGACACTCAGCGTTACGTCAACGGCACCGTGAAGATGAGGCTGTTCAAAGGTCAGGCCGTCGTGAGGGGACTCAAGACCTCGAAGAGCATCTATCGCCACGACCTTGCGACTTACTCGGAGGGCGACGCGTTCGACCACTCGGCGGCTGTAGGGTTCATAAACATCTGGGGGCTGCCGGTCAGGACATGGACATCGACGTGGCCAAGGCAGGACGAGGCGGAAATTCCTATTGAAGCGTAAAATTTTTGTGATATAATTCTCCGCGAGGAGTTAGGAAGAAAAAGGAGTCGAGCTTTCGGGTTCGACTCTTTTTTTATGGTTTCGCAGCCAAGACCATCAGCCACGGCTTCGACTCGTGATGATACACTTTGACCTCGACGAACCCGGCTTTCGTGAGCGCGTCTGCTATCTCGTCGCTGGTGTAGACGTTCATACCGTCGATACGTTGCTGAAACCACCGCGTAATGTCATCGAG
The DNA here is from genome assembly GCA_017449415.1 of Synergistaceae bacterium. GTDB lineage: Bacteria > Synergistota > Synergistia > Synergistales > Aminobacteriaceae > JAFUXM01. Next base: position 9,334 of record JAFSJO010000134.1, read on the forward strand.
GCCATCGGACTCGCTCACTATCATGAAGTGCCCGCCACTCTTCAAGACCCTCGCAACCTCCGCGAAACAATGTTCAAGCCCCGGCCAAAAATATATCGTCTCGAACGCCGTCGCGAGATCGAACTTCCCCGGCGCAAGCTCCAGCCGCGACACATCACCTTCAACAACCTCCAAACGTCCGGCGACGATCATGTCTTTATTGTTGGCTTTGGTTCTCTCGACCGAGAGCGGCGAGTAGTCCAACGCTGTCAGCCTCGAGGCGGGATATTTTTTCATCAGCTCCCCGGAGTCGCGCCCGTTCCCGCAGCCAAGTTCGATAATCTCGCTAGGCTCGGCAATATCCAACACAGACATCGCCCAATCCGCAACGCTCGCATGACCGAAGCTCATTCCTCGGAGCATCACCCGACCCAAGAAACCCTCCGGCTTCCTCGTCTGGTTCAAAAATTTTGTAAAGAGTCCCATTTGTCTTCTCCTTTCGTGAGTTTGTGATATAATACTACACGAACAGCCCTCGCGGAAGACGAGAGCTGTTTTTTACAACTACATTTGCAACTACAAAAACTCAAAAATTTTTCAGACCCCGCGACCTATCATAGAGCTATCGCCAAAAACAAATCTACGAGATCTCAAGAGCTTCGCTGTTGGAAAGGTCAAAGATTTTCAGGCTCGTTAGAGATCATGAAGCGACGGATCAGCGACCACCTCACCGCCCGAATAATTCCCACGTTGAAAAGAATTTCGCCCGGCCATGGCCACCATGACGGCGTTATCCGTGCAGCGTCGAAGCTCAGGGAGCCACGCCGAGAAATTTCTGTCGCTTGTGAGAGCGTCGCGCAGTGCGCTGTTGGCCGAGACACCTCCCGAAGCCGAAACTTTCTTGATCCCCGTGAGCTTGACAGCAAGCCGAACTTTCGAGATCAGAGCTTCCGTGACAGCTCGCTGAAATGACGCGCAAAGATCATTAACCGGGATCGACGTGCCGGACTCTTCGAGCCTCTTCACCTGCCACAGGAGAGCTGTCTTCAATCCGCTGAAGCTAAATTCGACCTTGTCAGTCCCTTTCAACGGCACAGGAAAACTGAACGCGTGAGAGTTCCCGAGCTTCGCGAGCCTGTCAATCTCCGGGCCTCCGGGGTAGCTCAGTCCCAAAATTCTTGCGGCCTTGTCGTAAGCTTCGCCGGCTGCGTCATCGCGTGTCTGCCCGAGAAGCTCATAATCGCCGAAAGAGTTCACTTTTATGATCTCCGTATGACCGCCCGACACTATCAACGACAGAAAAGGCGGCTTCAAGTCCCGAGCGTCAACCAGCGGAGCGAACAAATGACCCTCTAGGTGATTCACGCCGATAAGAGGCACGTCCCAAACCTGCGAGAGAGCTTTGGCCGTCTGAACGCCGACTATCAGCGACCCCATCAGCCCCGGCCCGCGAGTAACGGCAATCAGATCCAGCTCACGCCCCGCGAGGCTGCTATCTCTCAATGCGACATCGACCAGTGGCAAAAGGTTTTCGAGATGCTTACGCGCCGCGAACTCCGGGATAACTCCGCCGAATTTCGAATGGTCTTTAATCTGGCTCGAAAGATATTCGCACAAAACTTCATTGTCATTCCTGAGGATCGCGACCCCGGTATCGTCGCAGCTCGTCTCGATCCCCAACGTCAAAAAATTTTTGCTCATTTACATAAAGGAATTATCCTCGACGAACTCCGCCCAATCGTGATTGACGAAATCGTCGTAAGTGTCAAACAGAGGCGGCATCATCGTCTCGTCATTGAAGATAAATCGCTCGAAGCCGTTCAAAGCCAGCTCACCAAACCATAATTTGTTGTCGCAATCTCGATTGTGTGAAAACATTAACATGGAATATTAACCTCTCATTGATGAAAGCGTCGCGACAGCCCAACACGTCATGGAGAGACCGCGCCCGGCATCGTTGAGACTTTCGGCGGATTTGAATTTTATGTTGACGGGGAAAAATCTTTCAAGGCTCGCTTTGATCTCCTCGCGGTATCCGTTCAGCCTCGGCACCTGAGCTTCGACAACCGCATCAACGAAATCGACACGCCAACCCTCAGCCTCGACTCGCCGCAAGACTTCCCGCAACAGCTCCACGCTGTCGGCATCTTTGAAACTCTCATCGCTAGCCGGGAAAATATTTCCGATATCCGCAAGCCCCGCCGCGCCTAATATTGCGTCCATGACCGCGTGGGTCAGCAAATCAGCGTCCGAGTGCCCGAGCAGCCCGAGCGGTGAGCCTTTGATGTTCACGCCGCCCAAAATTAATTTTCTCTCAGGCACGAGCTGATGAACATCGTAGCCAAGCCCCGTGCGCGTGAGTTTTGAATTAACCAATGATCTCGCCATTAACATATCGTCCTGCCATGTAATCTTGAAATTCAGCCGCCGACCCTCGACCGTCTTCAGTTTATGCCCGGCATTGAGCCATGCTTCGGCCTCGTCCTTAGCGTCGAGATGACCTTCAAGGGCCGCGATTAATTTTTCCCGTGGGAAGCTCTGCGGGGTTTGTGTCGCGAACAGCCCATCGCGGTTGACGATCGAGATGTTTCCGTCCGCGTCGATTTTTTTCAGCGCGTCAGCCACCGGCAACACTGGGATCGCGCCCGTGTCCTCGTCAGTCGCTTTCATGAGTTCGAGCAGCATATCACGCTCAACGAAGGGCCGCGCCGCGTCATGGATCATCACGAAATCGCTCGAAGCCGCCTTCAATCCGTTGAGGACAGACTCAGCTCGCTGTGAGCCGCCATGTACTACTTTGAAACTGGATCGCCCCCCTGCCCCCCCCGGGGGGGTCTCATAGCCACTCGGAACGACAAGGATCACCTCGGACGCAAGAGCCTCCGCGCAGTCCGCGCTCCATTGCCATACGAGCCTGTCCCCGAGCGGCAGAAACTGTTTCATCTCACCCATTCGCGAGCCTTTGCCACCCGCGACTATAATAAAGGAAAATTCTTTCGTCATTACGATATCGGCCTCCTTGCTTCGAGCGATGTGTGCAGCGTCAGCTTGTCGGCAAATTCAATGCTTCCTCCCAACGGCAGCCCGTACGCGAGCCGCGTGATCTTCACTTTCTTCAGACCTTTCAGAATGTCCAGCAGTGAGTATCGAGTCAGATCGCCTTCGATGTTCGGGCTTGTCGCTAAGATCACCTCGGCGGGGTTGACTTTCTTGATGTGGCTCAAAAGAAATTTCGCGTCCTCGTTGGTGATGTCCTTGCCCTCGAGCGGCGATGCTCGTGTCCCGAGGACGTGATACAGCCCGTTATATATTCTGGCGGCCTCGAATGCCGTGAGGGACTCTATGTCCTCGACGACACACAAGACCCGCCTGTCTCTGAACGGGTCTGAACATATCGGACATGGATCATCATACGTCAGGTTGCCACACTCCGAACACGTTTTGAGATTATTCTTCAGGGTCGCTATGAGAGTTCCGAGCCGTTTGAGTTCGTCCTCGTCCTGTTTGAGGAGATAAAAAACCGCCCGCCTCGCACTCTTGCTCCCAAGCCCGGGGAAGTTTTTGAAGGCGGACACCAACTCGCTTATGGGATCCATTGCGGGAGGTTAGAAGCCCATTCCCATTGCTCCGAGCGCACTCGTGATGCCGCCCATGCGTTCGGTCATTAAGTTGCGGCTCTTCTTGAGTCCCTCATTGACCGCCGACACTACGAGGTCTTCGAGGATCTCTTTCTCGTCCTTGTTGATGACCTCGGGGTCAATCGTTATTGAGACGAGGTCGCCCTGCCCCGTGAAGACCGCCGAGACCATTCCGCCCCCGACGCTCGCTTCAACGAGTTCTTCGGCGAGTCTCTCCTGAACCTGCATGACCTGCGACTGCATCTGACGGACTTGCTTCAAGATATTATTCGGTTTCATAATTCTTCTCCTTGTATAATA
>JAFSJO010000135.1 GCA_017449415.1 Synergistaceae bacterium
ATGCTGTCGACAGCGAGCGACTGATGCTCAATGACCTGATCCGCGATTATCGCGAGTGCTTTATCACCGACGCCGGCGGTCTCGTTGTCCTCGATGTCGATCTTCTGGACTTTGTTGTCCTCGATTGTAACCTCGATTTTAACTTCGCCGTCCATTCCGTTGCCTGACGCTGTGTACTTGCCTGACTTCAGCGGCAACGCCTCCGCCGGGAGCGCAGCTCCTGCAATACGAGCCTGAGCCAACGCAGCTTCAACAGCTTCCCTGATGCCGTCGCGAGTCATGGTTGCGCCTGAGACAGCGTCGATATCGCCGTCAGTGCGTCCGATAAGAGCCTTGGAATAATTCTCGAAGTTCATTTGGCCGAAGGGGATCTCTTCACTGCCGGAGATATTCGCCTCCGTGATTGCGTTCTCGTCAACGGTAACGACAACTTTCACCGAAACTTTCTCGCCGTAGCCCTTGCCTGTCCCCTCGTACGAGCCGGGATTGAACGTGGCAGCCGAAGCGGCGGAGCAGACGAGCAGCACGAAACATAACGCAACAAAAAACTTCTTCATAATGTTACCTCCTACTAATCTTTAATTCCTGCTTTTTCGAGCGTCTTGCCCTTGGCATTGTCCCAGATCGAATAGCCGAGGAAGATCGCTATCAACACCCATATAACAAGCGCGATCGGACGCTGGAAGAACACCGCGAGGTCGTAATTGTTGCCTTTGACGGCCTCAATGAAATATTTCTCCAGATCACCGCCGAGTATGAAGCCGATCAGGAACGGCGCGACCGGAAGCCCGATCTTGTTCATCACGTAGCCGAGCACGCCGAATATCAGCAAGCACCACACGTCAAACATAACGCCCGAGCGCGTAGCGTACGCTCCAACGATGCACATCAAGAGAATTATCGGGTACATGCGGGCACTGCGGACTTTCACGACCTGCGAAATTAACTTTATCGGGAAGAACATCACCACGAACATCAACACGTTGCAGGCAAGCAAGGCAAGCAAAATCTGGTTCCAGATATCCGGGTGCTGGTCAATGAACAGCGGCCCGACCTGAATGCCCTGAAGCAAGAACGCGCCGATTAACACAGCCGTCGTAGCGTCTCCGGGGATACCGAGCGACAATAGCGGCACCAAAGCTCCGCCCGTCAGTCCGTTGTTCGAGGACTCCGACGCGATAAGCCCCTCGGGTGCTCCTTTGCCCATAAGTTCGGGGTGTTTCGAGAAGCTCTTGGCCTGACTGTAAGCTATGAGGGACGCGGCACTGCCTCCGACGCCGGGCAAAATTCCCATGAACGTTCCGAACAGCGACGAGCGCAGGACGTTGACCCACTGACCTTTGAAGTCGCTGAATGAAAATTTTTGCGCGCCCTCAACCGTTACTCCCTCATCGAGGTTGTTGCTCTGCATACCTTTCTCGGCCTCTTGGAACATCTGACAGATCGCGAACAATCCAATCAACAGTGGCAAGAGCTGGAAACCGCTCCGAAGTTCGTTCTTGAGGAAGTCGGGAACCATTCGCATTCTGTTGTTCATGGATAGCTCGCCGACGAGGCTCAGCAACACGCCCAAAAATCCCGAGAACACGCCCTTAGTCATCGAGCCTTTCGAGAGCGCCGCTATGACTGTCATGGCGAAGAGGATTATCAGAAACTTCTCAATCGCCGAGAACTTTATCGCCATCTTAGCGAGCGGGGGTGTCAGCAAGGCAAGAACAATCAGCGAGATCATGCCGCCAAGGAACGAGGCCGTTATGCCGATCTTCAAAGCTCGTTCAGACTCACCGCGCCGCGCCATTGGATAGCCATCGAAGCCCGTGCAGACGCTTGAGGGAGTGCCGGGGACGTTGATCAAGATCGCGGGGATAAGGCCGCCCGAAATTCCGCCGACGTAGAGGCCAAGCAGCAAGTACAACGCCGGGACGAGCTGAAAAGCATACGTCATTGGGAGGAACACCGCCACCGCCATGGTCGCAGTCATGCCCGGGATTGCGCCGAATATGATGCCGATCGCCGTGCCAAGGAGCGCGAGACCTAAATTCAAAATCATTGTAATTTCACCTGCCCTTGATTTTTATGGAAGAGTTATGTTGAAGACCTGATAGAACAGATACCAGACCCCCCACGACCCCGCGAGAGCTATCACAGCCGAAACTAAGACGCTCTTAAACTCGAACGGCTTGCCCGGCTTCATGTCGAAGAGGACGTTGAACAGGAAGATAAAGATCACGCTCGCCCACGCGAAGTGGAGCCTCGGCAGTGCGATTACGTACAGAATGAAAAGGATCAGCGAACCCCAGAGCTTAATCTTATCGTAGCCGGGAATAAAGAAATGATAATCCTTGAAGTTGATGAACGGCGTGCCGTCTTTGCGACACTTCAAAGCGCGTTGGATTAATATGATCACGAACAGGATCGCGCAGATGATGCCTATCGCGTACGGGAAGAACAGATGCATGTTGCGGATCTTCAGCCATTCCCTCAGTAACTTTTGCACTTAAAACACCTCCGTTGAAAATAAAATTAGGAGTCAGGAATATACACTCCTCACTCCTAACCCCTAACTCCTCACTTATTCTAAGTCTTCGATGTTGGGAGCTTCGGCAAGAACTTTCTTGATCGCGTCGCGCTTGCCATAGATGAACTCCTTGGCTTCCTTGCTCGAAAGAGTGTTGCCCGCATACGTCATCTTGGCCATGTCCTCTTGGAACTGCGGGTCGGCCTGCATCTTCGCGACTGCTTCATCAAGCTCGGCTACGATGTTGTCGGGCGTGCCTTTCGGGAGGTAGATGAGGAAGTCTTTCGAGAAATAGAGAGGCTTGCCGTCCATCGTGATGCCCATGTCGCCGTAGACAGGCACGTCATCGCGTCCGGGGATCCTGTCCATGATGCCGACGTACTTCAGCGCGAGCTGCTCGTCAACTCCCTCAGCCGTGTACTGCAGGAACGAGCTGTAGTCTCCAAAGATAACATCCGCGTTGTTGTCCCAAAGCTGCTGGAGCTTCGTATCCGTCGAGCCGCCAAGCACGAACCTGAGCTGGTTGGCAACGTCCTCGCCATAGGTGTTCTTCAGCCACACGTAATAGATCACGAATGCGAGATTGCTGACGCTTCCAAGCTCAACCGAAAGACGAACTGTGCGGCTGGGGTCGGCTTTGAGCCACTCGGCCATCTCTTTCATGTCATTGTAGGGAGCGTTCGTCTTGCCCGCGAAGCACGAGCCGGGATTCTGACCGACGCGGGGGCCGATGACCATGTTCTCGAGGTCGTACTCGCTGCCGTAGCTTCCGAACAACACGCCCAAGTAAGTCATGTCATGGAAGATCATGAAAGTCATTCCGTCGGGAGCCGCGCTCTGAATGGTCGCGAAAGCCTCGTTGGCTCCGATCGGGTCGACCTTCGAGTTGCAGTTGAGATATTTCTGGAGGTAACGGTTCACGATGTCCGCCATCATGTAGCTGTCGCCACTGACCGCTGTCGAGCCGATGACGATACGGACGCGCTGACCGTCATACACAGCCGCCGACGCAACGGGAGCGAAGCACAGCACAAACACCAAAACGCTTGCGATAAACTTTCTTGTTGACACAGTAATCTCTCCTTGCTTATATTAAACTATGGAATGAGACAATTATAGCAAAAGAGAGGAGAATATTTTAATGAGCGTGGCGAGGAAAATTTTTTTGTGTCTGGCGGTCTTCATGCTCGCACTCCCGGCCGGGGCCGACACCGAAGCGAGGTTCATATTCATTGGGGACATCATGACCCACCAGCAGCAGCTCGACGCGGCGCGTTACAAAGGCAAGGACAAGGAGATGATCGGGACGTACGACTTCTCGCCTCAGTTCCGGAGGGTCAAGCCTCTGCTCGAAGATGCGTTCCTTGTGGGCAACCTTGAGACGACATTCTCAGGGACGGGCAAGAGATTGAAGTACGCGGGCTACCCGATGTTCAACACGCCGGACTCTCTCACTGACGTGCTGAAAGATTTGGGCGTGGACTTGCTGACCGTGGCGAACAATCACATCTTCGACCGTGGCGCGGCTGGCGCGAGACGAACGACAGTGGCGTTGACCTCGGCGGACTTGAACTGGGTCGGGCTTGGCCTCGATAACGTCCCCTCCAATGACGCTGTGATCTTGGACAACGGAGGGATCAAGGCCGCGTTCGTCAATCACTCTTACGGGAGCAACCTTTGGCCAAAGTCCAACGATGTTCATCTCAATGTGATATCGGAGGAGGATTTAGCGACGAGCTTGGAACGAGCAAGAGCCCTCAGCCCCGACATCATCATAGCGTGCTTCCATTGGGGCAACGAGTACCAGCTGAAGCCCAACGTCCACCAGCGAAGAGCCGCCGACGTAGCTTTCAATCATGGCGCGGATTTAATCATCGGGACACACCCGCACGTGTTGCAGCCCGTCGAGGTCATGAACATCAGCGGGGACTTCAAAGCTGTCGCGTGGTCGCTTGGGAATTTCGTATCGTTCCAGAGGACGCTGCCTCGCGAACGGACTTGCATACTCGCCGCTGAGTTCATCAAGGACGACACAGGCAGGACGAGACTGACCCGGCTATCGGCCGCTCCGCTGTGGGTGATCGCCCCGGGACAAAAGCGCACGGAGGTTACATACGCAGGCTCGGACGAGGACACGATAGCAACGCTCGACTTCGACGGCCTCACGAAGAGCCAGCTCAAAAATTTGCGGATTATCGGCAAGAACATTCTCGACTTTCTAGGTGCTCATGACGAGGTCGACGAACACGGCTTCTATACGATATGGAAAGAAGAGTCCGCCGACGTGATGCCGAAGAGCCGCCGAAAATCGCCGAGATAATGCTATAATAGGCTCAATTCTTATCAAACTTCAGGAGGTGTCATTTACATGGACATTCGTTTTGTACAGCGCGGCGTTGAGATTGATGACAAACTGAGGGACTACATGGAGAAGAAGATTTCTCGGCTTGAAAAATTCTTCAGGAAGATCCTCAACTGTCAGATCGTCGTTACTCACCACAAAGGAAGCTTCAATGTCGAGACCACTGCGAACGCGAACGGCGTTATCCTGCGCGCCGAGGAAGACGCGACCGAACCTCGCAAAGCCTTCGACCAGTCTTTGAAGAACCTTGAGCGCAGAATCAAGAAATATAATTCGTACCTCAAAGACAGAGCGCAGCTCGGAGCCGGTGAAGATTTCTCTTTCAGCCTTGACGAAGCCGACGCAGCCGAGGCAGCCGCCCCTGCCATTGATAAAGTCAAGAAAGTCGAAGTCAGCCCCATGGAGACCGCCGAGGCCATCGCACAGATGGAGCTTATCGGACACTCGTTCTTCATGTTCCAGAACGCCGAGACAGGCGACATAAACGTCATATACAAGCGCGGCGAGGACAGCTACGGCCTCCTACAGCCGATTCGATAACGAGATAATAAGATCAGGAGTGAGGAAATTCCTTGCTCCTGATTTTTTTTTGCTTCAACTGTGCGCTCTGTAATAGAAATAAAATCCCAGCGTCGTGATGCTCGTTATCAGCCACGAGACCGGATAGACGTTCATCAGCATCGCGAAATCTTTGTAGACCGCGAACACCGTGTAGCACCACACGATCCGCAATAGACAGCACCCGATCAATATTATGACTGTCGGCAGACTTGAATGCCCCATGCCGCGCAAGGCTCCGCCCGAAATCTCGTACAGGTTGCACATCCAAAGGAACGCCACCGCGTGCAGCATTCTGACCTCGGCGTAACGAAGGACTTCCGGGTTGACAGTGTAGAGGCTCAGTATCTCCGTCCGCCATATCGCACAGATCGCGCAAGCCGTCCCCGTGAAGCCCAAGCCCAAGAGCATTGAGAGGTTGAAAACTTTTTTGCAGCGTTCCATGTTGCCTGCGCTGAAGTTCTGCGACGTGAAAGTTACGGCAGCTTGTGTGAAAGCTCCAACGAAGTAATACGTTATGAAATCGAAGTTCAACGCTGCCGCGCTCCCTGCCGAGGCATACGAGCCTAAACTGTTGATTGCCGTCTGTATTGTAACGTTGGAGATCGAGAACAACATTCCCTGCAATCCCGCCGGGACTCCGATCTTCAATATCTGAACGGCGTAAATCTTTTTGATCGCGAGTTCCTTGAATGAGAGCGTGAAAGGAGCTTCCTCCCTAATCAGAAAATACACGATCATCAACGAGCTGACGACGTTGGACATGACAGTCGCGAGAGCTACGCCCACTACACTGAGCTTGAAGACTATGACGAAGATCAAGTTTAATATCACGTTCACGACTCCGCCGAACGCAAGACACCATAGCGGCCTGTTGCTGTCGCCCTTGCTTCGTAAGATCGCCGAGCCGAAGTTGTAGAGCATTATGAACGGCATACCGAAGAAATAAATCTTGAAATACACGACGGCCAAGTCGATTATGTCGCTCGGAGTGTTCATGAGGGTGAGCAGAGGCCGCGCCACGCTCAGACCCCAGATTAGTAACAGAACGCCGCTGACTAGAGCTATGGCTATGGCGGTGTGAACAGCGTCGTGAATTTTGTCGCGTTCGTTCTTGCCGATATATTTCGCCACGACAACATTCGCTCCGACCGAGAGGCCGACGAAAAGATTTACCATTAAGTTTATCGCGGCTCCGTTGCTTCCGACTGCGGCCATAGCCTGAGGACTGTCGAAGCGTCCGACGACTGCAACGTCAGCCGAGTTGAAAAGTTGCTGAAGTATCATGCTCAAAGCCATTGGCAGCGCAAAGAGAAGAATTTTATCGAGCAAAGAGCCGTGAAGCATGTCAAGCTGATGAGCTTTTTTCATTATTAATTCCTCATTCCTAATTCCTGATTTTTATATTATAATCTCCTTATTCACAGATTTTTCAACAGTAACCCGAATTTTGCAAAGGAGTTTTACTCGACCCATGAAATTAATATTTCTGGATATTGACGGAACTTTGACAGTACCCGGCGAGAACACGCCGCCCCCCAGTGCCGTTGATGCTATCGAAAAGGCGCGGGCGAAAGGTCATAAAGTTTTTCTGTGTACGGGACGCAACCCCGACATGCTCAGGCCGCTATTGAAGTATCAATTTGACGGCTTCATCTCGTGCGCGGGCGGATACGTCGCTGTTGGTGAGAAATATGACGAGATCCTATACGATCACCCAATGACGAACGAACAGCGAGATCTCGCGTTGAAGACTCTTCACGATCACGGAGTGTTCTGCACGGTCGAGGCTGAGGGCGGCTCGTGGGGAGATGAGAACCTCGGCGACTTCCTAAGCTCGCAAGGCCCCGGCAACAGTGAGATCGAACGCTGGCGCAAGGCTCTATCCTCCAACCTCGGCATCAAGCCAATGAGCGAATATGACGGCTCGCCGGTCTACAAGGTCGTAATAATGTGTTTGGAAATGTCTCAGCTCGACGAGGCCAAGAAAGCTCTCGGGAAAGATTTCAACTTCGTCCTGCAGGAACTCAAAGCCCCGGCCAAGTGCATCAACGGCGAGATCATTCACAAGGACTTCGACAAAGGCAAGGGCGTGCGGATAATCTGCGACCACTTCAATGCGAAGATCGAGGACACTGTAGGCTTTGGCGACAGCATGAATGACTTGGAAATGATACAGACGGTAGGAACAAGCGTCTGTATGGCGAACGGCGCGGAAGCTCTGAAGAAGCTCTCTGACATTGTGTGCCCGTCAGTGAGCGAGAACGGACTTGCGAAGGCGTTTGCGGATTTAGATTTAATTTAATTCAGGAGGTTTTTTCAAAATGGCATTGGATTACAGAAAATGTGCGGAAGAAATTGTCTCCCACATCGGCGGGCGTGAAAATATCGTCCAGGCGGCGCACTGCGCTACACGTTTGAGACTCGTCATCAAGGACAACTCGAAAGTTGACAAGAAAGCTCTCGAGAACGTCGACGGCGTGAAAGGAATGTTCGAGAACAACGGACAGCTCCAGCTGATAATCGGAACGGGCACGGTCAATAAAGTCTACGCGGAATTTCTGAGCGTTACCGGCATGACCGAAGCCACGAAGGACGATGTTAAAGCCGCGGCCGCAGCGGGTCAGCCTATCTGGAAGAGAATGTTAAAGGCTGTCGGCGATGTCTTTGTCCCGATACTGCCGGCGATCGTTGCGTCAGGCTTGATGATGGGCTTCGTTGAGGCTATGGGTAAAGTATATCCCGAGTTCGCTTCGACTTCATGGTATGACTTCCTCGACATGGTCGCCAACACGGCATTCGCTTACTTGCCTGTTATCGTCGCGATCTCGGCGGCTCGTGTTTTCGGCGGCAATACGTTCCTCGGCGCGGTCATTGGTCTTGCCATGATCCACTCGAACCTGCTCAACGCGTGGGCGGTCGGTACAACGGCTCCTGGCGAATGGCATTTCGTGTTCCTTAACTTCGTCGTCCGCGTCATGAAAGTCGGCTATCAGGGGCACGTTATCCCGGTCATCATTGCAGTGTGGCTGATGTGCACGATTGAGAAGTGGCTTCACAAGCACACGCCCGAGATGATCGACTTGTTCGTCGTTCCGTTCACGACGGTTCTGTTGACAACGTTCCTCACGTTCACGATCATTGGGCCGATATTCTCACAGCTTGAGTCTTGGGTGCTTGCCGGCGCGCAGATCCTCGTTAAGAACCCGCTCGGTTCGGCGGTCATGGGCGCGATCTATCCTTGGACGGTCGTCATGGGACTTCACCACATGTACAACGTAATCGAGGCCGGTATGCTTGCGGTTGAGGGCGGAATGAATACGTGGATGCCCATAGCTTCGGCGGCGAACTTCGCACAGTTCGGAGCGTGCTTGGCCGTAGGTTTCAAAGCTCGTCAGCAGAGAACGAAGGTCGTAGCTATCCCGTCATCACTCTCGGCGGCACTCGGCATCACTGAGCCTGCTATCTTCGGTATCAACCTCCGTTTCTTCAAGCCCATTCTTGCCGGAATGATCGGCGGCACGGTCGGAGCTTTCTACGGAGCTTTCTCCGGCATCGGCGCGGCGGCTTACGGAGTTACAGGTATCCCCGGCTATCTGACCATTCAGCAGCCTGTTCAGTACTCAATACTGCTCGCAATCTCCGGCGGTATCGCTTTCGTTCTGTCATGGATCATGTGGAAGGAAGACGAGCCTGAAGCAGCCGAGGCAGCTCCCGCTCCTGAAGCAGCCCCCGAGAAAGTCATGGAGTTCGCGACGGTCATCAGCTCATCAGCCGGTGAGATCGCTCAGTGCACGGCCGGAAAGGTTATCCCCTACACTGAAATTCCTGATCCGACATTCGCGGCGGGAACTCTTGGTCAGGGCGTTGGCATTCAGCCCGAAGATGAGTTCGTCTACGCTCCTATCGACGGCGAAGTCTCGTCAGTGGCTGAGAGCAAGCACGCTATCGGCATCAGCGGCGAGAACGATATGGAAGTCTTGATCCATGTCGGCGTTGACACTGTCGAGATGAAAGGCGACGGCTTCGAGGACTTCGTCAAAGAGGGCGACAAGGTCAAGAAAGGCCAGAAGCTCATGAAGTTCAACCGCGAGAAGATCAAGGCCGCAGGACACCCTGACACGGTCGTGTTGTTGCTCACCAACAGCGATGACTACGAGGGCGTGAAGTTCGGCGCGAACGTCTAAGCTAACGACAGAAACTCCCGGGCGCAATGTCCGGGATTTTTTTATATGTTAGACCTACGACAGCGTCGCGCAGATAGAAATTTTTTCCCGCAAGCTCTCCTTTGCCGCTCAGCAACCTCTCGCAATCGACACCGCTCCACTCGCTGAGGCCAAGACACTTCAAGCAACTTTCTTTCAATGTCCAATACTCAAAAAATTTCCGCGTCCGTTCGTCTCCGTCAAGAGAGTTCAATCTCTCGTACTCGGACGTGAGAAAAAATCTCTTCGCTATGTTCGAGCTTATGCGCCTGTCCAAGCTCTCAACGTCGATGCCGTTGGGCGAGTCCCCGATGCTGCACGCGACCCAGCCTCCGGCATGAGACAGGCTGAAAAAAATTCCCTCAATGTTGCAAGATGGCCGCCCGCTCGCTTCACGAGAAATTTTTACCTCGTTGATGTTCTTGCCTGTACGTTCGGCGATCAAGTTCCTAGCGAGAAGCTCCGCCCACACGGTTCTGTTTCGGTCAGCGTTGAACTTGTAGCGCAGGATCCTTTCGACCCTCTCATCAGAGAAATATTTCAGATACTCATCGACCGGACTTTGAAGCTGGCCGCTGATGTCAAGCAAATAAATTTTCACGTTCATGAGGAGATTATACGCGAGCGAAATGAATTTAAGTTCACTCTAAAAATCTTTTCTAAAAATATATTTACATTTTGAAATTCTTGTGTATAATATTCGCCGTTGAAGTTGAAAATGAATTTTGAAACAGGAGGAAATAAAATCATGAAAAAGATTTTTGCAGCAATTATCATCTTGGCGTTGAGCGCGGGCGCGTGCTTCGCTGACGGTCTGAACATCTCCGAGCCTGAGCAGTTCGTGAATTTCAAAATCGGAACGCAGAGGGGAACAATCGCCGAGGGATTGGCGAAAGACATGCTCAAAGACAAAGCCAAAGAGCAGCTCACGACCTACGAGAAAGCTACGGACGTTATACAGGCTCTCAAAGTCGGAAAGATCGAAGGCGCGATCATGGACGAAGCTCCGGCGATTCAGTTCGTGAAGAACGACCCCGAGATCCTGACGATCCTCCCGAAGCCCCTCACGGTCGAGCAGTACGCGATAGGCTTCAAGCAGGGCAACAAAGAGCTTCTGGAGCAGGTCAACAAAGCTCTCGCGGAGATCAAAGCCGACGGCTCACTCGAAGCGATCATGTTGAAGTACAAGGAAGACCCCACGGCGGCCAAGCCCGAAGATATTGACCTCCACAAGGGCGCGAAAGGCGGAAAGTTGTACCTCGGCACAGAGTCCGGCTTCCCTCCCTACGATATCAAAGTCGGAGACGGCTACACGGGAATCGACATCGAGATGTGTGCGCTCATTGCCGGCAAGCTCGATAAGGAACTCGAGATCATCGCCTACCCGTTCGACTCGTTATTCATGGCGGTGAACAGCGGAAAGGTCGATATGATCTGCGCCGGTATCACAGTCAACGAGGAGAGGAAACTTTTCACGGACTTCTCTGACCCGTACGAGGATGCCAAGCAGGTCGCGGTTGTTCTGACGAAAGATTACAAAGCAGCTGAATAATTTCAATTTCGCTTCATAATGCGAGGAGTTGGGAGTTGCTGGCCCGGCTCCTCTTTTTTTATTCGCGCCCGAACTTCTTTTGAAGCTCGGAATTTTTTATCTCGATCATCGTCGGCCGACCGTGAGGACACACGTAAGGCTGTTCGCATTCGTGAATTTCTTTCCAGAGGCTGAGGGCTTCCTCTCGCGAAATCTTCGTCGTGAGCTTCACCGACGCTTTACACGCCATAGTCGCCCACGTCCGCCACAAGATGTTCAGCGTATCGCCGTCCCGGTGATTTTTCAACGCGGCAAGCGACGCTCGAAGCAACACTTCCGGCTCAAACTCCGCACCTATAGCCGGGACTGATCTCAGTTCGATGCCTGACGGAGTGTTCGCGAACTCGAAGCCTGACTCTTTAAGCTCATGCTCGTATTCGTGAGCGTCAAGCGCGAGTGTCGGGTGAAGCAACACGGGGATCAAAAGTTTCTGAACGTGCCGCGACTTCTCCGTCAGTTTCTTGATCTTCTCGTAGTTGATCCTCTCGTGAGCCGCGTGAGGATCCATCAGCGTCAGCCCGTCATAATCATCATATATAAGATAGCCGCCGGAGTTCTGTCCCATGAAATTTATTTCAGGCTCGCGGATAGGTAGGAATGAGGAGGTAGGAGGTAGGAGGTTAGGTTGAGGAGTTGGGGCTGGGTGAGGGGTTAGGGGTGAGGAGTGAGGAGTGGGAGGCTTAGGGTTAGGAGTGAGAGCCGGAAATTTTTTCTTTTCATTCCTAATCCCTAATTCATCGTTCCTAATCGGGATCGGGTTGCCGAGCGAAGTTGCGGCCTTGCGTACAGCCGAGAATATCTCTTCGGGATATCTGAACCTCACTTCGGACTTGGCCGGGTGAATGTTGACATCGACCAGCGACGGATCGAGCGTGAAGAACAGTGCCCAATTGCCCGCAATGTCATGCGCTCCCTGAGCTACTGCTCCTTTTATGACTGGATCGCTGACTGCGCGATTGTTGACGAATGACATGATCTCGTTACGAGCCGACGACATGCCAGCACGAGATTGGAACCAACATTCAAGGCTAAGATGTCCCGAAGTTACGTTGACGGTCTGAACGTCGGAGCCTTGCCCCCAAAGTTTCATCAGGATAAATTTTTTGCCGCCGCCTCCGTTGGTCGAGAATATCTCACGGCCGTCATGTTCGAGCGTGAAAGAGATTTCGGGGTTGCACACGGCGTACTCGCGAAGATACACCGCCGCCCTCCTAAGCTCGCCTGACGCGCTTTTCAGAAACTTGCGACGAGCCGGAAGCCCCGCGAAGAGATTTTCAACCTGTATTCGCGTCCCCTGAGGGTGATTGATCTTCACGTGTTCGATGACCTTGCCCACGGAGGCTCGTATCATGCCGCCGGTGTCGGAGTCTTCCTGACG
>JAFSJO010000136.1 GCA_017449415.1 Synergistaceae bacterium
CTCTTCGGGCGAGTTCGTTTGTTTCCTTGGTCAGTCAGGCTGCGGCAAGAGTACGCTGTTGCGTCTTCTCGCGGGTCTTGAAAAGCCGAGCGCGGGAGAGATTTTGCTGAACGGTCAGAAGATCACGGGCGCGGGGCTGGATAGGGGCGTTGTCTTTCAGGATTACGGGCTGTTCCCGTGGCTCACCGCCGGAGAGAATATAAAGCTCGCTCTCGAACAAAAATTCCCGAATTGGACAAAGACACAATATAGAGACAAAGCCATCGAAGCTCTTGAACGTGTCAGACTTGGCGGAGATGTCTACCGAAAACTCCCAAAAGCCTTGTCGGGCGGAATGAAGCAGCGTTGCGCGATAGCCCAAGCCTTTGCGATCGAGCCGTCAATATTGCTGATGGACGAGCCTTTCGGCGCACTCGATGCCGTTACGCGAGCCATGCTTCAAGATATGCTGTTGGAGCTGTGGGCAGGCCAAGACCCCAAGAAGACAGTGTTTTTCGTTACTCATGACGTTGACGAGGCTATATTGCTCGCCAGCCGTATAATAGTTTTGGGACAGTCCCCAAGCCGCGTGATCTATGAGTGCGTGATCCCTGAAGACGAAAAGCCGACACGCGAAACACAGTTTGAGAACCTCGAAATTTTGAAGCTCCGCAACGAACTCATAAGACAGATCAACAGAGATGTTTCTTCGCATAAATTAGACATGCGCTGAACATAAATATTTTATTGCAAAGGAGAATTTTTTATGAAGAAGTTTTTATCAGCTTTGCTCATCGTCGCGGCATTTGCCGGAGTCGCTGTCGCCAAGGAAGTCCCTGAGACCTCGCTGGTGCGTTGGAACAGCGGCGCGAGCGGAAATGTCCTCCTCACGATCGCCGAGAAGAAAGGTTACTTCGAAGAGGTCGGGATCAAGCTCGAGGAAGTCCCGGCGACGGCCAACGCTTCCGCAATGACGCTTTTATCAACTGGAATGGTCGACGTGGTGTCGAACGCAGGCACCAGCAACCCGTTGCAGCAGATCGCGGCGGGAGTCGATTTAACGATCTTCGGCGGCCACATGATGACCGGCGCAATGCCGATAATCGCGAAGAAAGGCACGGAATGGCACGGCGTTAAGGATCTCGTTGGCAAGAAGTTCGCGTGCAACCCCAGCTACTTCGCTCTGACCGGCGCAGTTATGGATCTCGGATACAAGAAGCCACTCGAAGCTCTCGATTGGGTCGTAATCACGAACTATAACGACGCTCTCGCGGCTGTCCTCAAAGGCGAAGTAGATTACGCTCTTCAGGGCACCGAGCAGAATTACACCATCAAGAACGTGAATAAAGATAACGTTGACATCATGGCTTACATGAGCGACATCATGCCGGCGTATTCGTGCTGCAGAATGGAATCGAAGACTGAATTTGTCAAGAACAATCCCATCACCATCAAGCTGATCTTGAAAGCGTTGCTTAGAGCGCAGAGCTACTATGAAGCTCACAAGGACGAGGCCGCCGCGTGGCACGCCGAAAAAATCCGCGCCGAAAAAGAATTTGTAGAGGCTTACATGTTCGACGAGCATTACAGAGTGAGCGCAGATCCGCTGTTGAAGTCAATAATCCGCGCTTGGGGCATACTCGATGCGACAGGCTTCCTCAGCGAGACAGCGAAGAACATCGACATCAAAGATCACGTGAACGTCGAGCTTTACAAGGCCGCTCTCAAAGAAGCAGCTGAAGAGTATGGCGCGGAAGCTCCTGAGTTCTACGAGAAGATGCAGAAATTCTTCGAGGAAAACGACGTACTGTAGGGAGTTTGAACTATGCGGCGATGGATATTGAATTTAATCAGCGCGTTTCTGATTTTGGGGCTTGGTCTGCTCTACTACTACGCGACGGAGAATAATCTCGTCAATCCTTTTCTGTTCCCGAAAGTCAGCGCGATAGCCAAAGCCTTTTCAAAAAATCAGGACATCATGCTGATAAATTTGATCTCATCGCTTGGAATGATGATACCGTCAATCTTGATATCTCTCACGATCGCGCTATCGGTCGGAATAATCCTTGGCCGCAACGCGGTTCTGAGAGATATTCTTCACCCGGTACTTTACATATTCAGCGTCGTGCCGTCGATTTTATTATCGCCTTTCGTGCTGCTACTTGCGCCGAATTTTTGGGTAGCTTCGGTGTTCTTGATAGTTTACAGCACAGTCTGGTCAACGCTTTTTGCGACGATAACCGGCATAATGACGATTGATAAACGCTACTTGGATAAGGCTGCGACGCTTGAATTAAAGGGCATGAAGAAAATAACGAAAGTCATCTTGCCGGCCGCAAGTCCTTCGATACTGTCGGGCTTTGTGAACTCTCTGCGCAACACGTTCGTGATGCTGGTGTATGCTGAGATGTACGGCTCACGCTACGGCATGGGATTTTTTGTAAAGAAATACACGGACTTCAGCCTGTACGATCATGCGTGGGGAGGATTTCTGTTCATGGTGCTCGTGCTCGTGATCGTGATGCAGTTCTTCGACAGGCTCAAAGAATATTTATTGCGCTGGACAATTGATTAGGAATGAAAGGAGAAATTTAATATGCGGAAATTGTTGTTGGTTATGTTAGTTTTAGTTATGGCGGCGGCAGCTTTTGCTGACCCTCTTGACGCTTTCAAAGACCTCGAAGGAACTCTCGACATCGCCGGAGGAACTGCGCATATACCTGTAATGACGCAGGCGGCGCAGGATATCATGACGTTCAACCCCAAGATCAGGATCACCGTCGCAGGCGGCGGCAGCGGAGTTGGAGTCAAGCAGGTCGGTGAGGGACTCGCGGGCATCGGCAACACCGGCAGACCTCTCAAAGCCAGCGAGATTGAGCAGTACGGCCTCAAAACGTTCCCGTTCGCGATCGATGGCGTGGCGTTGGCTGTTCACCCCGACAATCCCGTGAAAGCTCTCACGAAAGATCAGGTCATCAAGATTTATTCCGGCGAGATCACGGACTGGAAAGACGTTGGAGGCAACCCCGGCGCGATCAACCTCTACGGGCGCGAGGACGGAAGCGGAACCCGCGAGACATTCACAGATAAACTCTTCGGAAAAGGCGAACTGTCTCCGGCGGTCAACGTCGTGAACTCCAACGGCGCAATGAAAACCGCGATAGCTCAGGACAAACGCGCAATGGGATACGTCGGCATCGGTCATCTTGATTCATCTATCGCGGGCGTAGCTATCGATGGTCATGTTCCGTCGCAGGAGAATGCCGCCAGCGGAGAATATTTCGTTGTCAGAAATCTCTTCATGAACACGAAGGGTGAGCCTACAGGACTGACAGCCGCGTTCATTGATTACATCTACAGCGAACCCGGCGCGAAGATCATCGAGAAGAGCGGATATATTCCACTTCCCAAAAACAATTAGGAGTTAGGAGGTAGGAGTTAGGAATGACAAGACAAAAATCACATGTTGTTGATGAGCGAACTAGAGCTAATTCCTCATTCCTCATTCCTAATTCCTCATTTCTGTTGCGTGCTACGGCTCTGTCGGTGTCGGCAATACTTGGCACTGTGATCGCATTCATCGTCATATCGGGCGTTGATGCTTTGATTAAGGGGCGGGGGCTTTCTCTCTTTGGTGCCGTTTGGAACTCCAACGCGGGTCATTTCGGAATTTTAACGATGATCCAGGCTTCGATCCTGCTTGCGATTTCGTCGCTATGCGTGGGCTGGTGTCTGTCGCTTGGTTGCTGTTGTGTCATGAACGGGCTTGCGCCTAGCTTCGTCGCGAACTTTCTGAATTTGATTTTAACGTTGATGACAGCGATCCCGACGGTCGTTTATGGCTTCGCGGCGGTGTTTCTGCTTGTGCCTATCGTTCGCGAAGCTCTTGGAGGGACGGGCTTTTGTTGGCTCACTGCGAGCATGATCTTGGCGTTGCAGGGCGTTCCGACGATGACATTCATAATGGACGGCGCAGTCCGAACGATTACGGCGGAGACTGAACTTACAGCTTCGGCGTTGGGTATGACGCGTGCGCAGCATCTTAGCCGAATTGTCTTGCCTATCGCGAGAAAATCTCTGATTTCAGCCGCGATTTTGGGGCTTGGTCGTGCTGTCGGCGATGCTCTGATCCCCACGATGCTGGCCGGCAACGCGATAAGGTTCGTAAAGACACCGCTCGACTCGATGAGAACTCTGACGGCTCACATATCGCTGGTGCTGTCGTCAGATATCGGAGGCGGCGAACATCTCTCTTTGCTTTTGGCCGGAGCGTTGTTGCTGACCTTTTGCGCTGTCGTAAGTTTAATCTCGCGGCGCATGATGAGGAGGTCGAACTAGATATGAGATTTCGTGAGCTTGTGCTGTCGTGTTTAAGCTGGCTCGCATGTCTGACAGTAACGCTCGGAGTCGGCTCTCTGATTGCGTTCTTGGTTGTTCGCGGATACTCAGCCATTGATGCAAGATTATTCTTTGGAACCACTCCGGCGTGGGACGCTATCCTCGCAATAAAACCAGTCTGGAACGGAATATGGCCTGCGATGGCAGGAACTCTTTCGCTGCTTGCGTTGACGATGTTGTTTGTGATCGTTCCCGGAGTTTCGAGCGGAGTTTATCTCGCGTGTTTTGCGTCTCATCGTGAGCGTGAATACATCGGCGAATGTGTTGATGTCCTCGCCGGGATCCCTTCAATCGTTATGGGATTGTTCGGGCTTGAATTAATCATCGTGTTGCGGCGGACGCTGTTCCCCACTGGAACGACGTGTCTTTTGCTGGCGGCGTTCTGTCTTGCGATACTGGTGCTTCCGACGTTGATAACAGCCACTAGATCATCAATAGAAGCGTTGCCACATCATCTGACCGTTACGGCGAATGCTCTTGGAATGTCTAAAACTCAGACGGTGAGGCATCTTTTGATACCTGCGGCAGGCTCGGGAATTTTGGGCGGAGTGATCTTATCGATGGGGCGAGCCATGGAGGACACCGCTGTGATTATGCTCACTGGTGCAGTCGCCAACGCAGGTTTGCCAGCCGGACTAGGCGCGAAGTTCGAGGCATTGCCGTTCAAAATTTACTACACAGCAGCGCAATACACGAGCCAAGATGAGCTGACGCGCGGCTTTGGAACTGCTCTGCTGTTGCTTATCATGTCGTGGACTGTGATCTTGACAGCAAAAATTTTTCAGAAACGAATGGCTCGCAGATGGCAGGGAGGAATGTAGATGTCGTGCGTAATCATTGAAGGATTAAAGGTTTCATTCGCAGGGCGAGAGATACTCCACGGCCTCGATGTAAAATTCCCCGCCAACAAGATCAGCGTAATTTTGGGGCGTTCGGGGTCAGGTAAATCAACGCTTCTGCGTTCGATAAACAGATTAAACGAATGTTTCGACGGCTATCGCGGTGATGGCGAGATAAAGATTTTGATTAATGGCTCTTTAGTCTCTGTGTTCGATATTGCGTTGACGGAGCTGAGGCGGCGCGCCGGAATGGTCTTTCAATCGCCCAATCCGTTGCCGATGAGCATAAGGAAGAATATCGCTATGCCGTTGAATTTGGCTTTCAGATTATCGAACGCCGAAACAGAAAAAATTATCCGCGAAAAGCTGGAACAAACTGCGCTGTGGAGCGAAGTCAAGGACAGATTGAACGACTCTGCGATGAGCTTATCCGGTGGTCAGCAGCAGAGGTTATGTCTCGCTCGTGCATTGGCATTGCAGCCGGATTTGCTGTTGCTTGATGAGCCGACCTCGTCGCTCGATAAGGCAGCTGCCAACAAGATCGAGGATATGATACTGTCGCTGAAAAATAAAATTTCCGTGATTGTGGTATCTCACAGCTTGCAACAGGCTGAAAAGCTCGCGGATTATCTGGTTACAATAGATGATGGATACATTAAGGAGGGGAAATGATGTTATCACTGCCCAAAAATTTTGAGACTTTCAACGAAGCTCGCCAAAAATCCTTTATGGCACTGTATCAAGCCAAGGAGAGAGGCAAGAAGATCATCGGGACATTCTGCTCGTACACTCCCGTTGAGATAATCCATGCCGCCGGTGCAATCCCTGTCGGACTTTGTGGCAAGTCGGAGCAGGGCATCGCCGAGGCCGAAGCTATCTTGCCAAAGACCATTTGCCCGCTGATAAAAGCAAGTTACGGCATGGCAATAACGGATCAGTGCCCGTATTTTTATTTCTCTGACGGAATTTTGGCGGAAACTACATGCGACGGCAAAAAGAAGATGTATGAATTGATGGGCAAAATCAAGCCGGTGCATGTGATGAACCTGCCTCAGAGCAAAGATCAGGCTCTCGCTATCGACGCATGGACGGAGGAGGTCAAACGCGCCGCGAAGTTCCTTGAAGACTTGCTTCACGTTTCGATAACGCCAGAGAAGCTTCATGACGCTATCGTATATCGCAACAGGCTGAGGAGAGCTATCGTTGACCTTTACGAGGTCGCGAAAATCAAGCCGTCGCCTGTATCGGGATACGAGCTTAGCACGGTAGCGGAGAGCGCGGATTTCCATTTTACAGATGACGATCTGATCGCGAAGATCGAGAAGACCACACGCGACTTCAAAGCTCGAACGCGCAATGACGGAGCGAACAGGCCGCGGGTCTTGATCACTGGCTGCCCCAATGCAGGAGTCAGAGACAAGATCATCAAGCGTCTTGAAGAGCTTGGAGCTGATTATGTCTGTGCTGACACATGCTCAGGGCCGAGAGTTCAAAAATTTATGATTGATGAAAATGCGGATCCGTATCGCGCAATCGCCGAGCGTTATCTGAAGATAAATTGTTCAGTCATGACACCGAACGAAGCGCGCTTCGATGACATCAAAGACTTGGTTAAAGAATATCAGGTCGACGGAGTGATCGAGATAGTTCTGCATGGCTGCCACACGTTCGCGGTCGAAGCATACACCACGATGAACATAATTCAGAATGAGCTGTCGATGCCGTACATGAGGCTGGATACTGACTTTTCGCAGTCTGACGGCGGACAGATCGAGACGAGGCTCGGCGCATTCATCGAAATGATGATAGCGGCGTGAGTTCAGTGAGGAGTTAGGAGTTAGGAGTGAGGAGTTGTCTGCTTTTCGCTCTTGATGGATAAAAACGTAAAGGAGAGTTTTAACATGGTAAAAGTTGATGCAATGGGAAAATTGTGCCCCGAGCCCGTCATCATGACGAAGGCTGAGATCGAGAAGGGCGCGGCTGAAATCGAAGTTCTGGTTGACAACGACATCGCAGTGTCGAACGTAACGAGGCTCCTTGAGGGAAAAGGCTTCAGCGTTGAACTTTCACGCAACGGCAACGAGCGCAAGCTCACAGCGAAGAAGACTGGCGAAGCTGCTCCAGCAACATCATCGAAGCGCGATGAACTTCTCGCGATCCTTGTCGCCCACGACGTTCTCGGCGGCAACGATAAAGAGCTAGGCGAAGTCTTGATGAAAGCGTTCCTCGGCTGTCTGTCGAAGCTGTCCAAGCGTCCTGCTGTCATGGCGTTCATGAATGAGGGCGTGAAGCTCGTTTTGCCGGAGTCGTCGGCCTGCGACTATATCAAAGACCTCGAAAAGGCCGGGACAAAAATTCTGGTCTGCGGAACATGCACAACACACTTCAACATCACGGACAAAATCGCGGTGGGGACTATCTCCAACATGTTTGAGATCATGGAGATGATCACCGGCGCGGATAACACGTTGATATTTTAGTGAGGAGTTAGGGGTGAGGGGTTAGGAGTTGGCTACATTCCTAATCCCTAATCCCTAATTGATTAAAGATGCTATTCGCAGGAATTGACATCGGATCGACGGCGGCCAAAGCTGTCTTGATGAGTGAGGATAAGCGCGAGATCGTCGCACGAAATCTCATGCCATCGGGCTGGAACAGCAGAGAGACCGCCGAAAGATTATTGAGCTGGCTCATGTCGCTTGGATATTCGCGAGACGATATAAGGATCATCGCAACGGGCTACGGGCGTGTCTCAGTGCCTTACGCTGACAGCACATTGACCGAAATAACCTGTCATGGCAAAGGCGCGGCATTCCTCGGCGGCGATGATCTCACCGTCATCGACATCGGAGGTCAGGATACCAAGGTCATCATCATCAAAAATTCGCGCGTGATTGACTTCGTGATGAACGACAAATGCTCGGCCGGGACTGGAAAATTTCTGGAGGTCATGGCTAATCGAATGGGATTGACGCTTCCGGAATTTTTCGCGCTCGCCGAACATGGCAAGGACATCAAGATTTCTTCGATGTGTACAGTGTTTGCCGAGAGCGAGATCGTCAGCCTCATGGGGCTTGGAACACCTCGCGAAGATATTGCGTGCGGTGCTGTCGGCTCGGTTGTGTCAAAGGTCGCGACGCTCGTCAGCAAGAAAGCTTCATCTGGCAAGTATTATCTGACTGGTGGATTTTGCGAAAGTCCTCTGCTGATCCGAAAGCTGTCGGAGACATTGGGCAGTGAGGTCTTCACAACGCCTGACGCGAGATTTGCAGGAGCTATCGGTGCGGCATTGCTCGGAAAATGATCCTACATGACCTCGAGGATTTAAGGCGCGAAGCTTATGTCAGAGCCGTGATCAGAGCCGCGGAGTCTGACAGCGTCGTCGGTTATGTCGGGCGCGGTGTCCCCGTCGAGATTTTTCACGCGATGGATCTAACTCCGTATCCGATCTATGGCATCGATGGTGATATCTTGAAATATTCGATCGAAGAGAATTTATGTCCGTTGATCGACGCTACTGTAACTTACGCAAAGACGGACAAGTGCCCGCTGATACACAGCTCGAAGCTGATTGTGATCGGCGATACATGCTCGACGATGGCGAAAGAGCTTGCGAAAGTCAAAGATGTTTACGTCTACGATGATGATGAAAGCCTGATCGTGAAGCTGAGAGAAGTCTACGATTGCAGGGACTTTCAAAACGATGTCGCGGCTTCGATACGCGAGAGGCTGAAAAGAGTTTCGGACTTCGTGAGGAGCTTCGAGCTTCCGGCGTTGCAGAGCTTCATCATCGAATATTTTTTGAACTTCCTAGACATCGACGAGCGCATGAATTTTCTTGGTGGCTTATCGAGCGACGAGCTGAAGAGCTTCAGTGATGTTCATGAGTTTGTGAGCTTGATTTATGGCTGTGCTACATGCAAAAAATTCCTAATTCCTCATTGAAAAAGTTTTGAGGGAGGTTGCTGTAATGGCTGATTATCACGCAATGTGGGAGTCGCTTGGAATGGACGTGAAGACTCACGATCTGCTTTGTGAGGCTTTGCCCGGAGCTTTCGGAGATGTTTATCTTTCGCAGGAGAACAGACCCGAGGGCATGGATTACTTTAACATGGTCGTGGCTGAGATCCACGGCATCAGACCGGCGGAGCTCGTCGAGCACAAGAAGAACGGCGGCAAGGTCGTCGGAACGTTCTGCATACACGTGCCCGATGAGATCCCAATAGCTGCCGGGGCGATCGCTACGGGGCTGTGCTCAGGCTCGCAGTTCTGGGTGCCGGGTGGCGAGAAGAAACTTCCAGCCGCGACGTGTCCGCTCATCAAGGCAAGTTTGGGCGCGAGGTTCGATAGGACATGCCCGTTCTTTAGGCTCGCGGATCTGTTCGTGGGTGAGACAACCTGCGACGGCAAGAAAAAAGCGTGGGAGATACTCGCGGAAGACGCGCCGATGTACATCATGGACATTCCGCAGATGAAGAGGCCGAAAGATTATGAGCATTGGGAGGACGAGATCCACGGCTATCTGAAACGATGCGAGGAGCTTACGGGTAACAAGGTAACCCCGGCCAACCTGCGCGCGGCGATAAAGCTGCTCAACAACAAGCGCAAAGCTCTTCAGAGGCTCGCGGAGTTTCGCAAGCTCGACAACATTCCAATCAGCGGCAAAGATGTTTTGCTCATCACGCAGATCGCTTTCTATGATGACCCGGCGAGGATCACCGCTCAGATTAACAAGCTCTGCGACGAACTCGACGAACGCGCAAAGAATAACGTCTCCGTGTTCAAGAAAGGCGCGAAGAGGATCTTGCTGACCGGCACTCCGCTCTCGATACCGAACTGGAAGCTTCATCACCTGATTGAGACGCTCGGCGGCGCGGTTGTCTGTGAAGAGATGTGTACGGGCATTCGCTACTACGAGAAGTGCGTTGACGAGTCCGGCTCGACGATCGACGAGATGATTAAGCACCTCACCGAACGTTACATGGGAGCGATCCACTGCGCCTGCTTCACGCCGAACTTCGAGCGCATCGACGACATCAAACGCCTCGCGAAAGAGTACAAGGCCGACGGAGTGATTGATGTCAATCTGAAGTTCTGCAACATTTACGACACTGAAGGTTACTTCGTTGAGCGCGAGCTGAACAACGCCGGGATCCCCGTACTTGGCATCGAGACCGACTACACGGATCAGGACGCTGAGCAGCTGAAGACCCGCATCGGCGCGTTCATCGAAATGTTGGGGAATTAAGTTGCATTACGTCCTCTTCCCTGACGTTGCGAACGCGAGAAGACTTTACGACCTTTTGAAGGCCGGGGGCATTCGCTGTACGTTTGCTCCCACGCCTCGGGAGGCTGACAAGTGCTGCGGGGTTTGCGTCCTCTTTCATGATGAGGGCGACCGAGACAAGATCGAAGCCATCATCGAAGCGAACGAGATTGCTATCTTGAAATTTTTCGAGGGCAGAGCCGGCGACCCCGCGAGAATGAAATTTTGTTAATGAGGTGAAATTGTAATGAACTTTTTGAAGCGTTATCCGATCCCGATCGCGGGCTTGATACTTGGCCTGTTCGCGTTGGGCAATCTGATTCAATCCTACAGCAACGAAGCGAGACTTGCGCTCGGCGTGATTGCGTTGGTGCTGTACATTCCGTATCTGTTGAAAATTCTTGTGCTTAACTTCAAGCTCAAAGCGCCGCTCGACAACCCCGTAGCTGCGAGTGTCTTCCCGACGTTCACAATGGCCACGATGTTGCTGGCGGGATATGTGAAGCCCTACTGCGCTGAGTGCGCGACTTTCATATGGTACGTCGGAGTCGTTGCTCACGTGCTGTTGATCGTCTGGTTCACGATGAAATTCATGTTGAGCAACTTCGCGATAAAGAAAGTTTTCCCGTCGTGGTTCATCGTCTACGTTGGCATCGCTGTCGCGAGTGTCTCCGCGCCCGTAACGGGGAATTTCGCGGTGGGTCAGTACGCTTTCTGGTTTGCGTTCGTCTCATATATTTGCCTGCTGTTCATCGTCTGCAAGCGAGTTTGGCTCGTCGGAGAGATCCCCGCGCCCGCAATGCCCACGACGGTGATTTTCGCCGCGCCCGCGTCTCTTCTGCTGGCCGGTTACATGGTCTCGTTCCCTGAGAAGACTGCATGGATCGTCTACTTGCTGTTCGCGATGTCAGTTTTCTTTTGGGTTGTGGGAATTTTCTATTTCGCAAAGACTTTCAAAGGCGCGTTCCTACCGAGCCATTCGGCGTTTACATTCCCGTTAGTCATCAGCGCGATCGCTACGAAGATGTCAATGGCGTTCACGGCCTTCGCGTGGCAGAAGACTTTTTGCGACGTTCAGACGGTCATAGCCGCCGTCATAGTGATCTGGGTGCTTGTGCGTTACGTGAAGTTCTTGTTCACGGACGCTAAGTAAATAAATTTTTGGGAGGTAATTCTATTATGACACGTGATGAATACGTGAAATCAATTCGCAACATCGCCGAGGAATATTTCCGAAGCGGGACTTATTTCTGCTCTGAGGCAGTGCTTCAGACGATCAACGACGCTCTCGGGCAGCCGTTCAGTGAGGACATCGTGAAGATGGCTTCGAGCTTCCCGATCGGCATGGGCAAGGCTCAGTGTCTGTGCGGCGCGGTGTCTGGCGGTGAGATGGCTTTGGGGATCGTCTACGGACGCACGAAAGGCCAGCCGATGAACCCGAAGATGTTCGAGGTGGCGAAAGCTCTGCACGACTTCATCAAAGAGAAGTACGGAGCAACCTGCTGCCGCGTCATGACGAGACAGTGGGCCGGCGACAACTTCATGTCCCCCGAGCGCAAAGCTCACTGCATCGCGATAACCGGCGACGTCGCTGAATGGGTTGCAGGTGTCCTGATCGACGACGGCAAGCTCGCTATCCCGGCAGCGTAGAGATAGTGAGGAGTGAGGAATTAGGAGTTAGGAATTTCACCTCCTACCTTCTACCTTCTCCCTCCTACCTGTTCAGTGCGAGAACGCTATCGGCCCAAAACTCCGCTGCGTTGCAGTCGCCCATCAGAGCCTTGCCCTCCCGTAACGCGGTGTCGATATCCTCGTGGCGCGAGCCGTCACTCAAATAATTTTCCAACTCGTAAATAATTCTTTCGGGGGTTGCGTCCTGACATAGAAGCTCGGGATAAACTTCGCGACCCGTCAGCAAGTTCGGGACAGAAATTTTTTTCACGTGAACGAGCTTCTTTAAGATCGCGTAGTTGATTTTCTTCATGTTGTATATCACGACCATGAAACGCCCGAGCAGCATCGCTTCGACCGCCACAGTCCCGGAGACCCCGGCCACAGCTTCGGAGGCTAACATCAGCTCGCGGCCCTCGCCCTCCCAAAACTCAAAGCCGGAAACTTTCACGCGACCTCGCAGCTCGTCCGCAAGGCTCTGACTCAACCCCGGAGCTATCGAGAAGACAGGCAAAAAATTTTTTGACCTCAACAGCTTCGCCGCGTCCAACAGAATATCCAAATGAAAATCTATATCGTAGCGTCGGCTGCCGGGCATGAGCGCAATGAGCCTCTCGTCGCCGAATCTCTTTCTGAACGTGTCGGAGACTTTCACGCCCTCAAGGTCATGGACGAGCGGGTGAGCTTTCCATTTCGAGTTCACGCCATGCTCGATTAAAAATTTATGCTCGAAGTAGAACAGCGGCAGACAGAGATCGAAATCGCGCCGGAGGTTCTTCACGCGCCCCGCACGCCACGCCCACACCGTCGGAGGTATCAGGCAGATGATCTTGCCGGCGAAATTTTTTCTCCTGAGCGACTTCGCGAGCATCAAATGAAAGTCCGGGCTGTCTATCAACACAACAGCGTCGGGCTTGGATTTCATGATCTCGTCGGTGATGGAGTTCTTCAGTGCGAATATCTTCGGCAACGCCGGGACAATCTCCAAAATCCCCATGAGCTTCAGCTCTTCGTAGCTCCATTGCGCGACCCCGCCGGCTCGTTGACCTTCCGGGCCCAACATTCCCGAAATTTTTATGGACGGATCGAGCTTCAGAACTTCGCGGATAAAGTCCCCTGCGTAGAGATCGCCCGAGACTTCGCCGCATGAGACAAAAATTTTCTTCATCAGATCCCCCAAATCGCGATATTGAAATCGTCAGCGAGCTTCAAAAATTTCTCCGGCTCCATGATGAGAGTCTTCCCGGCCTCGACAGCCAAGCACGTCAGCCCGGCTCCGCGCATGTTCTCGAGGGTCTTGACCCCGACGGTCGGAAGATCGTAGCGCATGTCCTGATCCTCTTTCATCATCTTCACGATGACACCGCGACCCGCCAACTCGCCCGAGCGTTTAATCATCATGTCCGTGCCCTCCATGGCCTCGATCGCTACGACGGCTTCGCCAGCCACGCACACAGCCTGACCGAACGACAGCGGCAGCGTAGCTTTCAAAATTTTTTTCCCGTACTCAATGTCTTTGAACTCTTTGGAGGTCGGCGGACGCTTCGAGAGCTGACCGGACGGCGCAATGAACTCAGGGAGGATTTGCCAATACGGAATGACCTTCACGCCCTCGTCCTCGAAGACTTTCACGACAGCTCCGAGCAGCGAATGATCATCACGAAGAGAATTTTTGAGAATGGACACGGCCACTCGATCTAGGAAGAGCGGCAAGCAATAAATTATTTTCTTTGGGATCCGGCCGGCCATGATGAGAGAGTCTGCGCCGAAAGATTTGATTTCACGAAGTCCGCGTGTCAGGTTGGGAGCGCGTAACCTCACGAGCCTATCCGCGTATGGCTTCAAGGTCTCGGGGTCGTCGCGCATAGCTATGACGAGTGTAGAGGGTTGAAGGGTCTTCAGCTTCTTGGCGATCTCGACGGGCAAAGCTCCCTCCCCGGCTATCAAGGCGATGTTCATTTAGATTTTGTCGACCCTCCACGCGAAGAAGAAAGCTATGATCATGAAGACGAAGTTCGGCCCCCAGCCCGCAAGTGCCGCAGGAATGTTCCCGGCCTCGCCGAGCGCACGACAGAACGACATCACGACGTAATACGCGAAGACTATCACGACGCTGATCCCGAAGCCAACGCCGCCGCCCGAACGTCCCCGCCTCGAAGCTCCGAAGCCTGCGCCAAGCACCGCCATGATCACACACGCCCACGGCACAGCGAGTTTCAAATGGAACATGACCCAAAGGCGCGACAAGTCAGCCCCGGCCTCGCCAGCCTGCTTGATGTAGCTCCAAAGTTCGTGCGCGCTCATATTCGCGGGTCGTCGAGTGCTTCGCTGCAACTGTTCGGGTGAAAGTCTCAGCGCGAGCTTCTGACGCTCGAACCTCAACAGCAAGACGATTTCGCCCTCCTTCGTAACGTTGTACATTCGGCCGTCCTCGATCCACCATTGATTGTCGAGCCACATTCCTCGCCGTGCGTTGAGCGTCGTGGTGAGCCGTCCTTCGTTGTCGAACTCGTGCATCATGATGCCGCTCATCAAGCCTTTGCCTGTGTCCAGCTCGTCGACGTAGAGAACTCGCTTCAAGCGTCCCTGCTCCTCGTCGCGAAGAAAAACTTTCTCTTGGATCGCCGAAGCCTGATTTTTCATGATTTCGTATCTCATGAGCCTGTCGGCGGCTATCGAGGCGAACGGCACGATTGTCTCATTGAAGCCCAACGCGATCAGCGCAACCAACACCGACGTGAAGATCACGGGGCGCAAAATCCTCGTGAACGGGATCCCGAGCGACTTCAACGCGATCAACTCGCTGCCGGCGTTCAGCGTCGACATTCCAAGCAGACCAGCGAGCAGCGAGGACATCGGGATCGTCATAACTACGACCTCGGGGAGCCTGTAGAAAAATAATCTCGTTACGACCCCGAAAGCTACGCCCTGCTCGATGATTAACTTCGCCGCCTGAAAGAGCAAATCTCCGGCCACGAAGATAAGCACGAAGATCAATATCCCGAACAGAAACGGCGAAGCGCAAGCTCCGAGTATCAATTTGTTGAGCAAGCTTCTTTTCATTGATAACTCCTAACCCCTCACTCCTAACTCCTCATCAGTTCGAGAGCGCGTTGGCTGAATATTTCCGCGTCATTGCGTGAGTCAGCCTGTCGACAAGCTCCTGAGCCGTCGGGAGGTTGTTATTGTTCTCGAAACATTCGTAGACGTTCAACACTGTTACATGCAAAAATTCCTCGAAGGTCGGGCACAGAGCGTTGACGATCGCGGTGAGACGCTCGCTGATGTTCTCGATCATCTGGTACGGACACTCGGACAGCACGGCCAAGAGCTGAAACTCGCCGGTCTGAATGACGGTGTCGGACTGTCTCACGTCCTTGATGACCCTCGCGCAGTAAGCTCTGAACGGCCTCACGTATTTCTCCATGTCATCATCAGGCAGGAGCTGCGGGAACACAACACGGATCATTACGGCACTGACGGGGTGATTGTAGCGTCCGGCTCTGTAAAGCTCGTCGGCGATCCTCGTTAGCCCGTAACGGTAAGAATGAAGCTGAGTATCCGGGTCGATGAACTGAACAGGCTGACCGTTGCCCGCGTGTTCTTCGGAGCCTTCGTCGCCGGTCGGCAGACCCTTGGGAGTCAGCTCGAAATAGAAGCGTCTCCCGTTGTCCATGCCGATGCGCTTCACGTCCCAGATCTTTTCGTTGATCTCGGCGGTCTTCGAGACCGGGCTGAACCATTCACTTATATTCTTGCCGAGCGTGTCGATCCTGTTGACGTTCAACACTTTCAACATGTCCTCGCTGGCGTTCAAGATTGCGCCGGTGTCGTCGGTGATGACGAAGTTGAGCGGGATCTGCTTGATGTCATTTTCGACCTCGACAACGACGGTCTTGTTGCGTTCGTTCTCGGCCTGATTGTAAGCCACGACCAGAGCCGCCGCGCCGCACACAGCAATCAGAACTCCGAGCCACTGGAACATTCTCGCGCCGTAGACGATCGACATCGGGCACAAGATGATCCCCTGCGCCAGAGCCTGCAAAGGTACGAGACCGACCCCGAAGCCGTTGGCAATGAACAGACCATAAAGGACACTCAGCGCAATGAACAGGAGCCACACAAGCCCCCAAATAGCTAAGTCAACCTCGCCGACGATACTGCCCTCCCCCATTGCGCGAGCCAACATGATCGTCAGGATCGCAACGACGGGAGGGAAAGTTATCCACTTCAAAAAATTATTCTGACCCATTATGAAATTTCTACCTGTACTGTAAAGTCTCGCCGCTCGGGTAGCTCAGCGTGTAGTCGACGATTATAGGAACGGTTGCGCCGGCCGGGACTGTGATCTCCCACGTAAGCCTGTTCTCTTTGTCGCGCTCTTTCTCTTTCGGCTCAATGCGTTTGACATCGAGCTTGATCTTCTCGTCCGTCGGGATCGGCAAGCGGTCTTTCACTGTGATGAGGTGTTCGCTCTGAGTTCCGTTCGTGATTTCGAGCTTGTAGCCGCTTGTGAAGACTCCGCTGAACCACGATACGCCGGTCTTCTCAACGAGAGCCTCTTTCTTAACGGTAATCTGGTCAGCGTAGCCGAACGGAATTTCTTTCTGACTCTCGCCATACTCGCCTATTGCGATCCTGCCGGAGGTCGCGCCGTCAACTCTAAGCTCCGCCGATCCGGGGATCAGCTTCTCGTTGCTTTGATCCATGCTCGCAATGATCCACGCGTTGTTGCGCTGTTCCGGAACGAGGAGGATTATCAGGTCGCCTTTCAGCTTGATGTCTTTCATGTAAACTTCGAGTTCACGTTCAACACCGTCGCCGGGCAAAGTCCCCTCAGCGTCGATCGTCCTGTCGGCCAAGGTCTCTTTAACTCGCTGAGGCTCACGCGCCGGAGCAGCCGCTTTCATCATTGGAGCCGCGCCCACGTAATCCTCTTCAATCGCCACCTCGTCCATCATTGGCATCTCCATTCTGGCGGACTCGTACATTCTGTTGTTGCGTGAGAAGCTCGCCGAGCCGACCGTCGCGATCTTTTCCTCTTTGGGTTTGATACCGACCCTCAGCGGATTGATAACCGGCGTAGTGATGCTCTCGTCAGGAGTCTTTGTGTGGAGTGTTACGTCGCCTTTGTATTCCAGCCCCGTCTTCTGAGCCGCCCTCACGAACGTGTCAACCTCGATGCTCCCTTTGGAGGTGTCAAGGTCGAGAATGTATCTCGGATACCACGAGGCCGCTGACGTGAACGCCGTGAACTCCGCCGCGCGTATGGCCTTGCCGCTGACTTCAATGTAACTCGTGTCGCCTCTTGGCCTTTTGGAGTTCAGCTCTGACGTTAGAGTTTTGAGCTTCGCTTGCTTCTTGCTGATGTCGGCTTTCAATGAGACGAGCGCGTTCTCCGTGTCGAGCCTCAACGTCTGAGAGTCCTTTATGTAGCTCAACAGAGCGACGGGGTTCGACTTCTCCGGCTTGAGTTCGTCGAGCATTTCGAGAGTCTGCTCCAGAGCTGCGCGCCTCGCTTCGAGTTTCTTGATGTCCTCGTCGAGTTCGTCAATCTGCTTTTTAAGCTCCACGAGCTGAGCCGGAGTCCAACGCTCCCGCGAGAACTGTTCAACATGGATATCGCCCTCAACGTCCTCGGGGTTCAGAAGCCGAACGGAGTCAGCGTCGAAAGCTCCGGGCAAGGTTGCTTTGAAGTTTCCCTCCTCACCCTCAGGTTCGATTTTGAATGAAAATTTCGCGCCGCCGGGGTAAAAGTCAATGGCGGTTACGGTGCCTGCGTAATTGTCTGGAGCTTCAAGGGCGAACGACGCGCCCACAAAGAACAAAACTGCTGAAACAGTCAGCAACAGAACGTACAATGCCTTCATGAAAAGATATCTCCCTTCTTTGGTATATATGGCCGGAGAGCGGAAATTAATTTTATCCCCAGCCCCTCATTGCGTTAATTATAGTGTATAATCGGAAAATATTTTGTGCCCGACTTGAAAATTTGACGCGGGGGAAGTTTGTGTGTGCCCGTGCCAAAAATGAAAGTAGTGGGTGTAAAATTAGCGTGAGAAAAAATTAGAAGGGGCGAAAGAGAATTTTTATGACCGACAGCCCTCAGGAAGAAGGCAGTCGGCTTTCCCAGCATCACATCAAAAAATTTGAATGACAATGAAGCATATCGACGGAGCGAGAAAAATAAATTATCTGACCGGGAGGCCTGTTCTTTAATGGAGCGTTTTTTAATAAATTTTTCACAAGTATATGGACAAAACGGAACCCAAAAGGCTACAAGGAGCGTATACAACACACACGCTACCCCGCTGAAAGAGCAAGACACGACAAAAGAAGCTCCGAGAGTGTCATTTGAAGATATGCTTTCGGATTCGATCAAGAACGTAAACAATCTCCAACTGGAAGCTGAAAAGAAAATTCGCGACATGGCGATAGGCGACGTTGATGACATTTCCGAGGTCGTCTTGGCATCGTCGAGGGCTGACACCGCGCTGCGTCTGGTCATGGAGATGCGCAACAAGTTTCTTGACGCTTATCAGGCGCTTTCGCGCATTACGGGCTAAAACTTTGTAAAACATCATGGACAGCATTAGACGCTGGTTAGCCTCCTTCCTGAACTTCTGGGCCTCGTTAAAACTCTGGCAGAGAGCGTCAATAATCTTAGCGGTACTCTTCGTCTTCGGGGGGCTTGGAGCTTTGATCTTCATGACGGGCTCGACGAGCTACGAACCGCTGTACGCCGGTCTCGAAGTTGAGGATCAGGCGGCGATAGTCGACTACCTGAAGGAAAATAATCTGCCCTACAGGCTCGACCCCAAATCGAGCGCGATCTTGATGCCGGGCGGAGCTATCTACGAGACCCGCTTGACGCTGGCTCAGATGGGACTGCCCAAGGGCGGTACGACGGGCTTTGAAATCTTTGACGACTCGAAAATGGGCATGAGCGAGTTTCAGCAGCGCATAGCTTACATGAGAGCTATAGAAGGAGAGCTGGCTCGGACGATATCACAGATGGCTCCGGTTGAGAATGCGCGGGTCAGTGTCGTTATTCCCGAACAGAGATTATTTTTAGAACAGCAGAAGCCTTCGACCGCTTCGGTCTTGCTGAGGCTGAGACAGGGCGCGACGATTGGCCCGACTCAGGTTAAGTCGATAATTCACTTGGTTGCTCACAGCGTCGACGGGCTGGAGCCTGACTCCGTAACGGTCGTAGACACCAACGGGCGAATACTCTCGGACATGGTCTCGGACTCGATGATAATGTACAACCCCGACGGGACGAATACAGTTACGTCTGTTCAGCGGGAATTGGAGCGACAGCACGAGAAAGAACTTGAGAACAAAGTCCGGGCTATGCTCGAACAGGTCTTCGGGCCGGGTACCGCGGTCGTGAGGGTCAGAATAGATTTGGACTTCGACAAGCGGACAAGCTCATATGTCGAGTACTCACCCAACCCCGAGACCGGCACGGGAGTTCCTCGAAGCAACGAGCGACAGGAAGAGAGCTACACCGGCCAAGGCAACCCGGTCAACGGCAACCCCGGCACCACAACGAACATTCCTGGCTACGCGATAAACTCGAACACGATAGACAGCGAATATAACAGATCGAACTCAACGACGAACTACGAGATCTCGACTCGAAAAGGAGATCAGGTCGTAACGCCCGGCGGTGTTCGCAGGCTGTCGGCCTCGGTCTTGATTGATGACAAGTACAACGAGATCACCGAAGAGCGATTAGAGGCGTTGCAGGAAGTGATTTCCTCGGCAATCGGCTTCAACAGGGAGCGCGGAGACAGCCTCGTCGTGAGGGCTATGAGATTCTCAACGGCGTTCGCGGACTCCATGGCCGAGCAGCTTAGACAGGATCGAATGTGGAAGCTGATCTACGGCTCTGTAGCGGCGTTCTTTATTCTGTTGATCCTCGCGATAGCGTTCTACGTGTGGCTGAGAATGAAGCGTGCGAAACTCGCCATTCAGGAGATCGAGGCCGAGGGCAAGAAAGTCCCGACCATTCAAGAGATGCTCACGTCGCCGGATTTGCTGGCGTTCCAGGGCGAGATGGCAGTGTTGGAGGAACAACTCAAAGCCTACGCCAAGAGCCACCCGGACGAGATCGCGACGCTGGTCAATGAATGGCTGTCGAATGACAATTAAGGCAAGTAAGGAGTTTTAATCATGCCCAGAGAAGAAAAAGCCCCGGAAGCTAAAGGACTGACAGGCCGCGAGAAGACGGCGGTCTTGATGGTTTCGCTTGGGAGTGACGTAGCTCCCGAAGTTTACAAGCGGCTCGATGACTCTACGATTGAGCTTATAACGCTTGAAATTGCAAATTTAAGAAAGGTAACGCCCGATGTAAAACTCACAGTCTTGAAAGAAGCTCAGGAAATTTTGATGGCTCGTGAGTTCATGGCGCGTGGAGGTGTTGAATATGCCAGAGACGTACTCGAAAAAGCTCTTGGCCCGGAGAGAGCTGCCTCGTTGCTCGCAAGGATCACAGCGAGCCTTCAGGTCAAGCCGTTTGATTTCATGAGACACACAGACGCAGGCCAGATACTTGGCTTCATTCAGAACGAGCACCCGCAGACGATAGCTCTGATCCTGTCGTATCTCGAACCGCCGCAGGCCGCTATGATCCTGAGCGGGTTGAACCCGATCTTACAGGCCGACGTTACGAAGCGAATAGCCAACATGGACAGAATAACTCCGGAAGTTTTGAGGGAGGTTGAGAGAGTGCTTGAACGCAAGTTAAGCAGTGTTATGGGCCAGGACTTCACCGTCGCGGGCGGCATCGACGCGGTCGTTGCGATCGTCAACAGCACAGACAGAGCCACAGAGCGCAACATCATGGAATATCTCGAAGAGAACGATCCCGAACTCGCCGAGGAGATCAAGAAGAGGCTGTTCGTGTTCGAGGACTCTATGCGGCTTGATGACAGGTCGCTGCAGCGCGTGTTGCGTGAGGTTGATATGAAGGAACTCAGCCTCGCTCTCAAAGGCGCGACAGAAGACCTCAAAACGAAGTACCTCAAAAACATGTCGAAGCGTGCGGCGGAAATGTTGCAGGAAGATATGGACTTCATGGGACCGGTGCGCGTAAAGGACGTGGAAGAGGCTCAACAGAAAGTCGTGAACATCATACGCGGACTGGAGGAACAGGGCGAGATAGTCATAGCTTCCGGCGGAGGAGACGATATGATTGTCTAGCGGTCTTGCTCATCAGCGCGTGCTTCGGACGGTCAGGCTGTTGCCGCAGGCCGTCAAGATTGGCATGCTTGAGAGCGAGATAAAGCAGTCAGGCGTGAAGCCCCCGGAGCAGAAGCAATCAGCCCCCGAAAAGAAGCCTGCTCCTCGTCCGCCTGTTCAGAAAGTTCAGGTGAAGATGCCCGAGCGGGACACGAAAGAGATTGAGGAGCTTGGCGCGCAGATAAGAGCCTTAACGAACAGCCTGAGTAACGCCCAAGTCGAGAATGCCGAGCTGACGGAGGCCAAGAAGAAACTCGAAAGCGAGATCGGCGGCATCAAGTCGGACTATGAGAAGCGCAGAAAGACTCTCGAGTCCGAGGCTCAGGCCAACGCCAAGAAGATTGCTGACAAGGCTCGCGAGCAAGCTATCACCGAAGGACAGGTCAAAGGCTACGAAGAGGGCTTGCAAAAGGCACGCGCCGAGGTTGAGCAGGAATATCTCGACAAATTTTCCGGGCTTGCCGGGGTCATTGAGGGGGTCGGGAAAAAACTTGACGAGAATTTCGCCGAGCTTGTGAAGCTTCATCAGCCTCGAATGATCCGAATGTGGACGGAGATGTTGAAGCGAATGTTGTTCCGGCAGGTCGAACTCAATCCCGACACCATAGATACTGTGCTGTCGGAGCTACTCTCGCGGCTCAGCGACAAGAATCAGATTTTGATTTACGTCTCGCCTGATGACATGAAAAATCTCGAAGGCGAGCTTGACTCGAAGTTTCAGGAGGCTTTGAGGGGCGCGAAGCGCGTTGAGCTGAAATCCGATCCAAATGTCCAGAACGGAAGCTGTATCGTCGAGACTGCATTGGGAGTTTATGACGCGAGGTGGAAGACCCAAATGACGCAGGTCGAGTCCGTTGTTGATGAAATCTTTCAGCAGGTGAACAAAGAATGAGCGTTGCCGACACTGACATAACCATAGATGCCGATTTGTTTCAATTATTTTCAGTCGATCTTCTCCAAAAGCCATTAATCAAAATCAACGGGCGCATTGTTCAGGTCGTTGGTCTTGTCGCGGAGTCGCAAGGCCCCGATGTCCGAGTCGGCGATCTGTGTCATATATGCTTCAGAGACGGCTCGCACGAACTTGATGCCGAAGTCGTTGGCTTTCGTGATGACAGAGTTTTGCTCATGCCGCTGGGAGCTTTGCAGGAGGTCGGGCCGGGCTGTGATGTTGTCTCGACGAATAGGCCGCTTGAAGTCCCGGTTGGCGAGGCTCTTTTGGGACGTGTCCTCGACGGTCTCGGCAATCCGATAGACGACAAAGGCCCGATAGCTGCGAGCGATTTTTACCCATTGTACGCGACACCGCCGCACCCGTTGAGGCGCAAGATGGTTGATACGCCGCTGTCGGTCGGGGTCAGGGTTGTCGACGGAATGTTGACGCTCGGCAAGGGTCAGCGTATAGGGATATTCGCAGGCTCAGGCGTTGGCAAGAGTACGCTGCTCGGAATGATGGCACGCTACACAACCGCTGACGTGAACGTAATCTCGCTGGTTGGCGAACGTGGCCGCGAGGTTCGAGAGTTCATTGAGCGCGACTTGGGCCCGGAGGGTCTCAGGCGTTCGGTGCTGGTGATAGCGACCTCGGATCAGCCCGCCTTGATTCGTCTCAAATCTGCCATGACCGCCACAGCCATAGCCGAATATTTCAGAGATCAGGGCAAAGATGTCTTATTGATGATGGACACGGTTACGCGTGTAGCTCGTGCCCAGCGTGAGATCGGGCTTGCGATCGGTGAGCCTCCTGCGACGCGAGGTTACACTCCGTCAGTGTTCGAGATGTTGCCGAGGCTGCTTGAACGTGCCGGAGCCGGTGAGGTTGGGAGCATCACGGGAATTTACACAGTTCTCGTTGACGGCGATGACATGAACGAACCTGTAGCCGACACCGTGCGCGGAATTTTGGACGGGCATATTGTTCTGTCGCGAAAAATCGCCGCAAGAAATTTCTATCCCGCCGTCAGCGTCCTTGACAGCGTCAGCCGTGTCATGCCTGCGCTTGTCTCGCGTGAACATCTTGACGCGGCCGGGCGAGTTCGTGATCTGCTCGCGACTTATGCGGAGTCCGAGGACCTGATCAACATCGGAGCTTACAAATCAGGCTCGAATATGCGCGTCGATTGGGCTTTGGCGAACATGGAAGAGGTCAGGCACTTTTTGTCTCAGCGCGTCGAAGACCCCACGAGCTTTCAAGATACTGACAAGAGATTGCTCGCGCTCGCGCCATATCCGACACAGACGCAAGAAAAATAATTTTAATGAGGAGAAATGACAATGAGTACAGCAATGTTGGAAATTGAGCCGAAACTGGTTGAACAGGCGGAAAAAGTTTTTAATCGAAGCGGGATTTCTTACTCGGAGTTTGTGAGGAACATCACGGAGAAGGCTATCATGGATCTGTCGCACCCCGAAGAGCTGCCCGTCCCCTGCATTGATGACATGACGGAGAAAGAATTGGTAGAGTTGTTTGAAGAGGGCATGGAGCAGATCAGAGCCGGGAATTATCACACGGCTGAAGAAGTCAGAATGATGATGGAGGAGCATTATGCCAAATTTTAGAGTGGTTTACTCTGACGAAGCGGCGGAGCAGTTGAGAGAAATTTACAATTACATAATGTTGGCATTCTTGAGTCCTGAGACTGCTCGTCAGCAAACGGATCGCATAATGTCTTCGGTGGAGTTGCTCGGACTTTTTCCCAAAATTCACCGAGTTCGGGGAAAAGACAAAAAAGGCAACGAAATCAGGCTTTGCCCTGTCGACAATTACACCGTTCTTTACTCTGTTGACGAAGCTGAAAACGTTGTGAATGTTTCCCGCGTCGTCTACGGCAGACGCAACATTTACGAAATAATTTAACCTCATGCAACAGAGAATAGCGAAGTTCAACCGAATATTAAAAATCCGCGAGGACAGCCGCCGAAACGAACAGGCAATCTTGGCCGCAGAACGCAGCGAGGAACGCGCCGTCATGGATCACATTACACAGCTCGAAAACGAAAAAACTCAGGCGATCCGGGATTTCAGCACAACGGGCGAAAAAATGATTTCGGCCACTGACTTGTGGTTTCAAAGACAGTTCATAGACGCGATAGACACGGACATCACGAGAGGCAAGGACTCACTGAACGAAGTTCGCGGGCGTATAGTCAACACCGAAGCAAGATTAGTAGAGCGTCATAAGGACGTTAGAATAATGGAGACATATATAGATCACCTCAAAGAGGCAAACTTTCATGAACAGCTTGGAATAGAACAGAATGAACTCGACGATGTCGCGACAATGCAATATTCACGGAAAGGAGCTTATTAGACATGGGGCCGAACTTAACTAACGTAAGCAGAGTTCTAAGTCGCATAGACGAGATTAATAGACAGTTTAATATGTATCAGCAGCCTGCCGAGCCTCTCAAAAGCAGATTCGTAGACGTTCTCAACGACGTTGAAAGAGTTAAAAGAAAATCCGGCGGCGGTAAAAACATCTCCGGCAAAACGAGCTATCAGGAGCTTCAGAGCGTCATTGACGAATGCGCCGAGAAATATAACATCGACAACGAGCTTATACGCGCCATGATCCAAGTCGAGTCCGGCTGGAACACTGACGCGGTCTCGAACAAGGGCGCACAGGGTCTCATGCAGCTCATGCCACGGACGGCGGCCATGTTGGGAGTTAATGATCCGTTCGACGCGGCTCAGAACATCGAGGGCGGCGTAAGATACATTTCAGACCTAACCGATAAATATCGCGGGGACATTGAAAAGGCTCTCGCGGCTTACAATGCTGGCCCGGCTCGCGTGGACTCCGGCAACATTCCCGACGTTTCAAAACGTTACGTGAAAAATATCATGGCGATATATCGCAAGTTAAGGGAGGTTGGCTAGCATGGCGGAGGAACGACCGGCACCCGGCGGCGAACAGGCTCCGGCACCGTCAGAACCGATAGTCCGAAAGAAAAAAAAGAAAAAGAAGCTCGGAAAGCTGACTTTCTTCTTCTGGCTGATCCTTTTGGCACTCGGCACGGCGACAGGTATGCACCTCAGCGGAATTTGGGACGGGCGGCCGCTGTTCTGGTCAATCGTTCCGAGAGTTCCGTATGTCGGCAAGCAGCTCGCGGAATTTTTCCAAGTTCCGGAGTTTTATGCCCTCAGCGTCGGAGAGCGCAGAGCGGTGGAGCTTGAACAGTGGCAGAGGAGGCTTGACGCTCAGGAGCGTGCGCTTACGAGCAGAGACGTTGAGCAGATGACAATCTACGAGAACAGAGAGCTTGCGCTTGTGGAACTCTCACGCGACGTCTCAAGGCTTCAAAGACGGCTCCGCAATCAGCAAGCCGAGCAGGCAGCCCAAGGAGGAGCAGAAGGAGCTACGGAGGCCGAGCAGGAGCTTATGAACCAGGTGGCGCGAACCTATCAGGACATGTCAGCACGCAACGCCGCCGCGATCGTCGAACAGCTTAGAGACGCTCTCGCAGTCGAGCTGATGATGAAACTTCCAAACGATGCCAGAGCTTCCATCATGGGCAAGCTGAAACCCACCAAAGCCGCACGTATCACGGAGTTAATGTCGCGTCCTCAACAAAGATAAAATTTTACGGAGGATTATTAACAATGGCAGATATTTTTGCGTCGCTCGATATCATGGCTCAGGCTTCACAGCCGACAACTTCAACAACAAATAACGCAGGCAAGGCCGAGGGTGAGCCGGGACTGTTCGACAGTCTCATGACGGAATACTCTTCAATAGAAATTTTTGAGGCTGAAAATCTTCAAGAGCTGCCGCCGACGGAGGTTAATACGAGCCTTATAACGTTCAAAGGCGGGAAATTATTTTCAAATTCCGTCATTGATATCCTCGCGGACATGAACGACCCTGAGCCTTCGTCCGAGCCTTTGAGCTTTGATGTTAAAGATATCTTCGTGTCGCTGAAAAATTCTTTGAACGCTAAGGCTCCTGAGTTGCGGCAAGAGGTCTTCTACAGCGATGAGGATATTAAATTTAATGAAGAGTTTTCTCAGCTCCTCGACATGACAGCCGACGAGTTCAAAGAGACATTGCAGGCTCTCCCGGAGGACGTGCGCCACGAGGTCGAGACGCTCGCCAACGAGATCATTAACGGCGGAGCTGACATTAAGCCGGCTATCGCGAAGCTGTCGGAGCTTTTGAACACCAAGCCCGCGCCTGAGACTCGTGAGCTTCAGCAAGAGTTAGAGATCAAAGACAAGGACGAGGACATCGAGATCGAGAGCCAAGACTCTTCGCCCGAGGTCGCGAATGCCGCCGGGATCGCAGGAGTTCCCAACATCAACAGCAACGCCGAGCATGTCGAGGCCAAGCCCGAGGAAGATTTGACGGTCAGCGATAACGAGCCTCATCACACGCAAGACGCTGCCAAGCTCATGAACATGCCGGACGCTCCGCGCAAGGCTGACACTCCGGCTCGTGAGTTTGAGGCAAATATCAGCGATGTCTCAGAGAAAAGCGAACTTCCTAAGGCCGAGGCCAAGCCCGCGACACCTAGCAGTGACAGCGCCCCCAACATCAGCCCGGACGCTCCTAAGCTCGAACAGAATATGAACATGCCGGATGCTCCGCGCGAGGTTGACACTCCGACACCTGACCTTGAGGCCAAGCCCGCGACCCGCAAGAGAGATTTGAAAGTCAGCGATAACACACCGCATCAGGCTCAGAATGTTCAGACCTCCGAGGACGAGATCGAACCCGCCACGCCCGAAACGAATTTCAGAGAGGTTATTGAGCCAGAGCAA